>NZ_JAMYOZ010000006.1:0-283094 GCF_040320095.1 Mesorhizobium sp. M0800
CCCGAGATCATCCAGTCTCGTCGGTAGTCCCCTCAGAACGGTCTCCCGTTCTAGTATACTCAACTACTCCCCTCCAGCCCTACTCCCCTACTCCCCTACTCCCCTACTCCCCTACTTCCCCACTACACATTCAGCAGCAAATACTCCCTCTCCCACGGGCTGATCACTTCCATGAAGGTCTCGAATTCCGCTCGCTTGATCGCCGCATAGGTGGCGGCAAATGACTTGCCGAGCAGCGCGCCGAGTTCTTCGTCAGCCTCGAACAGGTCGACGGCTTCGAGCAGGCTGCGCGGCAGGTCGATCTGGTCTTCGTTGGCGGTCGTCAGAACCGGCGGCTCGGCCTTGATCTTGTTGGTCATGCCGATCAGCCCGCAGGCAAGCGATGCCGCCAGCGCCAGATAGGGGTTGGCGTCGGAGGAGGGGATGCGGTTCTCGACGCGCCGCGCCGCCGGGTCGGAGCGGGGCACGCGGAAGGCCGTGGTGCGGTTGTCGTAGCCCCATTTGTTGTTGACCGGCGCCGAGGCCGACTGCGTCAGCCGCCGGTAGGAATTGACGTAGGGCGCAAACATCACCAGCGCGTTGGGCACATGTTTCTGCATGCCGCCGATGAAATGGAAGAAGGCCTCGGTCTCCGAGCCGTCCTCCGCCGAAAAAACGTTCTTGCCGGTCTTCTTGTCGATGATCGACTGATGGATATGCATGGCCGAACCGGGCTGCCCTTGGATCGGCTTGGCCATAAACGTGGCGTAGATCTCGTGCTTGAGCGCCGCCTCGCGGATGGTTCGCTTGAACATGAACACCTGGTCGGCGAGCTCGATCGGATCGCCGTGACGCAGATTGATTTCGAGCTGGCCGGCGCCCTCCTCGTGGATCAGCGTGTCGATCTCCAGGCCCTGGCTTTCGGAGAAATGGTAGATGTCGTCGATCAATTCGTCGAATTCGTTAACCCCGGCGATCGAATAGCCGGCGCCGCCGCCGATCGGCCGTCCCGATCGACCTACCGGCGGGGTCAGCGGATAGTCCGGATCGGGGTTCTTGCGCACCAGGTAGAACTCGATCTCGGGTGCCACGACCGGCCTGAGCCCACGCTTGTCATAGGCGGCAAGCACGCGCTTCAGCACGTTGCGCGGCGTGAACTCGACCGAGCGGCCGTCCTGGTGGACGAGGTCGCAGATAACCGCCGCGGTAGGGTCCTCCTCCCACGGCACCACCGTCAGCGTCGAGAGGTCAGGCATCAGCTTGAGGTCGCCGTCGTCCTCCGGATAGTGGAAGCCGTTGCCGTCCTCCGGATAGCCGCCGGAAATCGTTGTCATGAACACCGCCGAAGGCAGCGCCAGCGAGGTGTTGGAGGTGAACTTCTTCGATGGCATCATCTTGCCGCGCGCAACCCCGGCCTGGTCGGGTGTGATGCATTCGATATCTTCGATGCCGCGCCATTCCAGCCAGGCGCTGACTTCCTTCCAGTTCTTGACGCCACGTTGGTTTTTCACGAAGGCAGGCGTGCGGGCGCGTCCTCCGCGGCTCGACGGACGGACTTCCTTTTTTGCAGGCGGCATCAATCACCAGATTTGTTGCAGATTGTGGAGTATAGCCGTTGCCGACGACGAAAGGGAAGGGGAGCCGGCTGGCGTCCGCCTCGATAACCGGGGAACACAACGACTTCCGGACAAAAGCCTCCTGGTCTAGGGTCGGCGTCCCGCAACGCTGCAATTAATGGTCCCCATGCAACACAGCCGCAAACTGACAACGATCGGCTTCGATGCCGACGACACGCTGTGGCAGAACGAACAGTTCTTCCGCGTGACCGAGCAGCGCCTCGCCGCGCTGCTCGCCGACCACGCCGAGGAGGATCGGATTTCGGCAAGATTGCTGGAGGCCGAGAAGCGCAACCTCGCGGTCTACGGCTTCGGCATCAAGGGGTTCACCCTGTCGATGATCGAGACGGCGATCGAGGTCACCGAAGGCCAGGTGCCTGCCTCAACCATTGCTGAAATTCTCGCCGCGGGCCGCGAGATGCTCAGCCATCCGATCGAGCCGCTTCCGCATGCGCGCGAGACCGTGGAAAAGCTGGCCGGCGCTTACCGCCTGGTGCTGATCACCAAGGGCGACCTGTTCGACCAGGAACGCAAGCTCGCGCAATCCGGCCTGGGCGAGCTGTTTGATGCCGTCGAGATCGTCAGCGACAAGAGCGCGGCCACCTATACCCGCATCTTCAGCCGCCACGGCGACGGCCCGGAAAAGGGTATGATGGTCGGCAACTCGCTCAAATCGGACGTCGTACCGGCCATCGAAGCCGGCAGTTGGGGCATCCACGTTCCGCATGATCTGACCTGGGTGCTGGAACATGTCGAGCCGCCGGTCTCGGCACCGCGCTTTCGCCAGATAGCCAATCTCGGTGAACTGCCGGGCTTGATCGAGCGTATCGGCGAGATTGATTGATCAGGTCTGCAGCCGAGGCATCACGGTAGGCGTCAATTGCGGCTAATTGCGATCAGCCGGTCGATCACCGGCTGCAGCCGTTCGGTGGTGATCGGCTTGACGACCACTGCATCGAAGACGCTGGACAGGCCCAGGCTCTCCGGCGTGCCGGTCTTGACTGAAAGCAGGATCACCGACGGAAGCGATCTGCCTGACGCCCTTCGCAGTGCATCGATACCCGACAGCAAGGCGTCGCAGTCCCCATTCTCCGCACCGCCGTCGAGAACGACAGTCCCAGGAATCAGCGCGTGCAAGGCCTTTGCCGCGGTTTCGGGAGTTTCCGAGATCGGTTTGAGGCCGGACCGCTCGACGATTTTTGAAACCACGACGCGGTTGATCGGTGATTTTCCGACCACCAGCACCCGCGAGAAATCCGGGACCATCCGCGTCTCCATGTCCCGACTGACGAAAGGCAGCTGTTTTGCAGTCTCGATATCGCGATTCGCTGGGCACATGGCGGGGCAGGCCGTTGTTCAATGTTTCAATGCAGGGTTGAAACTCGAGAGGTAATTGGCGTGAGATCACTGCTCATGTCAAGCTCAAATGGCGTATCAGGAGAATATCGCAAGAAACATTAAAATTAAAATTAAGTGCTTTTCTTTGCCGCCGCCCGAAGAAGAAGTTCCCACCACAACCGGGCAGGCTCAGCTAAGTTTGGCTTTGCAGCGCGAACGCACGAACTCGCAGCCGTAGCCGGGTTGACGTAAGGTTGGACGAAGGCGAGTCGGGCCTGTCGCGAGCTTGTCGTATCGCCTCGCCGGACTACCCTTCCTCGTTGGCTAAGCACGTCTCTTTGACCGACGGGAGATGACGATGGAACTCGTGACTCACAAGAAATTCAAAAATGGCCGGTTGATGCCATGGGGAAAGGGTACGGTCGTTACCGGCGCAAAGGGGTTTGTCTACCTTTCCGGAAACACCGCGACGGCCGAGGACTACGATCCGATCGGCAAAAGCGGCGGCGCCGCCATTGGCGATGCAGCGGCACAGTGGCGCGCAATTCTCACCAATATCAAATCAGACCTGGAGGAGCTTGGCAGTGCGCTCGAGCATCTCATCCGGCTGACCTTCTTTGTTAAGGGGCCATTTCCAGATGGCGGCGTGCTGAGCTCGCCCAATTTTTCGCTTGGACGTCTTGGACGAATTCTTTGCCGTGCACTGCCCGAAGCACTGCAGCTACAACAACCCGCCGCCCTCGGAAGTTATTGGCGTTGCAGCGCTTGCGCAGCCTGATCTTGTCATTGAAATCGTTGCATTAGCGGCTCTGCCGGATTAGGCAAAGCCGCGGCGTGCAAGGTGCGATAGCATGCGCTCAAAAGAGGCGCGGTGCTATCGAGTTTGTCTGTCGTGGCTCCGCTGTGTGACGATGACCGGGATCAGCAGATCGCCCCAGTTGCCGTCGCCGCCATGGTGCCGTGCCGAGCGCACCAGTTCGACCGAGACGCCTGCCTCGACCGCCTTCATCACCGACTGATTGAGCCTGTGCAGATCGTTCGCCAGCATGCGGATGGTCGCCTGCTGGTCGACATTCATGCTGGTGGCCTGCTCTTCGGCCCGTTCCTTGACGCGGCTTATCGATGCCATTGGCCTTCTCCCTGTGTTGCCATGCCTGTTGTGTTGCCATGCCCGTTTGGGCGTTCCCTCTGTTCGTCTGCTATTCCGCCGCCGGCCTGAATTGGGCGCGCTCGGTCGATCCCTGCATGGCCGTGGTCGAAGACTGGCCACCGGTGATCGCCATCGAGACGGCATCGAAATAGCCGGTGCCGACCTCGCGCTGGTGCTTGGTGGCGGTATAGCCATTGGCTTCCGCGGCGAATTCCGCCTGCTGCAGTTCCGAATAGGCGGCCATCTGCCGCTCCTTGTAGCCGCGGGCGAGCTCGAACATGCCGAAGTTGAGCTGGTGGAAACCTGCCAGCGTAATGAACTGGAACTTGTAACCCATGGCGCCGAGTTCCTTCTGGAACTTCGCGATCGTTGCGTCGTCGAGATTCTTCTTCCAGTTGAAAGACGGCGAGCAATTATAGGCAAGCAGCTTGCCCGGATGGTGCTTGCGCACACCCTCGGCAAACGTCCTGGCCTGCGCCAGATCGGGCTTGGAGGTCTCGCACCAGATCAGGTCCGCATAGGGCGCGTATGCGACGGCGCGGGCGATGCAGGGCTCGATGCCGTTGCTGACACGATAGAAGCCCTCCGCGGTGCGGCCGGCGCCATAATCGACGAAGGGCTGGTCGCGCTCATCGATGTCGGAGGTCAAGAGCTGTGCCGCTTCAGCGTCGGTGCGCGCCACGACCAGCGTCGGCGTGCCCATGACGTCGGCGGCAAGCCGCGCGGCGTTGAGGTTGCGGATGTGTGCGGCGGTCGGGATCAGTACCTTGCCGCCGAGATGGCCGCATTTCTTCTCCGAAGCCAGCTGGTCCTCGTAATGGACGCCGGCCGCACCCGCCTCGATGAACGCCTTCATGATCTCGAAGGCGTTGAGCGGCCCGCCGAAGCCGGCTTCCGCGTCGGCGACGATCGGCGCGAACCAGGTGTCGACCGACAGCCCGTTGCCTTCCGAAGTCTCGATCTGGTCGGCGCGCTGTAAGGTGCGGTTTATGCGCTTGACCAGTTCGGGCGCGGCATTTGCGGGATAAAGCGACTGGTCCGGGTACATGGCGGAAGCGGTGTTGGCATCGGCGGCGACCTGCCATCCTGACAGATAGATCGCTTTCAGCCCGGCCCGCACCTGCTGCATCGCCTGGTTGCCCGACATGGCACCCAGCGCGTTGACGAAATCCTCTTCATGGATGAGCTGCCACAGCCGGTTTGCCCCCATTTCGGCGAGGCTCTGCCGGATCTGCACCGAGCCGCGCAGCCGCTTCACGTCGTCCGGCGAATAGGGCCTTTCGATGCCATCAAAGCGGCCTTGCGGCGCCGACGGGACGAGGTTGTAAAAGTTGGTCATTGATCACTCCAGGCGGTTTTGATGCCGGTTTAGGAAGGCGTCGCAGAGGGAAAATATGTGCGCCATATGTGTGACATCATTTACACGTCGGCACGACGCAAGCGAGGTAAACCTCCTGATCAGTCATAAAATAAGGGAAAACCTGTGTTGTGTTTGACTGATGAGAGCTGTAAATATGTCATGATTGTAAAGACAGCCATGCCATCGGCGGATGTAAATTTCTGTCAAGGAAACTCGATTGGCCGACCACAAAATCTTTGCCGGGCCGCGCATTCGTCGCATCCGCAACGCCAAGGGGCTGACCCAGACGGCGATGGCCGAAGGGCTCGGCATCTCGCCGTCCTATCTCAATCTCATCGAGCGCAACCAGCGGCCGCTGACGGTGCAACTGATCCTGAGGCTGGCAACCGTCTACAAGGTCGACCCACATGAATTGCAGGGCGAGGCGAGGGGGTCGGTCGCCGATTTGAAGGAAGTGTTTTCAGATCCGTTGCTGGCCGGCGAACTGCCGGGCGACCAGGAACTCATCGAGCTTGCCGAGGCGGCGCCAAACGCTTCCGCCGCTGTCATAAAGCTGTTTCGCGCCTATCGCGAGCAGGCCGAGCGATTGTCGGATATCAACGAGCTGCTCGCGCGTGAGGGCAAGGCGACCGCACTCTCCGGTGCCCGGCTGCCGATCGACGAGGTGCATGAGATTTTCGAACGCCGGCCGAATCATTTTGCCGCGCTCGAAGAGGAAGCCGAGGCATTCACGTCGGTGCTCGATCCTGGCGACGATCTGTTCAGTGCGTTGAAGGCTTGGCTGCGGCGTGAATTCGGCATCGTCGTCAAGGTACTGCCGGTCGCCACCATGCCCAACTGGCGCCGTCGCTATGACCGTCACTCGCAACGCCTGTTCCTGTCCGAGCGGCTGTCGCCATTCGATCAGCTGCGCGAGGTGGCTATGGAGGCCTGCCTGATCCGCATGAGCGTCGCTGTCGCCGCCGAGATCCAGGCGCTGAAGCTGACCACGGACGAAGCCCGCCGGCTGGCGCGTTTCGAGCTCGGCCGCTATGCCGCGCACGCTCTGATCATGCCCTATCAGCCTTTTCACGCCGCTGCGGTCCGCACCCGCTACGATATAGACATGTTGCGGTCGCGCTTCGGCGTTTCCTTCGAGCAGGCGGCGAACCGGCTGACCACGCTGCAGCGGCCGGGTGCGTCGGGTGTGCCGTTCTTCATGCTCGAGGTCGACAGTGCCGGCAATCGGTTCCGCAAGGCGGGCAGCCACGGCTTTCCGCAAAGCCGCTTCGGCGGCGGCTGTCCGAAGCTGCCGGTCCATGCCGCCTTCGCCCAGCCCGGCCAGATCCTGGTCGAGGCAGTGGAAATGCCCGACGGCGCGGCGTTCCTCTGCATGGCCCGCACGCTCGAAGGGCCGCAGGGCTCGTTTGCCGAGCGCCCGCGGCGCACCGCGCTGTTGCTCGGCTGCGACATCGGTTTTCGCGACGAGGTCGTCTATGGAGCGGCATTGCCGGGGCCGGCCGCCATCGGCAAGACCGGACAGAGCGCCGCTGCGCTGGCGACACCGGTCGGCCCTGCCTGCCGGCTGTGCGAACGCATCGGCTGCCTCGCCCGCGCCGAGCCACCCGTTACACGCCCGCTCGGCCTCGACGAGATGGTCACGGGACTGTCGGCGTTCGATTTCCAGTGATTCGGCTCCAGCAATATTGCGGCTGAATCTTCGACCAAAGGACCTCATCTGTTCCTGCGGCGGCAACCAGTAAGCTGGTTCGCGGTTGCCGGCCAAAATATTGATTCAGCCAAAATATTGATTCAGCCCGAATATTGATTCAGCATTGACGGTACGGTATCAAAAAAAGAACTGCGCAACGGTCGGGGGATCAATGATGGGCAGGACAGTTTTTTGGCTTGGCTTGGCGCTCGCGTTTTCGGCCGATCCCGCATTGGCTGAAAAGTCCTCGGATTTCTTCAATTCCTATCAACACTACAATGATGCCGGCAAGGCGTTCCTGGACAAGATCGATCCGAAGACCGGCGCGATAAATCTTGCCGAAGGCATCCATCTCGACCTCAAGGACAAGTTCTATTTTCTGGACAAGAAGGACACGCTCTCCGTCCTCACCGAAGCCTGGGGCAATCCGCCCGACTCTGGTTCCGATGCCCTCGGCATGATCTTTCCAGTCTCCCATGATCCCATTGCCGACAACAATTGGGGGATAGAGCTTCGCTGGGAAAAGATCGGTTACGTCGACGACAGCGACGCCGCGTCCATCGATTACAATGAACTGCTGCGCAACATGCAGTCAGACACTCTGTCCGGCAACGATCAGAGGGTAAAGGATGGCTATGCGCCCATTACGCTGATCGGCTGGGCGTCGCCGCCCGTTTATGATGCGGCCCACAAGCGCCTGCACTGGGCCAAGGAGCTGCAATTTGGCAACGATGCCGCCCATACGCTCAACTACGACGTCCGTTTCCTTGGCAGGGAGGGCGTCTTCGTGATGAGCTATATCGCGACGGTGGAACAATTGCCGGAGATAAGGCAAAGCCTGGATGAAGTGCTTGGTCTCGCGGACTTCAATACCGGCAAGACATACGCCGATTTCGTGCCGGGCGTCGATACGGTTGCGGCGATTGGCGTCGGTGGCCTGATTGCCGGCAAGCTGGCGGCGAAAGCAGGTTTTCTGGTCGTGGCGCTGATCGCGCTGAAAAAGTTTGGCCTGCTCCTGCTGATTCCGCTGGCCGGTCTCTGGCGTTTTATCCGCGGCAACAAGAGCACCTCGTAACGCATCATCGACAAGTCGCCTCGGATCATCGCCGGGCGAGGGGCGAGGCGCCCTCATCAGTGCGCCAAACGGAACATCGAACTGGATCACGCCCGGCCTTCTGCTTTGCGTTACGCGAATGAGGCACGTCTCTGTCGTCCATTGCACATCGTGCTGCTCCGAATTCGCCGACAGTCGTACCCATGACCGATACCGCATCATCTCCGGTTGCCGCTTCGCCGATCGTGTCGCCGCAAGGGGAACGCGTCGGCTTCCTGCTGGTATTCCTGTCGGCGTTGATGTGGAGCTTCGGCGGCAGCATTGCGCGCTTCATCGACAACGCCGACAGCTGGACGGTGGTGTTCTGGCGCTCGGTCTGGGCCGCCGCCTTCCTGCTCTGCTTCATGGTCTGGCGCGACGGCTGGCGTGGCACGCTGAAGCTGTTTCGCGGCATGGGCCTGGCCGGCCTTGCGGTGGCGTTCTGCTTCGCCACGGCGTCGACCTCTTTCGTCGTGGCGCTTGCCTATACCACGGTCGCCAACATCCTATTGATGCAGGCCGGCGTGCCGCTTCTGGCGGCGCTGTTTGCCTGGGCGCTGTTTCGCGAACGGGTGGCGGTGGCGACCTGGGTGGCGATCGCCGCCGTCATTGTCGGCGTCGCCATCATGGTGTCGGAATCGCTCTATGGCGCGGTGTCGCCGATCGGCGACGGGCTGGCGCTGCTCATCGCCGTCATGTTCTCGATTGCCACCGTCATCACGCGCCGCTTTGCCCATGTGCGGATGACGCCGGCGACCTGCCTCGGCACGATGCTGGCGGCCGCCTTTGCGGCATCGCAGGCGTCGGCGCTGGGCGTCTCCAGCCACGATATGGGCTTCCTCTTTGCCTTTGGCGTGATCAATCTGGGACTCGGTCTCGCCTTCTTCGCCACCGGAGCCCGGCTTGTTCCGGCCGCCGTCGCGGCGCTGCTCGGCACGTTCGAACCGATCCTTGGCCCGATCTGGGTCTGGCTCATCCATTCCGAGGTGCCGTCGGCGCGCACCATCGTCGGCGGTGCGGTCGTGGTCACCGCGCTGCTCGTCCATATCGGGCTCGAGTTCAAGCGTCAGACGCGGCCCGCGCGAGCGGGCGTCACCGGTGTGCCGTCACCTAATTGATGCAGTGCGCGCGTCAAAGCGAGATGAACCATTGACAACGTCGCAGCCGCGCGGGCAGGCTGCGATCACGGCAACAACAAGACAGGCGTATCTTGCCAAGTCTCCATGCCGGCCGCATCGAGGCCGGACAATATCGTCGTCTCCCTGCCCGCGCCGTAGCGAAAGCTTCCGACGGCGTCGGAACACCACCGACGCCACGCCAGGTCTTCGCTGTCGGCTCGCCGCCGAACGATAATGGCGCCGGCAATTCGCGCTTGTCGCCTGCCTGCAAGCCCAATACCTTGAAGCAAATGCCCAGCCGCGCGGACGCCGCGACGAACTGGCGACGGAACACTCATCAAAGGAGAATAGCATGACCCGCAAAGCGCTCTGGCTTTCGGCGACTTCGGCGTTTCTGGCAGTTTTCACCTTGGGCGCGCATGCCGAGGATCGCGTCGTCAACGTCTTCAACTGGTCGGACTATATCGACAGTTCGATCATCGACGACTTCACCAAGGAAACCGGCATCAAGGTCGTCTACGACACTTTCGATTCCAACGAGATCCTGGAAACGAAACTGCTCGCCGGCGGCAGCGGCTACGATGTCGTCGTGCCCAGCGGCAATTTCCTTGCACGCCAGATCCAGGCGGGTGTGTTCCAGAAGCTCGACAAATCGAAACTGCCGAATATTTCCAACATGTGGGATGTTATTTCGGAGCGGACCAATGAATACGACCCCGGCAACGAATATTCGGTCAACTATATGTGGGGAACGGTCGGAATTGGCTACAACATCAAGAAAGTGCAGGCGGCACTTGGCTCCGACAAGATCGACAGCTGGGATGTTTTCTTCAATCCAGACACACTGAAGAAGCTCAATGATTGCGGCGTTCATGTGCTGGACTCGCCGGCGGACATGATACCGGCTGCATTGAAATATCTCGGTCTTGACCCGAACAGCACGTCTGCCGACGATATCGCCAAGGCCGAGGAGGCTCTGCTCAAGGTCCGGCCCTACATCCGCAAGTTCCACTCTTCCGAATACATCAACGCCCTGGCCAACGGCGATATCTGCCTGGCGGTCGGCTTCTCGGGCGACATCTTCCAGGCGCGCGATCGCGCCGATGAAGCCAAGCAGGGTGTCGAAATCGGCTACTCCGTGCCGAAGGAAGGGGCGCAGATATGGTTTGATCAGATGGCGATACCGGCCGATGCACCGCACGTCGCCGAGGCACACGAATTCCTCAACTACATGATGAAGCCGGAAGTGATCGCCAAATCATCAAATGCCGTTCTGTACGCCAACGGCAACAAGGCTTCGCAGCAGTTCATCGACAAGGCGATCCTGGAAGATCCGGCGATCTATCCGGATGCAGCCACCTTGCAGAAGCTCTACACCGTATCGCCTTACGATCCCAAGACCCAGCGTATCATCACCCGCACCTGGACCAAGATCGTCACCGGCCAATAGCAATCTGACCAGGCCCCGGCAGCCGTTGCCGGGGCCGCTTTCTCATGGGGCAAGCAGCAGGACGGAGTGGGACATGAAATCGCTTGGCAGCATCCGCAGGGATTTTGCGCCATGGAACGATCCGAACGCCAAGCCATACATCCAGTTCGACAACGTCACCAAGAAATTCGGTGAGTTCACGGCGGTCAACAACCTGTCGCTGACCATTTTCGAACGCGAATTCTTTGCCTTGCTCGGGGCCTCAGGCTGCGGGAAATCGACGCTGCTCAGGATGCTCGCCGGCTTCGAGGAGCCGACCGCTGGCCGCATCCTGCTCGATGGCCAGGATCTGCGCGGCATTCCGCCCTACCGGCGGCCGGTCAACATGATGTTCCAGTCCTACGCCTTGTTTCCGCACATGACGGTGGAGAACAACATCGCCTTCGGCCTCAAGCAGGAAGGCATGGCCAAGGCCGACATCGACAAGCGCGTCGCCGAGATGCTGAAGCTGGTCAAGCTCGAGCAGTTCGCCAAGCGCAAACCGCACCAATTGTCGGGTGGCCAGCGCCAGCGCGTCGCGCTGGCGCGCTCGGTGGCCAAGCGGCCGAAAGTCCTTCTGCTCGACGAGCCGCTTGGTGCGCTGGACAAGAAGCTGCGCGAGGAAACCCAGTTCGAGCTGATGGACCTGCAGCAGAACCTCGGCCTCACCTTCGTCGTCGTCACCCATGATCAGGAAGAGGCGATGACGATGGCCGACCGCATCGCCATCATCGACAAGGGCGAGGTGATGCAGGTGGCGACGCCGGCCGAGGTCTACGAGGCGCCGGGTTCCCGCTTCGTCGCCGGCTTCGTCGGCAATGTGAATATGTTCGACGGCAAGATCGCGGCTGGCGAGGCCGGCAGCGCGAGCATCGATGCCGGCAACGGCATCACCATCCGGACCGAAAATGCCGGCAGTGCCGCCGCCGGAACATCCGTCACCTTCGCCATCAGGCCGGAGAAGATCAAGGTGTCCTCCACGAAACCGGCCGGTGCCGTCAACGCCATCGAGGGCGAGGTCTACGACATAGCCTATCTCGGCGACATGACCGTCTATCACGTCAGGCTGGACGACGGTCAGGTGGTGCGGGCGAGCACCATGAACGCGGCACGCCTCACCGAGGACCCATTGACCTGGAACGACCGCGCCTGGGTTTCTTTCCGCCCCGACGCCGGCGTCGTGCTGACGCGGTAGGGGCTGATCATGTCCGCTGTCACCGCCGTAACGAGCTCTCCGGCAAGCGCTGCCGGCAAATCCGCCTTGGTCAGGCTGGGAGCGGCCTTCGTTAGCCGGCTCGTCATCATAATCCCCTATCTCTGGCTGCTGTTCTTTTTTCTTGTCCCGTTCATCATCGTCTTCAAGATTTCGCTATCGCAGACAGCGATTGCCATGCCGCCCTACACGCCGGTGCTCGATTTCCGCAGCGGCATTTCCGGGTTTATCTCGGAATTCGGCGCGCTCAATTTCGACAACTATACCTGGCTGACGCAGGATGCGCTGTATTTCAATGCCTATGTGACGAGCGTCATCGTCGCCGCCATCTCGACGGTCCTGACATTGCTGGTCGGCTATCCCGTAGCCTATGGCATGGCGCGCGCCCCAGCGACGATTCGCCCGACCTTGCTGATGCTGGTGATCCTGCCGTTCTGGACCTCGTTCCTGATCCGTGTCTACGCCTGGATCGGCATCCTCAAGCCCGAGGGCCTGCTCAACCAGCTGCTGCTCGCCACCGGCATCATCAGCCAACCGCTGATCATCCTCAACACCTATACGGCGATCTTCATCGGCATCGTCTACTCCTATCTGCCGTTCATGGTGCTGCCGCTCTATTCGTCCTTGGAGAAGATGGACCATTCTCTGATCGAGGCCGCCAAGGATCTCGGCTGTCCGCCGACCAGCGCCTTTTGGAAGATCACCTTCCCCCTGTCGCTGCCCGGCGTCATCGCTGGCTGCCTGCTGGTGTTCATTCCCGCCGTCGGCGAGTTCGTCATTCCCGACCTGCTCGGCGGCTCGCAGACGCTGATGATCGGCAGAACGCTGTGGAACGAGTTCTTCGCCAACCGTGACTGGCCGGTGTCCTCCGCCGTCGCCGTCATCTTGCTGCTGCTGCTGATCGTGCCGATCATGCTCTTCCAGCGAGCCCAGGCGCGCGCCCAGGAGCAGGACCAATGAACGCGACCTGGAGCCGCTTCAACATCATTTCGATCGTGCTCGGCTTTGCCTTTCTTTACCTGCCGATCGTCCTGCTCGTCGTGTTCTCTTTCAACGAATCGAAGCTGGTCACCGTCTGGGGTGGCTTCTCGACGAAATGGTACGTGTCGCTGTTCCACAACCGGGGTCTGATGGACGCCACCTGGGTGACGGCCCGCGTCGGCGTCAACTCGGCAAGCGTGGCGACCGTGCTCGGCACGCTGGCGGCGCTCACCTTGACACGCTACACGCGCTTTCGCGGCCGGCTTCTGTTTTCCGGCATGGTGTTTGCGCCGCTGGTCATGCCGGAAGTCATCACCGGCCTGTCGCTGCTGCTGCTCTTCGTCGCCGTCGGCCTCGACCGCGGCTTTCTGACGGTGACGCTTGCCCACACCACGCTAACCATGTGCTTCGTCGCTGTGGTGGTGCAGTCGCGCCTGATCACTTTCGATCGTTCGCTGGAAGAGGCCGCGATGGACCTCGGTGCGCCACCGGTGAAGACCTTCTTCCAGATCACGCTGCCGGTTATCATGCCGGCTATCGTCTCCGGCTGGATGCTGGCCTTCACGCTGTCGCTCGATGATTTGGTTATTGCCAGCTTCACCTCGGGACCCGGCGCCACGACGCTGCCGATGAAGATCTACAGCCAGGTCCGCCTTGGCGTGACGCCGGAAATCAACGCAGCCTGCACCATCCTGATCGCGGTCGTCGCAGTTGGCGTGATCATCGCTTCGCTCGCAAACAAACGCCGCGAGGTGCAGCGCCAGCGCGACGAGCAGGCGGCGCAGCGAGGTTGAAGGCTCGCTACTCTCCCGAAACGCCGCGGCTTATCGGCGAGATGAACGGCGTGCTCCACGTGCCGCCGACGAAGAACGACGACTGCTTGGGCGCCTGGCCGTTCGTCTGCGTGGCAGCCTGGCTCGGCTGGACGATGCCGCCGGACAGCGCCAGCCCGCGTCCGGCATAGGATGCGATGCCGGAAAGCCAGATCTTGTATTGCGCGGAATTCACCTCGGCCTTGTCGATGCGCGCCACGCCGTTCGAAACGCTCGCCTTGAGTTCGGCCCCGTCGATCGGCAGCGTTCCGTCCGAGACGTCGTCCAGCGCGAAGAATCCGCCCTGTTCGGTGTGCTTGAGGAACGCCGGCAGGTTAAGCCGGCTCAGCGCACCCGCGCCGAACGTCGCGGACAGCGAGCCATTGGCGTTTTCGAAAATCGAGTCCCAGGTTCTGCCAGGCCCCTTGAGGATGACCGAAACGGTTCCAGTGCCGATCGGCACCAGCCGCGTCATCCCGGCCGCGGTGCCGAAAGCGCCGCCGTCGATATCGGAAGCAAGCAGCCGGATCTCGACTTCCGTGCCGGCGGGCTTGCGGTCGAAACGGACGCTGCTCTGGACGTTGCCGCCAAAGGCGGATGCATCCGAGATGTCGAAGACGGCAAGGCCGTTCTTGACCTGGGCGGTGGCGGCGACGTCGGCAAGCTGGATGGCGCCGGCGGTGGCATGCGCCGCCGACAGCCTGAGATCGAGATTGATCCGGTCGGCGAAGCTTGTGTCGATTTCGCCCGGGCCGGTGCCGCCGGCGGATGGCACCGGCGTAAAGGCGGAGAGAAATGATCTGAGGTCGAGCGTATCGAAGGCAAGTGTGCCGGAGATCACCGGCAGTGCCTCACCATAGGTGAAGTCCAGCGCACCCATTCCCGGGTTGTTGTCGAGGGTCAGGGCCGTGTTTTCAAATTTGACGCGCCCGGCCGTCGCCGTGATCTTGCTTGAAACCGAGATCGAGCCGATTGCGGCACCGGGCGCGATGCCGGCCTGCGACCATTCGAGCACGCGTCGGAGCGAAGGTGCGGCGAATGTTGCCTGGCCGTCGAAATAGCCGTTCTCCGACATGCTGGCGCGGCCGTCGAACGAAAAACTGGCCGGTGCCGCCTTGAAGGAAAATGTGGCCGGTGCTGTGCCGCCACCAAACAGCACGAGCGGGTTCGGCGATGCGGCGTCGATGGCAACACTTTCGCCGCGCCATATCCCGGTCGCCGACAGCGTCGCATTGCTGTTCATCGCGGCCCAGTTCGCCTGGCCGCTCAGGCTGCTCAATATCTCCTGGTCCTTGCCGCCGATGGCAGCCACTACGCGGCCGTCCCTGAACTCGACGGTGCCGAACGGATCTGTCGGCAGCTTGCCGAGATC
The DNA here is from genome assembly GCF_040320095.1 of Mesorhizobium sp. M0800. Taxonomy (NCBI): domain Bacteria; kingdom Pseudomonadati; phylum Pseudomonadota; class Alphaproteobacteria; order Hyphomicrobiales; family Phyllobacteriaceae; genus Mesorhizobium; species Mesorhizobium sp. M0800. The sequence continues at coordinate 15,191 of NZ_JAMYOZ010000006.1, forward strand.
CGGCTTGGCGGGATTTGTGTTGATCACCGCGCGGGCAGCATCGATCGAACGCGTAATGCGCCCGCCGCTAGGAATCGCAGGCAGGAAAAACCCGCTCGCAGTACGCTGAACCCGGATCGTCGGTCGTACCAGCCGCGCCGTCGAAAACACCACATCGCCACGCAGCGCCGCCATCGCTGAGAGGTCGACCTCGACCCGTTCGGCCTCGACCACGGGCGGCGCATCCGTCTCTGTCCATTGCGACAGCGTCACGTCGCTCAGGATCGCCCGGAAATTCGGCCAGACCTCGATCCGCGGCGCGCCGTCGATGGTGACCCTGAAACCGCTCCAGGCGCTCATTTCCCACGCGATACGGTCGCGTACGATACGGGTCGAGGCGATCAACGGCAAAGCTGCGACAACCAGCGCGATGACGATGACGGCTGCGCCGATCGCCCATATTCCGCGTCGGATCAAAGGTGATGGCATATCGCCCCGTATGCTTCCATTCCGACAAAATCGCCCGACGGGTGTAACCGACGGCTGACGCATTTCAAGTCTTTATGGCCCGGCGATGGCATTTGCGCACACCCTGACCGGCGCGGTCCAACAAAATCTTGCTCTGCTGTATCGCGATATGCATAAGCGATGCCAATGCATGTCGCCCAAAAGTGCGCAGCGGTTTTGGGATAAACGACATGCATAAAGACAAAAGTTTAAAGCGCGTCGCGTGAATCTCTTCAAACGTGACGTGCTTTAAGGAGGAACATTGATGGCTGACGACGCACCGCTCTGGATCCCGACGCAAGAGCAGATCGACGCGGCGCCGATGACTGCCTTCATGAACGCCGCGGCGAGCATGGCCGGCGAGGCTTTCTCCTCCTATACCGACCTGCATCGCTGGTCGATCGATCACCGCGAGACCTTCTGGAGCCTGGTCTGGGACTTTTGTGGCATCGTCGGCGACAAGGGCGAACGCGTGCTGGTCGATGGCAACAAGATGCCCGGCGCGACCTTCTTTCCTGAGGCAAAGCTGAACTTCGCCGAGAATCTCCTCAAGAAAACCGGGCTTGGCGACGCAATCGTCTTTCGCGGCGAGGATAAGGTCGAGCGGCGGCTGTCCTGGAACGAGCTGCATGCGCTGACCTCGCGCCTGCAGCAGCTTTTCCTGTCGCTCAAGGTGAAGAAGGGCGACCGCATCGCCGCGATGATGCCCAACATGCCGGAGACCGTTGCTGCGATGCTGGCGGCCGCCTCGATCGGCGCGGTCTGGTCGTCCTGCTCCCCAGATTTCGGCGAGCAGGGGGTTCTCGACCGGTTCGGCCAGATCGAGCCTGTCGTGTTCATCGCGCCGGACGGCTACTGGTACAATGGCAAGGCGATCGAAGTCGCCGACAAGATCGCGGCCGTGGCGGGCAAGCTCGCCACCGTCCGCAAAGTCCTCATTGTCGACTATCTCGGCACCTCGCTCGACGTCGCCGCGACCATCGGCAAGGCGGCTGCGCTGGAAGAGGCGCTGTCACCCTTTGCCGCAAGGCCTGTCGCCTACGAAAGGCTGCCGTTTTCGCATCCGCTGTACATCCTGTTTTCATCGGGCACGACCGGCATTCCCAAATGCATTGTCCATTCGGCCGGCGGAACGCTGATCCAGCACGTCAAGGAAGAACGGCTGCATGCCGGCCTGCTCGACGGCGACCGCTTCTTCTACTTCACCACCTGCGGCTGGATGATGTGGAACTGGCTGGTGTCGGGCCTGGCATCGGGCGCCACCTTGCTGCTCTACGACGGCTCGCCGTTCTACCCGGACGGCAATGCGCTGTTCGACTTCGCCGATGCCGAAAAGATGACCTATTTCGGCACCTCGGCCAAATTCATCGATTCCGTGCGCAAGGCCGGCCTGAAGCCGATCCGCACGCATGATCTTTCCAGCGTGCGCACCATCTCCTCGACCGGCTCGCCGCTGTCGCCGGAAGATTTCCGTTTCGTCTATGAAGGCATCAAGAAGGACGTGCATCTCGCCTCGATCTCCGGCGGCACCGATATCGTCTCCTGCTTCGTGCTCGGCGTGCCGATCGAACCGGTATGGACCGGCGAGATCCAAGGGCCCGGGCTCGGCCTTGCCGTCGATGTCTGGGACGATGACAGCCGCCCGCTCCGCCAGGAGAAGGGCGAGCTCGTCTGCACCAAGGCGTTTCCGGCGATGCCGATCGGCTTCTGGAACGACCCTGACGGCAGGAAATACAAAGCCGCCTATTTCGAACGTTTCGACGATGTCTGGTGCCACGGCGATTTCGCCGAATGGACCGTCCATGGCGGCCTGATCATCCATGGCCGTTCCGACGCCACGCTCAATCCGGGCGGTGTCAGGATCGGCACGGCGGAGATCTACAATCAGGTCGAGCAGATGCCGGAAATCCTCGAAGCGCTGTGCATCGGCCAGGATTTCGACAATGACGTGCGTGTCGTGCTGTTCGTGCGGCTGGCGGCCGGCGTTGAGCTCGATGCCGAGCTGGAAAAACGCATCCGCGCGAAAATCCGCACCGGGGCGAGCCCGCGCCACGTGCCGGCCAAGATCGTCGCCGTCAGCGATATTCCGCGAACCAAATCGGGCAAGATCACCGAGCTCGCGGTCCGCGACATGGTGCACGGTCGCGCCATCAAGAACAAGGAAGCGCTCGCCAATCCCGAAGCGCTCGAGCTGTTCCGCAACCTGCCGCAGCTTGCCGACTGACCCCGGGATCCAAGGTGGGAGCCGTTTTGAGGTCTCAGGTGTCGTTAACAAATTATCTCTTCGGAATTTACCTAGATTTCATGAGTGGTACACATTGGTAAATTTTCCGGCGTGCCGGTAAGGATTTGTTAAGGCCCGGCATCAATAGTCGTGCGTAACTTGAGGGAGAAATCCCGTTCCTCTTAGCCCCGAGAGGATCTGATTCGCTCAAGCCCCGTTGTGACAGCAATTCCAATTTCTCAAGGCGTCCTGTTGGACGCCTTTTTTCTTTGCGCAACCATAGCTAACCGGCGAGCACGCGGGTCGAGGGAAAGGCGACTTCGACCAGGGTTCCCTCGCCGGGCGTCGAGTTGATGGTGAACCGGGCCCGGTTCGCTTCGACCATCGCCTTGGTCAGCGGCAGCCCAAGACCCGTGCCGTCGCCACGGCCGCGCTTCAGCGCATTGATCTGCTTGAACGGCTTCAGCGCCTGCTCGATCTCGGACTGGCTCATGCCGATGCCGGTATCGCGCACGCGCATGACGACATCGCCGGAGATCTCGTAAGCCGTCGACACGATCACCTGGCCGCCGGCCTGCGTGTAGCGGACGGCGTTCGACAGGATGTTGAGCGCGATCTGCCGCACGCTGCGCAGATCGGCCACCACTTCCGGCAGCCGCGAGGCGAAGCTGGAGCGGATGATGACGCGTTCCCGGTTGGCTTGCGGCTGCATCATCGCCACGGTTTCGGCCAGCGTGTCGTTAAGCGACACCGCCTCATAGGCCATCTCCTGCTGACCGGCCTCGATTTTCGAAATGTCGAGCAGGTCGTTGACCAGATCGAGCACGTGGTTGCCCGAACGGTTGATGTCGCGCAGATAGTCGCGATAGCGGTCATTGGCCACCGGCCCGAATTTCTCGTCGACCATCAGCTCGGAAAAGCCGATTATGGCGTTGAGCGGCGTGCGGATCTCGTGGCTGATGCGGGCCAGAAAATCGGTCTTCTGCGACGAGGCGCGTTCGGCGACCGCGCGCGCCTGGGTCAAGTCCTCTTCGGCCCGCTTCCACTGGGTGATATCGCGCACCACTGCACAGAAGCCGCTGTCGTTGGGCAGCCTGCCGATGGTCATGAACAGCGGAATGAAACGCCCCTGCGCCTCGCGCCCGATCACCTCGCGGCCATCGTTCATCACGCTTGCAACGCCGGGCTCCGACAACCCCTCGAGATAGTCACGCGCCGCGCGCTGGCTTTCGATCGCAAACAGCGAGACGAACGGTTTGCCGGTCACCTCGTCGCTGTCGAAGCCGAACAGCGCTTCCGCCGGACGGCTAATTGAACGGATCGTTCCGTTACGGCCGATCAGCACGACGCCGTCGGTGGCGGTGTCGATGATGGTGCGCATTTCGGCAATGCGTGCCTTGAGCTCGGAAACATCCGGCTGCGTTTGGTCTTCGGCGGCGCCATGTGGAATGGCTGCTGCTTCGTCGTCGCCGGAACGGCGTACGACCAGCATCAGCGCCTTGCCGTTACCCCAGGGGACGGAGCGCAAAATCGCGTCGATCGGAAACTCCTGACCTTCGCGCGTTTTCAGCCGCAGAGCGCGGTCGCCGCCGTCCGAACTGCCGTCGTCGGCATAAGGGTCGGCAAACAGCGCGCCGAGCCCGCCGGCCTCGTCCAGGGCATTGAGCGTCGCATAGCCGGTCAAGCCGAGGAATTCGTCGTTCGCGTAATGCAGCTGGTCGCCGGAATGGATAAGCACCGGTACTGGCAGCTTGACGAGGATCGAGGTATCCGGCCCCTTGTTTTCCTCTCCGGCAAACGCCGACGGCACGAAGCCGTCGAGTTTGAGCGGTGGTGCCTGCGGCCGCGCGATGGGCGGCACCTGGCCGGCAACGTCGGCTGCGGCTGCGCTGTCCTCGGACCAATCCTCGCTGTCTTCGGCGTCACGGAAGTCTTCGGTCGTCATGCTGTCGTCGTCGCCATCCCGCGGCGCTTCGGCGACGATCGTTCGACGGTTCGTGCTGGGCTCAATGCCTTCCTGCGCTTCGTCGCTGGGTTCGCGGTCGGCATAGTCGAGCAGCGATCCGGAAACAGGGCGTGTGACGGGTTCGCCGGCTTGCGCCTCTGCTTCCGCCTCATCCGGCTGCTCGCCGTCAAGTCGGGCGAGGTCCTTCTGGTCCTCGGCATCGGCCTCGGGCGGTTCGGCGGCAGCCGCCTCGCTTTCCGGACCTGGTTCCGGCATCTCACCCTTGTCCGTCGGGCCGGCTTCTTTCAGCTTTGGCTCGTCGGTCTTGCCGGCTGCCTCGACTTTCTCAACCGGCTTCTGCTTTCCGGCGCTGGGCTGTTCTTCGGCCGGGGTGCTGTCCTTCTTGAGACGCTCGCCAATCTCGCGAAACGCGCTGCGTTCCAGCGTCGACAGGCCCTTGTCGTTGGCCGGTTGCCGGTGCTCGGCCAGCCGGATCACCTTGTCGGCAAAGCGCCGCTCGGGCTTTGGCACGATGGTCAACGCCGGCACTTCGCCCCTGAACGGATCGGCGGACTTAGGTGTCTCGGGGAGAGGTTCGATGGCTTCCGGCCCAACGCTCGCGGCGGGCTTCTCCTCGGCGACAAGGGCCATGCCGGCCGCGTCCGGATCGACCACCGCATCGCCGCTGCGGGCGACGCCGAAACCGCGAAAACCTTCGAAAACGCGGCTGCGGCTATAAACCGGGAGCGCCGCCAGATCGACGGGTATCTTCAGATCGGTGCCGGCGACCGGCCACAGCACGGAGCGGCCGGACCAGGTGTCGCGCCGTTCGAGCAGGCCGGCAATCTCGCCAGAAGCATCGAGGCCATAGGCGGCCGAAACATCCTCGAAGCGGCGGCCGATCACGTCGGCGGCAGGCTTGCCGACGAGCTCGGCAAATTCCGGCGACAGGGCGCTGAAATGGCCCTCCGCGTCGGTACGCCAGACGAAACGCATGGGCGCGGCGGTGCGATCGATCGCCGAAGCGCGGTGTTCGGCCGGGGAGGCGGCTTTGGTGGCTTTTGCGGCGCTTTCCGGCGAAGTATCCGCGCCGGCCTGCGAAGCGTCCGGGCTGGTCTCGACTTTGCCGGACGCAGCTGCCCCGGGCGGGACCTGCGCGTCGTCGCCGGCATTGAAGTACCAATGGTCATGCTGCGTCGGCGCGTTGCCAACCGTGCGGTGATCGTCGGCCGCGTCGGCAGGTTCGTGCTCCGCCGATGCCGAGGTGCCTTCCATCGCTGCAAGGTCGATCTCCGCCGCGCCGCTGCTGGCGATCGGCTGCTCGTTGTCCTGGTCCGTTGGCTGGGGAAGATCGCCACCGCTCGGTGCCGCTGCCGCCTCGGTTTCCCCGCCGGCGCGTTCGCCATCGGGGGCCTCGCCGTCAAGCCGGTCCTCGTCGATCACCACCAGCAGGTGCCGCTCTTCCGTCAGCCGGGCAAGGCCCGCGGGATAGGAGCTGGACCCACCCGGAACCAGGCGCTTGACGATGCGGTCGCTCTCGTTCGCCACGTCGGCGACAAGCGCGGCCAGCGTCTCAGGCCGGATGCCGAGCGCCGAAAAGCCGTCCGATGCGGCGTCGATATTGCCCTTGGCATCGACAAAGGCGATGTAGTGGCCGTCTTCCGTAAAGCCACCGATGGCGCGGTCGGCGATCTCGGCGGCGCTTCGCGAGCCGGTCTGCGCCGCCGGCAGCGCCAGCATGATTGCTTCCTCGCCATCGGGCATGGTCACCGCGCTGGCCAGGAAGCCGACGGCGCGGCTGGTCAGGCCGGTCGCCAGCCGGACCGTGATGGCACGGTCGCGGCCGATCTGCGGAAAACCGCTGGTCGCCATGATCTGGCGCCGGGCGATCAGCGGCAACCCTGCCGAGGCGCCGATGATAGCGCCGATGTCCGGATAGCCGAACACCGCCGCGCCGGGCCCGTTGGCCCAGATCACCTGCTCGAGATCTGCCGACAGAATGGCGATCGCGTCGCCTGCGGCGAAGCGCAGGCGGACGGCGTCGAGCACGGCGACATCGAGGAAGGAGTAGTTTTCAGCCGGCATGCGCTTGGCGACCCTCACAGAGCGGGCAATTTGCGGTTAACGCTTTGTTAATAAAAGCCGACGGCGCGAAGGTCCACAAGTCATAGCGTGCAACCAGCGGAATCTCTAGGCGCGTGGTTAACGCCGCGAACCAAATATTTTATGGTGCGATGCAACAAACATGTTGCAATGCACAAAATTTGCCTTTATATTGCCATGATAGATGAACGAGACGGCATTTTGCCAAAGCCGCTGCCGCTGAAAAGGATGGAAAATGTCCAGGACCAAGACCGCTGAAACGATCGAAAACGTTGAATTCCCGAGCTTCGACGCTTCGAAGGCCACCGACCAGATCCGTGCCTTCGCCGAAAAGGGCGTTGAGCAGTCGAAAGAGGCCTACGCCAAGCTGAAGACCGGCGCCGAGGAGACCCAGAAGGCTCTGGAATCGACCTACGAGACCGCCAAGTCCGTTTCCAGCGACCTGTCGCTCAAGACCATCGCCGCCCTGCGCGCCAATGCCGAAGCCGGCTTCTCGCATTTCGAAGCGCTGATCGGCGCCAAGTCGCTGTCGGAAGTCGTCGAGTTGCAGACCGCTTTCCTGCGCAAGCGCGTCGAAATGACCGTCGAGCAGGCTAAGGACTTCCAGGCGGTTGCTGCCAAGGCGGCCGAGGACGTATCCAAGCCGATCAAGACCGCCTTCGAGAAGGCCGTGAAAGAAATCAAGATCGCCTAATATTTGCGCACAGTTTGACGATGCATCAAAAGGTCGCATTTCGTCAGACAAATAGATGTGCGATATAGTGGCTTATGTGAATACCCGGCGGGTGGAACCTCCTCCCTCTGCTCACCGGGATGACCAGCCAGCACCTCCTCCCGCTGGCTCGTAACAGGAAAAGGCCGGCACCTCCTCCCGCCGGCCTTTTCTTTGTCCGGCGAAAAAATGACGCGATGCCGGAGCGATCTTTTGCTTTGCCAAAAGCCTTGAATTAAACTCCGATAGCCCGTATGGACGCATCGCCGAACGACAGAGCGGGTCCCGGAGAATGAACGTTCCGTCTGGATCTCGCTCGGGCAAGCGTGCCGTTGTAGCTCAGATGGTTAGAGCGCCGGATTGTGGATCCGGAGGTCGCTGGTTCGATCCCAGCCAACGGTACCATTCAGCTTTCAGCCAGGCTTCTGACCAATAGCGCAAGCGATCTCTACGATCCGGTTGCGGTCACCTGCGATCCCGCGCCTGACGCGCGGCGCGCAGGTGATCCACGAGGGCTCTCAGCTTCGGCGCGATATTCCGTCGGCTGGGGAAATAAAGATAGAAACCCGCAAACGGCGGAAAATAGCCGTCGAGGATTGGCACGAGCTCGCCGCGGTCGAGCCAGGGGCGGAATGTATCGGCCATGCCGAACGTGATTCCGGCGCCTGCAACGGCCAGCCGGATCATCAGCCACATGTCGTTGGTAGTGATCTCGGGCGCAACCGCCACGTCGAACTCGCGCCCGTCCTCGCCGAACTCCCACCGATAGGGCGAAACTCCCGGCGCCGGCCGCCAGCCGATACAGCGATGTGCCACAAGCTCGCGCGGATGGGCGGGTGCTCCGAACTTTTCGAGATAGCGCGGGGCGCAGACGGCCATCTGTCGCTGATCGCCCGATACCGGCACGGCAATCATGTCCTGCTCGATCACTTCGCCGAGCCTCACTCCCGCATCATAGCCTTCGGCAACGATATCGAATTCCTCGTCGGTGACCACAATATCCAGATGCACCTCGGGAAACCTTTCTGCAAAGGACGCCAGCAACGGTCCTGACAGAAAGGCCTCTGCGATCGACGAAACCGCGATCCGCAGGCGGCCGCGCGGGCGGTCCAGCAACTCCGTGGTGGCTTCGATTGCCGCGTTCACGTCGGCGATCGCCCGTGCGACGCTCGCCAGCAGGCGCTCGCCCGCTTCGGTCAGGTTGACGCTGCGTGTCGTGCGCTGCAGCAATGCGATGCCAAGGCGCTGTTCAAGCCTGAGGATGCTCTGGCTGACCGCCGAGCGCGTCACGCCCAGCCGGCCTGCCGCAGCACGAAAATTGCGTTCCTCGGCCACCGCGACGAAGACGGCAATTGCATTGAGATCGATATCCATTGGTTAGTCAAACTTACCATCGAGGTTAACGGCGGGCGGGTTATCGCGACAATGCCACGGCTCTATCTCTGTCGCAACGGCAAGAAGGCTTGATCCTCCCGATCCAAGCCGAAGCCGACCGACAAGGAGATATCCCATGACATCACTCCCTTCCTCCTGGGACCTGGATGGAAAAGTCGCCCTCGTGACCGGCGCGGCACGCGGCATCGGCCGCTGCGCGGCGGAACTGCTGCGGGCGCGGGGCGCCCGGATCGTGGCAAGCGATCTCAGCGACAGCGTACGCGAATTGGAAGCCGAGGATGTGGCAACGCTGGTCGGCGATGTCGCCGACGAGGACCTGGCCAGACGCTCGGTCGAACTCGCCGCGAAGCGCTTCGGACGACTTGACATCGTCGTGAACAATGCCGGTCGCACGCTCAACAAACGACTGACTGAGACCTCGGTCGACGACTATGACCGCATTCTGCAGATCAACGCGCGCGGCAGCTTCGTTACTGCCCGTGCCGCAGTGGAATTGATGGCTGCCGGCGGTAGCGGCGCGATCGTCAATGTCTCGTCGATCTCGGCCGTCGCGGCCTTCGAGACGCAGGCGGCCTATGCCTCCTCCAAGGCGGCTGTCGCACAGCTGACCAAGGTGATCGCGATCGAATACGGGCGCATGGGCATTCGCTGCAACGCCGTTGCCCCTGGCGTGATCGAAACCGACATCATGGAAGGTGTGGTGGAGAATGGCCGGGAGATGCTGCGCAGCTTCGGCGGCGCGCATCCAATCGGCCGGATCGGCCAGCCGCAAGAAGTTGCCGAGGCCATCGCCTTTCTTGCCTCGCCGGCATCCAGCTTCATCTCCGGCGCCCTGCTTCTGGTCGATGGCGGCTACACTGCCCAGTGACCCCAAATAAGGCTGACGCACCGCACGCCATCCCTTCACAAAATAATCACAGACCAAAAGGATCATCTCGATGACCATGAACAGAGTTGTTCTGATCACCGGTGCCTCCAGCGGCATCGGCGCTGGCATTGCCCGCGAGCTTGGCGCGGCAGGTGCGAAGCTGATGCTCGGCGCACGCCGCACCGACAGCCTTGAAGCGCTTGCGGCCGAAATCGAGGCAGCTGGTGGAACGGTTCGCGTGCGAGCGCTCGACGTCACCAGGAGGGAGGATGTCGCAGCATTCGCCGATGCCGCCCGGGCCGAATGGGGCCAGGTCGATGTCATCGTCAACAATGCGGGCGTCATGCCGCTGTCGGCCATGGCAGCCATGAAGGTCGACGAGTGGGAGCTGATGGTGGACGTCAACATCAAGGGTGTTCTGTACGGCGTCGCGGCGGTTCTGCCGGAGATGACGGCACGCGGCTCCGGTCACATCATCAATATCGGTTCCATCGGCGCACTGGCCGTCTCGCCCACGGCTGCCGTCTATTGCGCAACGAAATACGCTGTCCGCGCGATTTCCGATGGGCTCCGCCAGGAGAGTGACGATATCCGCGTAACCTGCATTCATCCTGGCGTGGTGGAAAGCGAGCTGGCGAACACGATCTCCGACGAAGCCGCTGCCGCCGCCATGAAAACCTGGCGTGCTATTGCCCTGCAACCCGATGCAATCGCCAGGGCAGTGCGCTACGCAATCGAACAGCCCGACGATGTCGACGTAAACGAGATCGTCGTGCGTCCGACGAAGGCGGCGCATTGATGCGATCCACTTTGGCCGCAGTGCTTACGCGTATTGCCGTTGCTGTAGCTCCAACCGGCCTGACCCTTCCTGCAACTCCAATCCTTGCGGAGGAACCAATGCCGCACCAAGATCATCCCTATGTCGGAATGTGGGTCACCGAGGATCGCCATATCAGGCACGAACTCCTGCCGAACGGCCGTTATGACGAAGCGCGCGGTGACCTCGAGAGCGCCTATCGGGGACGCTATCAAGTGCAGGGCAACCACATAGAATACTGGGACGATACGGGCTTCACCGCGGATGGTGAGTTCGTCGAAGGCGTCCTCTATCATGCCGGCATGATCCTTTACCGCCAGCGATAGAGAGCCACCCTGAGACAAGCACTTCAGGGTTCCACAAGACGCTATTGCACGCCTTGCATGAGGCGCTCGGCAGTTTGCACCGCAAGCCTCGCCACACCACATATGTCCCAGCAAGCGCGGCGGAAAGAAGCAGGATCGCGAGCAGAGTCGACATTGCAAATGGTTGTCACTATATAGCGGCGGCTTTGACGGCTCGCCTCTTACATGGTGCCGGCGAGAGCGCGGTAAATGTGCTAGTCATTGCGACATCTATTGTGATCTAAAACGGCTTGAAAACCGAAAAAAAGCAAATAGAAACAATAGCGCGGGTCGAACGAGTTTCGTCGAGAGAATCAGTCCTCAAGAACTAGAACGTGCTCCTTGAACCCTCCATTCCCTTCAGCTCTGTGGACCTCGGACAAGTTCGGCTTGCCGGGCGAAGCCGACTCGGCTCGAATGGCAGCACGCATCTTTTCGAAGATGCCGACGTTTATGATTACCAACCGGCATAGCCGCTAGGGAAACAGCAGTATGAGTGAACACGCGATCGAGTTCTTGCGCGGGTGGATCGGCGAAAAAGTCCACTGCCAGCCCTCGCCAGCCAGAATTGAGAAGCAGGCCGAGACCCTCGCCAGGGAATGTGCGGCCAAGGCTGCCGAAGCCGGCATACCCCTGGAGGATATCCAGGAAGAGGTCGGCGACATTCAGGAGCTCATTGCTTCGAGGCTCGAAGAGGCGGCCGAGGCCGACCAGGACGAGCAGAATTCCAACAAGCCTGCCGGCTGACGGACCGCCCCGGCAAAACCTGCCGGGCGAACAATGCCTGTCTGATGCAGTTGCGCGGTCCTATCGCCGCGCAGCCTTGCCAAATCTCTCCTTGAGCCACTCTTTCGGCAATGCCGGCACGAAATTGCCGTCGCGCCCGGTCATGTCTTCATTGGCGACCAGCGCGTTGAGGATGGCTTCCTCCACGCTCTGAACGACGGCGTCGAAGAACGGGTTGATGTCGGCATCCGGTATATAGCCGGCGCTGACCAATTTGCCGGCCGCGCCGCGCGCCGCGTCGGGATTGGCCGTGCTGAAGGCCAGAAAGATATCGCCGGACGAATTATATCCATAGCCGCCGATCAGCGCGACGCCGAGCGGCACGCGTTTCGCCAGTCTTTTCAACTGGTGCGGCATGAATGGCGCATCGGTGGCGACGATCGCGATGATCGAGCTCTTTTCCGCTCGCGGCGTGTTGTCCCGGATCGCCGGTTCGGCGAGTTCCGCTCCGGCTCTGATACCACGGATCACGAGGTTTCGCCGTGCACCGAAATTCGACTGGACGAAGCAGCCGATCGCGAAACGCTCTCCATTCCAGTCGACGCTGCGCGAGGATGTGCCGGACCCTGCCTTGAAGCCGAAGGTGATCATGCCTGTGCCGCCGCCGACGCTGCCCTCTTCGATCGGCCCGCTTTCAGCCGTTTCGAGCGCGGAAAACACGTGCTCGAAGCTCACATGGTGGCCGTTGGTATCGTTCAGGAAGCCGTCGTAAGTCTCGCCCGCCACCGGCAGCGCCCAGGCGCTGTCGAGCGATTGCGGCAGCACCGTCTGCATCCAGCGCAACGTTGCGTCGCGGCTGACGCCGCAGGAATGCGTGTTGGTGATGGTGATGGGAAGATTGAACGCTCCGAGCTCCTCTATCAGATGCGAGCCGGTCAGTTCGCCATTGCCATTGGCGCTGAACACGCCGGCAAACGCAGGGACGGCCAACTCGTCTCTGGGCCGTGGCAGGATCGCGGTCACGCCGGTGCGTACCGGACCCTTGCCGACGACGAGCGGCCCATCCCCTGAGATCAGCGTCGTATAGCCGACCATCACGCCGGGCACATCGGTGATGGCATTGAAGCGGCCTGGCGTGCCCTCGAATGGGATCGCGAAGGCACGGGCGCGCAGTTTGCCCGAGGGCGTCGCAAGATGCGGGTCGGTCATTTCTTCCTCAGAAAAGCGAACCTTGGCCGCCCGGCGCCTTGAGCTTGGCCGCGGGCTTGGCAACCGTCTTCGGCCGCGCCGTGCCACTGATGGCGACTGCATCGGCGGTGCCGTCGGCGAACTCCAGCGAAAGCGCCATTCCCGACACCACTTCCGCCGCATGCTTGACCACCGCGCCGTCCGCATCCTTGACCAGCGCGAAGCCTCGCGCCAGCACGGCCTTGTGCGAGAGCGTCGCCAGCAGCCGGTCTGCCTGCGTCAGTTTTCCACGCAGACGGTCCAGCCGCCGCGAAATTGCCTGGTCCTGCCGCCGCGTCAGTGCCAGCAGGGCATCGCCTTGCAGTTTCTGCCGTCTTGCGATCGGCGCCGGTGACAGTCTGGTCGCCGTGCGCGAAAACCGCGCCCGACGCTCGCGCACGATGGCGAAGAAAGCCGCTTGCGCACGGGCGAGGTCGCGGCGGGTCAGAGTGCGGGCTTCGTTCATGCGCCGCGACAAAGTCGCCGGCGTCAGCCGCTGCCCCAGAAGCCTGGCTCGCTTGCGCTCGACGCTGACCGACAGCGCCCGGCCGAGCCGGCTCGTCGCCTCGTCGAAGCGCCGCCGCGGCAGCGCCAGCAACTGGTCGGGCGAGGGCAGCGCACGGGCGGCCGCGCGTGCCGCCTGCCGCTTGCGTTCGAAATTGCGCGACAGTGCGGTCTTCAACCGCGCGCCAAGGCCGGCAAGCGTCGCTTCGAGGTCGACCTTGACCGGCACGGCGATCTCGGCGGCGCCTGTCGGCGTCGGCGCCCGCACATCCGCCGCCAGATCGATCAATGTCCAGTCGGTCTCGTGGCCGACCGCGGAAATCACCGGAATGGCCGAAGCGGCGACGGCCCGCGCGAGGGCTTCGTCGTTGAAGCCCCACAGATCCTCCAGGCTGCCGCCGCCGCGCGCCACGATCAACAGATCGGGCCGCGCGATGGCGCCGTCCCATGGCAGTGCGTTGAAGCCGTTGACGGCAGCGGTCACTTCCGCACCCGCCGTCTCGCCCTGCACCCGCACCGGCCAGACGAGCACGTGCAGTGGAAACCGGTCCTTGATGCGGTGGATGATGTCGCGGATGACGGCGCCTGTCGGCGATGTGACGACGCCGATGACGCAGGGCATGAACGGCAGCCGCCGCTTGCGTGCCGCGTCGAACAGGCCTTCGGCCTGCAGCCGGCGCTTGCGCTCGTCCAGCAGCGCCATCAGCGCACCGGCACCGGCCGGCTCGAGATTGTCGATAACGATCTGGTAGTTCGACTTTCCGGGATAGGTGGTGAGCCGGCCGGTGGCGATCACCTCCATGCCTTCCTCTGGACGGAATTTCAGCCGGCTCATCGTGGTCTTCCACACCACGGCGTCGAGCCGCGCGCGATCGTCCTTCAGGCAGAAATAGGCATGGCCGGAGGAATGCGGTCCGCGATAGCCGGAAATCTCGCCGCGCACGCGTACATTGCCGAAGACGTCCTCGACCGTACGCTTCAGCGCGCCGGAAATCTCGCTCACCGTATATTCGGTGGCGTTGGTGCGTGATTCGGATGCTGCGTCGCTCATCGGCCGATTGGGGGACGATTGCTGGCCGGCGTCAAGGCGGCCGTGTTCGATGTCCGCCCCAATCGCGCGATCACCAGCCCGGCAGGATCTGGTTCGGCTTGGTCCGCTTCATCTTGGCGAAGGCGAGGGCGGCGAAATCGAACGTGCCGGTCTCCTCGCCGAGTGGCACGGAAATATTGTCGAGGCTCTCCGAAATGTGGCGCGCAAGCGCGTCGACGATCTCCGGCCGCGAGGTCTGACCGCGCATGATGCCGATGCGGCAATCGGGCAGGGCGCCGAAACCGTCGGCCTCGCCCAGCACCCGCATGCCGGGCCGCAGGGCGCATTCCGGCAGCACCGAGATCGCCAGACCGGAAAGCACCGCGGCGGCGATGACGGTGGCAGAGAAGCTGGTGAACAGGATGCGATAGTCGCGGCTCTGCTGATCGAGCACGTCGGCGGCGGCCCGCCGCCAGATGCAGTTCGGCCGGCCGAAGGCCATCGGCAGGATCGGCTGCTCATGCGTCGCATGGTTGGCCGAGGTAACCCACAGCAGCGGTTCGCGCCGCACCACTTCCGACTGGCCGCGCGCGTCGTTGTGCGTCACCAGCGCCAGGTCGAGATTGCCGCGCTTGATGTGTTCTACCAGTCCCGGCGTCGGTTCGCAGATAACGGTCAGTTCGACATGCGGGTTGGAACGGGCAAACCGCGCCATGATCTCTGGCAGGAAGCGATCGGCATAATCGTCCGGCGTGCCGATGCGGATGGTGCCTTCGAGCCGGCGGTCGTCGAAGGCGGCCAGTGTTTCCTTGTTGAGATAGAGCAGCCGCCTTGCGTAGGAGAGCAGTCTGTCGCCTTCCTCGGTCAGCCTGTTGGTGCGGCCATCTTTTTCGAACAGCGGCTTGCCGATCCGTTCCTCCAGCCGCCGCATCTGCATCGACACCGCAGACTGGGTCCGATGCACCGCTTCCGCCGCGCGGGTAAAGCTGCCGGTGTCGACAATCGAGATGAAGGTCTGCAACTGATCGAGATCGAGCGGCGCTTTCATTGGCCTAATCCATCATTGATGCTGATGCTAAAGATTAGAAACATTCGTTGGATTAATCAATCGGGCCATGGCAAATTCCCATTGTCCACATGAAGCGAATGCATGTCGCCCAAAAGTGGGCACCGGTTTTGGGGCGACGACATGCATCATCTTAGGTGAATCGAAGCCGGAACGGCCGCTGTCGCCAGCGCCCGATCGACCGGTTTCGCCCGTTCGAATGTGAAGGAGACCGACATGGCTACGTTTGATTTCGCTACCGAGACCTCGCGCATCACCTCGCGTCCGGCCGTTGCGACGCGCGTGGCCAATGCGGCTGCCAATGTTTACCGCGCCTGGAGAAACCGCCGCGCCTTTTACCGCCTCGGCGAGATGTCGGATGCCGAGCTCGCCGACATCGGCCTGACCCGCGCCGACCTGCACGTCGCTGTCGGTGTACCCTTTGGCCGCGATCCAACCGAGAGGCTTCGCGTCATCGCGGTCGAGCGGGCCGAAACGATCGAGGATCTTGCCCGCAAGGTCGTGTGATCGCGTGGTTTCGCCGTTCGGGCGCGTTGAACCTTTTTGAGGCACGACGCCACTAAGTTACGCAGGCTCCCCACTCCCTGCCGGATCCCCCCGGCCAGCCTGCGCGCTGCCCGGTCCTCCCAGGACCGGGCTTTCTTTTTTGGGCGACACTGATGATTGGTTGCCGGTGTCTGGTCTAGCGCCGGCCCATGCCCTGCTTGAACTGGTCGAAGATCGACTCCATGCCTTTCTGGTAGTCGTCGCGCTGCTGGGCGCCTGTCTCGAACATCTTGCCGAACAGGTCGTCAAACGGATTTCTCGGCCTGCCGCTCGGATTGGCCTGCGGCTGCGGCGCCTGGGGTTGCTGCGGCGCCTGACGCGGCTGAGACTGTTGTGCGCCACCGCCGAACATGTCCCGCAGCACCTTGCCGAGCGGATTGTCACCATAAGGGTTCTGTGTCTGCTGGGGTTGGTTCTGCGGCTGCTGTGGCTGTGGTGCACCGCCGCCGAACATATCCTGCAGCACCTTGCCGAGCGGATTGTCACCATAAGGGTTCTGTGTCTGCTGCGGCTGGCTTTGTGGCTGCTGCCCGCCGCCGAACATGTCCTGCAACACCTTGCCCAGCGGGTTGTCGCCGTAAGGGCTCTGCGTCTGTTGCGGCTGCTGCCCGCCGAACATATCCTGCAGCACCTTGCCGAGCGGGTTATCCGTGGGGCCTGCAGGCTGAGGGGTCGGTGCCTGGCTGCCGCCGCCAGCCTGCCGCATCATCTGCTCGATGAGCTCGCCAAGCGGATTGCCGCCACCGCCTGCCGCATGCATCTGCCCGCCTAGCTGGTTGGTGGTCTGCTTGAATAGCCCGCCCATCATCATCGAGGCGATTGCCGGCAGCATCTGCTGCAACACCTGCTGGCTGACGCCGCTCGCCTGCGCGGCCTGGCTGGCGACGGCCCGCGACAGGTCCTTCGAGCCGAACAAATGGCCGAGAATGCCCTTGCCTTCATCGAGGCCCTGCGGCGAGAAGGCCCGGCTTGCATCCTCGAAATATTTGGCGTGCTGGCCGCTGGCCATCGCCGTCATGAAGGAGCCGAGCCCATAAGGGTCCGCCGTGTTGCGCTTCAGCCCCTGCGAAAAGGCCGGCAGCAGCGCCGCGACCGCCGCCTGCGTCTGCTGCTGCGAAAGCCCGAACTGCTGGGCCAGCGCCTGCATGCCGTTGCCGTTCTGGGCCTGTGCCAGAATATCGAACAAGGAAGGCATTGTTTTCTCCTCCGGGAAAATCCTCGTTGGAGAAGCCTAATTCGTTTCCATCACTGATTGAAGCGAATTTGCCGGACCATCGGCCAAGCGGATAGCGAAGCGTTAATACGCGTATTCCATGAACACCGGCTCGATCGAGCCGCCCCAGCGTGTGTGGTAGGCCGAGAGCATCTCTTCGGCGCTGGTCGTGCCGCGCGCGACGACCTCGTCCAGCGTGTTGAGGAACGAGGTCTCGTCGTAGCCGTCGCGGTTCTTGCGGCCGCGGTTCTTCAGTCCCATGCGCGAGATGACGAGCACGTCGCGGGCGATCTCGCGCAATATCGTGTTGCGGAAGGGCGCCGAAATGCCCTGTTCCGGCACTGCGTTGCGCATTGCCAGCACTTCGTCGTAGCTCCAGCTCGAGGTCAGCGCCTCGGCGGCGTCGAGCGCAGCCGCATCATAGAGCAGCCCGACCCAGAAGGCCGGCAGCGCGCAGATGCGCCGCCACGGCCCGCCATCGGCGCCGCGCATTTCGAGAAAGCGCTTCAGCCGCACATCCGGGAACAGCGTCGACAGATGGTTCGCCCAGTCGCCCATCGTCGGCAGCCCGTCCGGCAGTTCGTTGCGGGCAGCACCCGCCATGAACTGGCGGAAGGTGATGTGCGTCATGTCGTGGTACTGGCCGTCGCGGATGACGAAATACATCGGTACGTCGAGCGCCCATTCGACATAGTCGGCAAAGCCGAAATCGGGCGAGAAGCAGAACTCGAGCAGGCCGGAGCGCTGATTGTCGGTGTCGCGCCAGATCTCGCCGCGCCAGCTCTGCAAGCCGTTCGGCCGGCTTTCGGTGAAGGGCGAGTTGGCAAACAGCGCCGTCGACAGCGGCTGCAGCTTCAGCGACACCTGCATCTTGCGGCGCATGTCGGCTTCGCTCTCGAAGTCGAGATTCACCTGGATGGTGCAGGTCCGGTACATCATGTCGAGGCCCTTGGTGCCGACCTTGGGCATGTAGCGGGTCATGATCTCGTAGCGAGATTTCGGCATTTTCGGCGTCTCGGCCAGCGACCATTTCGGGCTGCCGCCAAGGCCGAGAAAACGAATGCCCATCGGTTCGGCGATCTCGCGCACCTGCGCCAGATGCGCATTGCCTTCGCGGCAGGTCTG
The DNA here is from genome assembly GCF_040320095.1 of Mesorhizobium sp. M0800. Classification (NCBI taxonomy): domain Bacteria; kingdom Pseudomonadati; phylum Pseudomonadota; class Alphaproteobacteria; order Hyphomicrobiales; family Phyllobacteriaceae; genus Mesorhizobium; species Mesorhizobium sp. M0800. The sequence goes on from NZ_JAMYOZ010000006.1 coordinate 33,522, forward strand.
GTGGATCGTCTCCAGCGGCGCGCCGGACAGTTCGAACTGGCCGCCGGGCTCCAGCGAGATCGCGCCCTGGCCGGTCGGCTCGACCAGTCCGATGATGCGGCCGGCATCCATGATCGGGTCCCAGCCGAGTTTGTCCTGCATGCCCTCGAGGATGGCGCGGATGCCGCGCTCGCCGCCATACGGCACCGGCGCATTGCCGTCGACATAGAACGGGAATTTCTCGTGCTCGGTGCCGATGCGCCATTTGTCGCGCGGCTTGTTGCCTTCGGCCAGGTGCTCGACGAGTTCGTCGACGCCTTCGATCGGCCGGAAATCGGTAGTATCGCGCGCCATAATAGCCCTCCGCACATGGCCCCGAAAACTGGCTTCGATTTTCGGAAAGGATCATGTGCCCAATCAAATGCTACAGCGTCCTTTGCGCGCCCGAAAGGACACGCGGCCACTGCCGGCGCTAGATGGACGAAATGTCAGTAGCCGATCAAGCGAAAAATCCTGAGCCAGCGGGTAACTGGAATTGATCACCAATCGCCGATTGTCGCCTGGATCAGCGCCAGTGCCGCCACCGCCGCCGTGTCCGCCCGCAGGATGCGCGGCCCGAGCGGAATCGCGGTAACGAAAGGCAGCGCTCTCAGCATCTTGCGTTCCTCGTCGGAAAAGCCGCCCTCCGGTCCGACCAGCAGACCGAGCTTTCTCTCCCGCACCGCCTGCAATGCCGGCAGGGGATTGTTGGTCGATGCATCCTCGTCGCAGAAGATCAGCCGCCGCTCGCGGTCCCAGCCCGCCAGCAGGCGCTCGAATTTTTCCGCTTCGCGCAGCTCTGGCACCGCCAATATGCCGCATTGCTCGGCCGCCTCGACGACATTGGCGCGCAGCCGCTCGATCCCGGGTTTTGCCACTTGCGTATGCTGGGTGATGACCGGCTGCAGGATGCCGGCGCCCATCTCCACCGCCTTTTGCACGAGGTAGTCGAGCCGCCCCTGCTTTAGCGGCGCGAAGCAATAGACGAGATCGGGCAACGGCGGCTGCGGCCGCTGCAATGCCAGCACCTTCAGGCGTACAGCTTTCTTCGATTTTGCCGCGATCGCCGCCGACCATTCGCCGTCGCGCCCGTTGAAGACCAGAATTTCGGCGCCTTCGCCGAGCCGCAGCACGTGCGAGAGATAATGGCTCTGCTGCGGGCCGACGTCGAACTCGATGTCCGGTCCAAGCCCGTCCGGCACGAACAGCCGCTGCATCTTGTAATTGGCGCGCATCGCCGAGGAATGCGGCAACGTCACCCTCGGCGTCAAGCCTCGGCGGAAGGATGCCAGACAGGCTCGTAGCCTTTCTGCAGCACCGAAACAGTTGTCGCTGGCGTGAGCAGGCGGATTGGACCGTCGGTAAAACCGCCGAACGCCACCGGTTCGCCATAACCGCCGAAACTCCAGGGCAGCGCGGCGCCATCAAACAGGGCGTACGCCCTGTTTCCTGACGAGATCATCGTGCTGTCCGGCAAGTCCGCAAGCGCTTCCGGTTTCAGTCTCGTCGCTCGTCCGCCCGAGGCCAGGCGCTCCTTGTGCAGGCGCTTGTCGAGTTGCGGCGCGCGTGGCTCGGCAATGCCGAAGGCGTCGCCGAAACGCCGGACAAAATCCCTGGCCCGCTCGCGCCGGCAGAAGAAGCAGGGACGGTGGCCAGCGGCAAGTGCCGTCACCTCGTCGAGAAAAAACAGTTCGGTCCAGCCGGCCTTGCCGCCAGCCCGGTTGCGGCCCATCGGCTCGCGCCGCACGTTGCCGAATTCGCAGACGCAGATGATCCAGCCTTGCAGCGCCCAGCGCTTCTTCAACAGCGTTCTCGTCTCGGGGTCGTGAATGATGCCGCGATTGCCCATGAACAGGCCGCGCTCCGGCACGGCATGGATGGCGCCGAACGGGTCGACCCGGTTTTGCAGTGGCATAGGCGTTCCCTGTTGGCTGCAATGCTGGTGCCATGATATCGCTCGTTGCATCAATTTCATGTCAGCAGGTTTCGATGCGGGTCTTGGTTGTCCAGAACTTCGACAATGAGGGCCTTGGCCAGATCGGCGCGGCCCTTGTCGAGGCGGGCACCGATATCGACCTGCGCCGTCCCTACCGCGGCGACGCGCTGCCGCAAGATAGCGGCGGGCATGACGCCATGGTGGTGCTCGGCGGCGCCCAGAATGCGCTGGACGACGAGCTCTGTCCTTATTTTCCGGGTCTGCTCGAGCTGACACGCGACTTTGCCGAGAGGGATCGCGCGGTGCTTGGTATCTGCCTCGGCAGCCAGTTGGTCGCGCGCGCCTTTGGCGGCGAGAACCAGATCGGCGGCGCGTCGGAGTTCGGCTGGCACGAGGTCGCGCTCACCGCGGCGGCGCAGGCCGATCCGGTGCTCGCCGCCTTGCCTGAAAAATTCCCGATCTTCGAATGGCACGACGACACCTTTGTCTTGCCCGAGACTGCCGTGCGGCTGGCCGGCAATGCCGTCGCCGAGAACCAGGCGTTCCGCATCGGCCGCGCCGTCTATGGCTTCCAGTTTCATTTCGAGGCGGACCGGCCGATGGTTCGCGACTGGAGCACGTCCTTCGCACCGCTGATCGCCGAACGCCATCCGGATTGGGCCGTCCGGCTCGACGACGAAATGGCCCGCAACGGACCGCAAGCCGATGCCGCCGGCCTGGCCATCGCCCGCGCCTGGGTGGCGACGATCTGACGGCCCATATAGTCAACGTATTTGGCGACGTTGCATATTTGGCACGCGGCGGCAAATCCGCCGGGGATAACGCGTTTCATCCTTGGCCTGTGTCTGTCCGCCAGCCTAAAAGGCGCGCGCTCTGCATCTTGCGTGCAACCGCGATGAACCTTTCCTGTGACCCGCGCGACACACCGCCGATACAGAACATGCCTAGAAGCGCGAAACCGTCAGACATTTGCGACGTACTTCGCGTTTCAACGCATTGGTAACCCGCTCGTGCATAGATGCAGAAAGCTCAACAAGAGATGACGTCCGTGAAAGCAGCCTTTTTGTCCTTTGCCATGTTGTCGGCCATCGTCTTGTGCGGCCTCGGCATTTATTCCGCCGACGCAGCCAACAACCACAATGCCGTTGACGGCTACGGAGTCACCGCCGCGCTTCACTAGCCTTCGCCGTCCAGGGCGCCGCGAACGCGAAGCGGAGCGCAGGCCCTCGGATCCCATGCCGTGACTTTCAAGCGTCGCAGCCTCGGCTGAATATCAACTAGCCCGCTCACCCGTCACTGTCAGGATATGCTTGTCAGCGCCGTCCACCACGAGCGCGGTGAGGTTTCCCGACTGCCAGGCGAGGGTGTCGACATTGACGCGGTTGCCGGTGATCTCGGCCTTGGGCACCGGCGTATGGCCGTGCACCACGATCTTGGGATAAAGACCGGTGTGGTCGTGGAAGACCTCGCGGATCCAGATCAGGTCCTGCCGGCTCTGGTTTTCCAGCGCAATGCCGGGCCGGATACCGGCATGGCAGAAGAAGAAGTCGCCGAATGTCACTGAAAAGGCCAACGAGCGCAGAAATTCGAGATGGTTCTGCGGCACCGCCTCGATCAGCGCGGCATGGCCTTGCCGAAGCGTCTCCGCCTTGCCGAACCAGTAGGCGTTCGCTGTCAGCGCGACACCATAGGACAGCGCCGTCTGGATGCCGCCATAGCGCATGAACAGACCGTCCGGATCGGGGACATCGAGAAAATCGAGGAAGCCGACATCATGGTTCCCGGCCAGCATCAGGTGACGTGGATCGCGTTTTTGTGCGTCGATCAGGAAATCGATGACGCCCTTGGAGTCAGGGCCCCGGTCGACATAGTCGCCGAGATGGATCACGCGCCAATCGGCAGCAGGCTTCCACTCCAGTTCGCTCTCGATCCGGCGGTGCATGGCGGTCAGCAGGTCGAGCCGACCGTGCACATCGCCGATCGCATAGAGGCGCATACCTTCCGGTCCGCGCGCGTCGAAAAAATTGATGCCGGGCTCCGTCAATGCCTGCGTCGCCTCCGTGGTCATGCCGTCACGGGACTTTAGCGCCGAAGCTGATCCTTGCCCATGTCGGTGACCAGGCGCTTTCCGCACAGCGCCAGCGTTATGTCCATCTCCTTGCGGATGATTTCCAGCGCCTTGGTAACGCCTTCCTTGCCGAGCGCGCCGAGGCCGTACAGGAAAGGCCGGCCGATATAGGTGCCCTTGGCGCCAAGGCACAGTGCCTTGAGCACGTCCTGGCCGGAACGGATGCCGCCGTCCATATGCACCTCGATCGCGTCGCCGACGGCATCGGCGATCTCTTCCAACGCCATGATCGACGACGAGGCGCCGTCGAGCTGGCGGCCGCCATGGTTGGAAACGATGATCGCGTCGGCGCCCGTCCTGGCCGCCATCAGCGCATCTTCCTTGTCGAGTATGCCTTTCAGGATCAGCTTGCCGCCCCAGCGCTCCTTGATCCAGGCGACGTCCTTCCACGACAGATGCGGATCGAACTGCTCCTTCGTCCACGACGACAGCGAGGCGAGGTCGCCGACGCCCTTGGCATGGCCGACGATGTTGCGGAAGCTCCGGCGCTTGGTGCCGGCCATGCCGACGCACCAGCGCGGCCTCGTCGCCATCTGCCAGAGGTGCTTCGGCGTCATCCGCGGCGGCGCCGAAAGCCCGTTGCGGATATCCTTGTGGCGCTGACCGAGGATCTGCAGGTCGAGCGTCAGCACCAGTGCCGAACATTTCGCCGCTTTTGCGCGATCGATCAAATCGAAGACGAAGTCCTTGTCGCGCAGCACATAGAGCTGGAACCAGAACGGCTTCCTGGTCACCGACGCGACATCCTCGATCGAGCAGATGCTCATTGTCGACAGCGTGAACGGCACGCCGAACTCCTCCGCCGCCTGCGCCGCCAGCATCTCGCCGTCCGGATGCTGCATGCCGGTCATGCCGGTCGGCGCCAGCGCGACCGGCATCGACACCTTCTCGCCGATCATGGTCGATTCCAGCGAGCGGTTGTCCATGTCGACAAGCACGCGCTGGCGGAACTTGATCTTCTGGAAATCCTCTTCGTTGGCGCGGTAGGTGCTTTCGGTCCAGGCGCCGGAATCGGCGTAGTCGAAGAACATCTTCGGCACGCGGCGGCGCGCCAGGTCCTTGAGGTCGGCGATGGTGAGAATGCTGCTCATGGATCTTTTTTCCGCTGGTTCTTCGCTGGTTCGTCGTTGAATTTTCTGGGCGGTGCCTACGGCTGTTTTCTTGCCGGCTCACCGCCACCGGGCTCGGAGCGCTGCCTGAGCCTCAGCCGCGACACGCGCTGCCAGTCGCCGCTGCGCTCGGCCTCGGCCATCGACCGTTCGACATAGGAGATGTGGTCCATCGCCGCCTGCCGCGCGGCGGCTGCATCGCCGGCCTTGACCGCCGCATAGATTGCCCGGTGCTGCGAAAGCAGCGCCTCGCGCGCGCCCGGCACGTTGAACACCAGCCGCCGGTTCTGGAACACGCCTTCCGACAGCAGCCGATAACAGGAGCGCAGCGTGTGCAGCAGGATGATGTTGTGCGCGCATTCGCAGATCGCGTGGTGGAACTCGACGTCGATTTCCGCCTCGTCGTCGAAATTGCCGGTCCGGTGCGCCTCGTCCATACGTGCCATGATGCGGTCGAGCAGCGCCAGATCGTCCGATGTGGCACGCCGCGCCGCATATTCCGCCGCCACCGCCTCGATCTCCCGGCGGTACTCCAGATAGTCGGTCACCGCCTTGCGATGCATCGACATCAGGTCGGTCACCGGCTTGGTGAACAGCTGGCCGATGACATCGGCGACATGGGTGCCGCCGCCTGGCCGTGTCGTCAACAGCCCGCGCCCTTCCAAGGCTTTCAAGGCATCGCGCAGGATCGGCCGCGACACCTCGAACTGGCGCGCCAGTTCGCGCTCGCCCGGCAGCCGGTCGCCGGTGCGCAGGACGCCTTCGAGGATCAGGCTCTCGATCTGCTGCACCACCTCGTCGGCGGTGCGCGAATGCTCGATCCGGGAGAAAATGTCGCTCAAACGGGATGCCTGGGGGTTGAACCGATGTCGCGCAAGATAAAGCCGGCGTCGCCAACTGGTCAAATTATTTATCCAATTCGCCGGGGGCCGGGTCCGTTTCACAGCCGCGGCGCCATATCATCTTCAGCTAAATTGGGCGTTTGCGTCCCCTGGCGATTGCCTCTAGAGGGACATCATTGCCAAAGGGCTCACAGAAGCCCGGGGGACCAGCCGTGCCAGACGCCGACCCGTCCAGCCTCGAATTCCAGCTGCGCGCCAAAGCCGTGGGCGGCACCGTCATGGGCTTTCCGGCGCATGAAGGTCGGCCGGGCGCGCTCGGCGAGGTCCACGCCCGGCCGCAGCCGCTGGTCGAAAAGCCGCGCGTGCTGGTGCAGCTTTCCTTCATGACCGAAGCTGGATCCGGGATCGATCAGGCCGTGCTTTCCGAATTGTCGCGACGCCTCGGCATCGCCGCGCCCGACCCTCACGCCCGCCACCACGCGATGAAATGGGGCAAGGGCTCGCTGCGCTGGGAACGCCACACGGAATTCTCGACCTATCTCTGGGAAGGCCCGCTCGCCGAAAACGGCAGGGGGCAAGAAGACACACCCTTCGGCAACGGGTTTTCGCCGCCGGGCACGGTGATTTCCGGCATCAGGCTGGAGATCCGCAAATGGACGCCGGCGAACGAAAAACTGATCGCCGGCTTCGACCCGACCAGCCTGTGCTATTCGCTGGTCGAGCGCGGCAACGCGGCCATCGTCACCGATTTCCGTCAGGATGGCGACGGCTTGACCCGCATGCTGGTGCTCGACCGCGGCCTGACCCCGGCGCGCACCGGGGCACTGTCGCAGCGGCTGATCGACATCGAGACCTACCGCACGCTGGCCATGCTTGGGCTGCCGCTGGCCCTGACGCTGTCCGGTCGCGCCCGCCGCATCGAAGACAGGCTGGCCCAGACCACGTTGGAAATGAAGGTCGCCGAGACCCGCGACAGCCAGACGCTACTTGCCGACTTGACCGAACTGGCCGCCGAACTGGAGGCCGATGCCGCCTCCAGCCTCTACCGCTTCGGCGCCAGCCGCGCCTATGACGGCATCGTGCGCGAACGGCTGGAGGCGCTCGACGAAGAGGCGGTGCCCGGCTACGACACCTGGGGCGGTTTTCTGCAGCGCCGCGTGGCGCCGGCGATGCGTACCTGCCGTTCGGTCGAGGAGCGTCAGGCCAACCTGTCGACGAAGCTCACCCGTGCCACCACACTGCTGCGCACCTGGGTCGACGTCGAGGTCGAGAAGCAGAACCGCGATCTTTTGGCATCGATGAACAATCGCGCCCGCCTGCAATTGCGGCTGCAGCAGACGGTGGAGGGGCTCTCGGTCGCCGCGGTTTCCTACTATGTCGTCGGCCTCATCGGCTACGTCGCCAAGGGCGCCTCGATCTTCGGCCATGCCTTCGCGCCGGAAATGGTCACCGCCGCCTCGGTGCCGCTCGCCATCGTGCTCGTCTGGTGGGGCGTGCGCCGCGTCCGCCGCATGCACTCCGAACCAGGCAAGCAGCCGGGCGAGTAGTGTGGGGCGCAGCGGCAGATTGCCGCTGCGGAAGGCTGTCTCGGCCATAGGCCTCTCATCCCGGCCAAAGCGGCATTTGCAAGCGACCACCGTCGCTGGTAAAAGATTTTTACCAGTCGATCGAAGGAGGCTGTCGATGTCCGGCCCTGCCATGCCGAAACCAGACGACACCACGATGCGCCGGCGCGACGAGATCGTCGCCGATATGCGCATCATCGTGCCGGGCGAGGGCGTCGTCGACGCCGCCAATGCCATGCGCGCCTTCGAGAGCGACGGGCTCACCGCCTACCGGCAATTGCCGCTGGTCGTGGTGCTGCCGCAGACCGTGGCCCAGGTCTCGCGGGTGCTGAAATATTGCAGCGACCGCAACATCCGCGTCGTGCCGCGCGGCTCCGGCACCTCGCTCTCCGGCGGTGCGCTGCCGCTCGAAGACGCGGTGCTGCTGGTCATGAGCCGCTTCAACCGCATCCTCGAGATCGATTTTCAGAACCGCGTCGTCGTCGCCCAGCCCGGCGTCACCAATCTCGGCATCACCACCGCCGTCGAGCAGGAGGGCTTCTATTACGCCCCCGATCCATCCTCCCAGATCGCCTGCTCGATCGGCGGCAATGTCGCGGAAAATTCCGGCGGCGTGCACTGCCTGAAATACGGTCTCACCGCCAACAATGTGCTCGGCATCGAGATGGTGCTGATGAATGGCGAGGTGGTGCGCCTCGGCGGCAGCCATCTCGACGCGGAAGGCTACGACCTGCTCGGCGTCATGACCGGCTCCGAAGGACTGCTCGGCGTCGTAACCGAGGTCACCGTACGCATCCTGAAGAGGCCGGAGACGGCGCGTGCCCTGCTGATCGGTTTCCCGACCAGCGAGCAGGCCGGCCAATGCGTTGCCGACATCATCGGCGCCGGCATCATTCCGGGCGGCATGGAGATGATGGACCGTCCGGCCATCCACGCCGCCGAGGATTTCGTCCAGGCCGGCTATCCGCTCGATGTCGAGGCGCTGCTGATCGTCGAGCTGGACGGGCCGGGTGTCGAGGTCGACCATCTGATCGGCCTGGTCGAAGCCATTGCTTTTAGGAACGGCTCGACCACATGCCGCACGTCGCAGTCGGAACAGGAGCGGCTGAGCTTCTGGGCCGGCCGCAAGGCGGCTTTCCCGGCGGTCGGCCGCATCTCGCCCGACTACTACTGCATGGACGGCACCATCCCGCGCAAGGAACTGCCGCGCGTGCTCGCCGGCATGCGCGAGCTGTCGGAGAAATACGGGCTCGGCGTCGCCAATGTCTTCCACGCCGGCGACGGCAATCTGCACCCGCTCATCCTCTATGACGCCAACGTGCCGGGCGAACTCGACAAGGCGGAGAGTTTCGGCGCTGACATATTGCGGCTCTGCGTCAAGGTCGGTGGCGTGCTGACCGGCGAGCACGGGGTCGGCGTCGAGAAGCGCGACCTGATGCCGGAAATGTTCAACCAGATCGACCTCGACCAGCAGATGCGCGTCAAATGCGCCTTCGACCCCAACCATCTTTTGAATCCCGGCAAGGTCTTCCCGCAATTGAGGCGATGCGCCGAGCTCGGGCGGATGCACGTGCATCGCGGGCAAGTGGCGTTTCCGGACATTCCGAGGTTTTGAGTGCGTATGTTAGCGCTTGAACACCCCCCTCTGTCCTGCCGGACATCTCCCCCTCAAGGGGGGAGATTGGCAGCTTCGGCGCCTCGCCCTCCTGTTAACGCTGGAGATTGGCGAAGCCCGACGCAGCATCCGATCTCCCCCCTTGAGGGGGAGATGTCCGGCAGGACAGAGGGGGGCGCGAAGGAACGCGACGTTCCCGCATTTGCCAATGCCGCGTCCGTCCCATGACCACCTTCACCCCATCCACGGCCGCCGAAGTCCTCTCTACCGTCCAATGGGCGGCCGCGGAAGACTCGCCGCTCGAAATCCTCGGCCACGGCTCCAAGCGCGGTATCGGCCGGCCGCAGCAGAGTGAGCATACGCTCGACCTTTCCAAACTCTCCGGCGTCACGCTTTACGAGCCGGCCGAACTGGTGCTGTCGGCAAAAGCCGGCACGCCGCTGGCCGAAATCGAAAGCCTGCTTGGCGAAAACGGCCAGCAACTGGCCTTCGAACCGATGGATTACGGCCCGCTGCTCGGCGGTGAGCCAGCGCGAGGCACGATCGGCGGCGCACTCGCCGCGAACCTTTCCGGCCCGCGCCGGCTGAAGGTGGGTGCTGCGCGCGACCATATCCTCGGCATAGCAGCCGTTTCCGGGCGCGGCGAGGCCTTCAAGTCGGGCGGCCGCGTCGTCAAGAACGTCACCGGCTATGATCTGTCCAAGCTGATGGCCAACAGCTGGGGCACGCTGGCGGTGCTCACCGACGTCACCTTCAAGGTGCTGCCTGCTGCCGAGACCGAAGTCACGCTTGCCATCCGCGGCCTGCTCGACGATCACGCCGCCGCCGCCATGGCGCTGGCGCTGGGTTCCAGCGCCGAAGTGTCGAGTGCTGCCCATCTTCCCGAACGGGTCGCCGCGCGGGTCGCTGGCGGCAGTCTGGGCAGCGATGCCGCGACGCTGCTGCGCATCGAGGGCTTCGGCCCGTCGGTCGCTTACCGCATTGCCGCGCTGAAAGACCTGCTGAAAAACGCTGGGCCGCTGCAGGAGATTTCCGGTTCGGTCTCGTACTCGGTCTGGCGCGATGTCCGCGACTGCGCGCCGTTCGCCGATGGCAGCGAAAGGCCGGTGTGGCGCGTCTCGATGGCGCCGTCGCGGGGCCACCAGATGGTGCTGGCGCTGCGCATGCAGGCCCCGGTCGATGCCTTCTACGATTGGCAGGGCGGGCTGATCTGGCTGCGCATGCAGCAGGACGATCCCGAGGCCGGCCTGTTGCGCGGCCTGATCAGAAGACATGGCGGCGGCCATGCGACGCTGGTGCGCGCAACCCCTTCGCACCGCGCCGCCGTGCCGGTGTTCGAACCGCAAGCGCCGCAACTGGCAGCACTGTCGGCGCGGCTGAAGGCCGAATTCGACCCGAAGAATATCCTCAATCCCGGCCGTATGGCGCCTAGCGCAAGCTCTGCTACTCTCGCGCCGGCAACCGAGGGAGGAGCACAATGAGCGATCCAGGCCAAAACGGTACGTCACGCCAGACCGACCGCTGGCTGGAGCCCGGCCCGACCAACGCGCTGGTCATCTACATCCTCTATCTCGCCGGCCTAGCCATCGGCGTCAGCGGCATTGTCGGCATCGTCCTGGCCTATATCAATCGCGGTAAGGCCGGCGGATTCGTCGAAAGCCACTACACATTCCTGATCCGCACCTTCTGGATCGGCCTGCTCTATGCACTGATCTCGGCGCTGTTGATGATCGTGGTCATCGGTGTCGTGCTGATGGTCGCGGTCGCCGTCTGGTTCATCGCACGCTGCATTCTTGGCCTGCAGGCGCTGCAGCGCGGCGAGGCGGTCAAGAACCCGGAAAGCTGGTTTCTGGGATTATGAGCATGATCCCCAAAAGTGGGTACCGGTTTTGGGAAAAGATCATGCTCAAACGGTAAGGATTCGTTTACGTGCAGACCAATTTCTCAGCTGCCCAGCTCGCCGATCCGCATGTCGCGGAATCGGAGAAGATCCTGCGCAAATGTGTGCATTGCGGCTTCTGCACCGCCACCTGCCCGACCTACGTGACGCTCGGCAACGAACTGGATTCGCCGCGCGGCCGGATTTATCTGATCAAGGACATGCTGGAAAACGGACGGCCGGCCGACAAGCAGATCGTCACTCATATCGACCGCTGCCTGTCCTGCCTCGCCTGCATGACCACCTGCCCGTCGGGCGTCAACTACATGCATCTGGTCGACCACGCCCGCGTCCATATCGAGGAGACCTACAAGCGTCCGCTGGCCGATCGCCTGACACGCGCCATGCTGGCCTTCGTGCTGCCCTATCCCTCGCGTTTCCGCGCGGCGCTCAAGCTGGCGAAGCTCGGCCAGCCATTCGCCGGCCTGTTTGAGAAAATCCAGGCATTGAAGCCTTTGGGCGCGATGTTGAAGCTGGCCCCGGCATCGGTCCCGGCAGTCTCGCCGATGGCCTCGCCGGGCGTCCATGCCGGGCAGGGCGCGAAGAAAAATGGCCGCGTCGCCATCCTCACCGGCTGCGCGCAATCCGTGCTCGATCCCGGCATCAACGACACGACGATTTCGCTGCTGACCCGGCTTGGCGTTGAGGTCGTGGTGCCCGAGGGCGAGGGCTGCTGCGGCGCGCTGGTGCATCATATGGGGCGCGAGGACGCTGCCTTGGCGTCGGCCCGACGGAACGTCGACGCCTGGACGCGCGCCATCGAGCAGGGTGGACTCGACGCCATCGTCATCACCGCATCCGGGTGCGGCACCACCATCAAGGATTACGGCTTCATGCTGCGCCTCGATCCGGCCTATGCCGACAAGGCCGCGCGCGTGTCGGCGCTGGCCAGGGACATCACCGAATATCTGGCAAGCCTCGACCTGCCCGAGCCGGTCCGCAAGCCGGGCACCATCGTCGCCTATCACTCGGCCTGCTCGATGCAGCACGGCCAGAAGATCACCCGCCAGCCGAAGGAGCTTCTGGTCCGTGCCGGCTTCATCGTGCGCGAGCCGCGCGAAGGGCATCTGTGCTGCGGTTCGGCCGGCACCTACAACATCCTGCAGCCCGAGATTTCGGCGACGTTGCGCGACCGCAAGGTCAGGAATATCGAGGCGACCGGTGCCGAAATCGTCGCCACCGGCAATATCGGCTGCATCACCCAGATCGCTTCTGCCGCCAAGCTGCCGGTGGTGCATACGATAAAGCTGCTCGACTGGGCCTATGGCGGCGAGCCGCCAAAATTGGTTTGATTGCTGCGCACCCGCCGATGAGACTGCCGAGATGCCCAACCCAAAGTCCGAAGAGATTGGAACCGTCGTTCGGCTGCTGTCGGACAGATCGCCGGCGACGTTCCAGGCCAGCTATGGCGAATGCCAGACAATCATCGCTCGTCATCTCAAGGATGGGTCCGAATTCCTGTTTGCGCTCATAAAGGCAGCGGTAGAAGCCGACGTCCAGCAAGACAATCTGATTATCGACGCCGTTTCGTTTCTCGACGACGCGCATTTGGCTCGTCTGGCATTTTTCCTGCAAGAGGAAGTGAAACGCGGAATAGACGTGGAGGATCTGCTGGCTCACGTCGCCTTGCAGGCGCCGGAATTGTTTCCAGACAGTACCTTGGGCGACATTCCCGATTTCGCAGACTGGCTGACGCATGATGATCCTCGTTCGCCGCCGGCATGTCATCATTTCAGCTTTGAGGAAGGCGCTCCGAGCGACATGTCTTTTCCGACGCATCGCTATCATCCTACCTGGCATCTGCCGGCGACTGGCAGGCCACTTATGGTCGGCGGCGAAGGATCGGCAGTGTGCCCGACCTGTCGAGAGCGACTGATACATCTGATTACGCTGGACGATCTTGGGAGTGAGCTGACGATGCCTCTTCCCAGACTCCGTATCGAGACCTGTGCGAATTCTCTCGAACCGACCTATTATTCCCACGACGCTGCCGGTGTGCCGACGCCGATCGCGCCTCTGCATTCGCCCTACATTGAGAGGCCTGCAAAAGCCGCCGAGAAAAGAACTGTTCGGTTGGCGCCGACCCCTAAACGGTGGCTCAGGCAGTCGTACGGGATAAGCAATTCAAGGCAAAACCTGTTTCGGCTTGGCGGGCTGCCGTCATGGATTCAGGGACCGCAGTTTCCAGTCGTTCCCGGAACGGATCGGGAAATGAAATTTCTTCTTCAGTTCGATTCACTCGCCGGTTTCTTCTGGGGCAGCGGCGGCGTGCTCTACGTCTTCTGGGATGACGAGTCCCGGATCACCTGCCATGTGCCGCAATGCACGTGACGAAAGCGCCTACTCCGCCGCCAGCCGGTCTGCCGTGCCGTAGGTGGCCTGGTAGCGGGCGCGCTGGCGGCTGAGCGCTACCATCGTGTTGCGCAGCAGGATCGCCACCGTGATCGGGCCGACCCCGCCCGGCACCGGCGTGATCCAGGAGGCGACTTCCTTGACGCTTTCGGTGTCGACGTCGCCAACGATGCGGCTTTCGCCGTCCGGCCCGATCTCCGAATTGATGCCGATGTCGATCACGGCAGCGCCGGGCTTCACCATGTCGGCCTTGATCAGCCGCGGCCGGCCCACGGCGACGAACAGCGCGTCGGCGCGGCGTGCGTGTGCCGCCACCGAACGCGTCATGTGGTGACAGACGGTCACCGTCGCGCCTTCGCTCATCAAAAGGAAGGCGATCGGCTTGCCGACGATCTCGGAATGGCCGACGACCACCACCTCGAGCCCCTTGAGGTCGAGGCCGGTTTCCCTGAGCAGTTCGACCGAAGCGGCGGCGGTGCAGGGCGCCAGGTCGAGCTGGTTGTAGACGATGTTGCCGATCGAGGCCGGATGCATGCCCTCGACATCCTTGAGCGGATGCACCGCCGCCTGCAGCGTCTTGATCGGAATGTGCACCGGCACCGGCCGCTGGATGATGATGCCGGTGACGCGCGGGTCGGCGTTAAGCCCGTGGATTGCCGCTTCCAGCTCGCCGGCGGTGATGTCGGCGCGAAAGCGCCTTTCCTCGAAGCCGATGCCGGCCAACCCGGCCTTGGCGCGCTGGTTGCGGACATAGACGTCGACCGCGGCGGTATCGCCGACGGTGATCGACACCAGCTTGGGCGGAAAGCCTTCGGCGGTGGCGATCGCCGCGTCCTCGCGCACGCCGGCGATGATGCGTTGGGCAACCGGGCCGCCCCTGAGATAGCGGCTGTCATCGGAAAGGGACATCGGGATGGGGCCTTTGTCTGGATTTTAGCCGCCACATAGCAAAGCAACCGCGAAAAGGCAGCGCGAAAAGCGAACCGCCATGCCGGTCGCGCGACGTGCCGGCGAAATCTTCCCGTCAATTCCTGCTGGCGGAAACAAAAAGGGCAGCACGGCTTGCCGCGCTGCCCTTTCGTGACTGGCCGCATCCCCACACGGCCCGTCCCCCGTTACTCAATGCTCCCGAGGCTTCTGAGCAGAATCATCGGTGAGGTCAACCGCAGATTACATCACTACAACCGTCGTGCCAACATTGACCCGCTCGTAAAGGTCGACCACGTCCTCGTTGCGCATGCGGATGCAGCCCGACGACACCGCGCCGCCGATCGTCCAGGGCTGATTGGTGCCGTGGATACGGTACTCGGTCGAGCCGAGATAGAGCGCGCGTGCGCCGAGCGGGTTTTCCATGCCGCCGGCGAGATAGGTCGGCAGATAACGGCCCTTGGCGGCTTCGCGGGCGATCATCACCGCCGGCGGCCGCCAATCCGGCCAGACGCGCTTGTTGGTGACCTTGTGGGTGCCGGACCATTCGAAGCCCGGCTTGCCGGTGCCGACGCCATAACGCCGCGCCTTACCGTTTTTCCCGACCAGATAGAGGAAATTCTCTCGCGTATCGATGACGATCGTGCCCGGCTTCTGCGGGCCGTCATAGGCGACTTCCTGCGGCAGATAGATCGGGTCGATCTGCGGCCGCATCACCATGCGCTTGGCCGGCGCCTGCACCGCTGCGGTGCGCAGCTGATCGGGTTCGGCCAGCCGCCGGTAGCGCCGTTGCGGCTGCGCCTCTTGCCGGCTCTGCCGCACGATGCCCGGCGCATGGCCGAGCTGCAGCACCCAGGGCGCCGAAAGATCTGGGCTGACCACCACCGGCGGCCTCTCGGCATAGCGGTCGTTGGCATTGGCGGCGCCGGCCGCAAGCACGGCCGCGGCGCCGAACAGGGGGAACAAGAATGTCTTCATCGCAACGCACCTTGATCGTCGAACATGCCGGGGTGCAAAGCCTCCCCGATTTCGCCGACATTGGGCGCGAAGCGGCAACCGAAACATGAATCGGAATGCGTAAAATGCCGATCTGTCAGTAAAGCTTTTGGTGTGGTTACCGCCCGGTTCAGGAATCTGGTAAAGCCGCGGTAAAGGCCGCGTCAAAACGCGTTAACGCCAAGACACGAACGGAATTCCGCCATGGATGAAAAGACAGGTCTGCTTGCCGGTCCCGACGGCATCGCCCGCTGCTTCTGGCACGGCAACCTGCCGGATTATCTGCACTACCACGACCACGAATGGGGCCGGCCGGTCGCCGACGACCGCCGCCTGTTCGAGAAGATCTGCCTCGAAGGTTTTCAGTCGGGCCTGTCCTGGCTGACCATATTGCGCAAGCGCGACAATTTCCGCGAGGCGTTTGCCGGCTTCGATGTCGACAAGATCGCCGCCTTGACCGACGCCGATGTCGAGCGCCTGCTCGGCAATGCCGGCATCATCCGTCACCGCGGCAAGATCGTCTCGACCATCAACAACGCCAAGCGCGCCCGCGAACTCATCGACGAGGCCGGCTCGCTGGCCGCCTGGTTCTGGAAATTCGAGCCCGGCCCGCACGAGCGTCCCGAGATCATCGACCTCGCGCATTTGCGCGCCAATCCGACGACGGCCGTCTCGGTCCGCATTTCGAAAGAGCTGAAGAAGCGCGGCTGGAGCTTTGTCGGCCCGACCACCGTCTACGCCTTCATGCAGGCGATGGGGCTGGTCAACGACCATCTCGAGGGCTGCGTCTGCCGCGAGCCGGTCGAGGCGGAACGGAAAGCGTTCAAGCGGCCGAAATAGCGGCTCAGGCGCCGCCGGCGCCGGCGAGGAAAAACCCGGCAAGGATGGCCGCCAGCGCGGCGAACACCGGATAGATCACCAGCAGTCCGGTCATCAGCACATCGCGCATGGTCGGTCCGCTGCGCTGTTGCGCCGCGATCTCGAACGGTCCGGCGATTTGCTTCGTCTTCGGCGCATAACCATCGGCCGGCCGCAGCCGGACCGAGGCGTCGCGTGCGCCGCTATCGATGATGTCGAACTTCTGTAGCGTGGCCATGGCCCCGAACCCTTGTTTCGGCGTGCTTATCGGCCCGGATTGTGTCGGCACGATGCCGCGCGCATGGCGCAATTGTTTCAGCTTCTTTTTCTTGCCTTCTCGCAAGGGGAGCAGGGAGAAGCGCAAACCCTTGCCTTCTCCGGGCTGCATCGGTAGGACACGCCGACCCGAAATAAGTCCACCGTTTACATAGCAAAGTACCCATCCCATGGCCGACAAATCCGAAAAGATGAAAGCGCGGCTGCCGCGCGGCTTTGTCGACCGCGCCGCCGACGATCTGCGCGCCGTCGAGAAGATGATGGCCAGGATACGCTCGGTCTTTGAGCTTTACGGTTTCGAGCCGGTCGACCAGCCGCTGATCGAATACACCGACGCGCTCGGCAAATTCCTGCCCGACCAGGACCGGCCGAACGAGGGCGTGTTCTCGTTCCAGGACGATGACGACCAGTGGCTGTCGCTGCGCTACGACCTGACCGCGCCGATGGCGCGCTTTGTCGCCGAGAATTTCGAGCGCCTGCCGAAACCCTATCGCAGCTATCGCTCCGGCTGGGTGTTCCGCAACGAGAAGCCCGGTCCCGGCCGCTTCCGCCAGTTCATGCAGTTCGACGCCGACACGGTAGGCACGCCGGGTGTCGCCGCCGATGCCGAGATGGCGATGATGATGGCCGACGTGATGGAGGCGCTCGGCATCAAGCGCGGCGACTACGTCGTCCGCGTCAACAACCGCAAAGTGCTCGATGGCGTGCTGGAGGCGATCGGCCTCGGCGGCGACGAGAACGCTGCCCGCCGGCTGCAGGTGCTACGGGCGATCGACAAGCTGGACAAGCTGGGCGTCGGGGGCGTGCGCCTGCTTTTGGGCGCCGGGCGCAAGGACGAGAGCGGTGATTTTACCAAGGGCGCCGGGCTGGGTAACGCGCAAATCGATGTTGTGATCAGCTATTTCACGGTCATGGCGCAGCATGATCCCGAACAAATTGTCCAGACACTGGGATCTATCACCCCAGGGCTCAGCAATCTTGTCGAGGAAAGGAAACTCGAACATCTGGGCATAACGAATGCCTCGTTTGTTGAGGGTCTTGCAGAGTTGGAGCAGATAAGAACCATGGTCGCACAAAGCGGCTACGGTGAGGATCGCATCCGCATCGATCCCTCGGTCGTGCGTGGCCTCGAATATTACACCGGCCCGGTCTACGAGGCCGAGCTGCTGGCCGAAATCCCCAATGAGGACGGCCAGATCGTGCGCTTCGGCTCGGTCGGCGGCGGCGGACGTTATGACGGCCTCGTCTCGCGCTTTCGTGGCGAGCCGGTGCCGGCGACCGGTTTTTCGATCGGCGTCTCGCGCCTGATGACGGCGCTGAAGAACCTCGGCAAGCTCGATACTTCCGATGTCATCGCGCCGGTCGTCGTGCTGACCATGGACAAGGATACGGAAAGCCTCGGCCGCTACCAGAAGATGGTGGCCGAGCTGCGCGCCGCCGGCATCCGCTCGGAAATGTATCTCGGCGGCGCCGGCATGAAGGCGCAGCTGAAATATGCCGACCGCCGCGGCAGCCCGGTCGCCGTCATTCAGGGCGGCGACGAGCGCGCCAAGGGCGAGGTGCAGATCAAGGACCTGATCGAGGGCGCGAAAATGTCGGCCGAGATCGACGACAACGCCGAATGGCGCGCCGCACGACCGGCGCAGGTGACCGTGGCGGAGAGTGAGCTGGTCGCCGAGGTGAAGAAGATACTGGCGGCGCAGGCGGCCGACCGAGCGAAGGGTGGCGCGTGAGCACCCCCCTCTGGCCTGCCGGCCATCTCCCCCTCAAGGGGGGAGATTGGATATCGCGCCTGCTTTCGCCAAACTCAAGCGTTGGAGAGAAGACGCCGAGGCTGAAGCTGCCGATCTCCCCCCTTGAGGGGGAGATGGCCGGCAGGCCAGAGGGGGGTGCCTCGCGCTCCACATTCCCATGACCCCGCGCCCCGCCATCGCATCCGACATCACCAGCCTCTTCGCCGCGCGCAACACCCATGCGGTCGAGGTTGCCGTGCTGCAGCCGGCCGATCCGTTCCTCGACATGGCCGGCGAGGATTTGCGCCGCCGCATCTTTCTCACCGAGAGCGAGACCGGGCAGACGCTTTGCCTGCGGCCGGAATTCACCATTCCGGTCTGCCTCGACCACATTGCCAGCCAGGCCGGCACGCCGCGCCGCTATTGCTATCTCGGCGAGGTGTTTCGCCAGCGCCGCGAGGGCGGCAACGAGTTCTTCCAGGCCGGCATCGAGGACCTTGGCGACCGCGACACGGCCGCCGCCGATGCGCGTTCGCTGGCCGATGCGCATGCGCTGCTTTCGCTGGTGCTGCCCGGCCGGGAGCTGGCGGTCACACTCGGCGACCAGACCATTTTCGAGGCGGTGCTGGCCGCCCTTGGCCTGCCGCGCGGCTGGCGCATGCGGCTGGCGCGCGCCTTCGGCTCGGCGCCGATGCTGGAGGCGGCGCTTGCCGATCTGGCCAATCCGCCGCGCAACAGCCAGCTCGCCGGCGCGGTCGCCACCCTTGTCCTCGACGGCGATCTTGACGGTCTTTCGGCGCATGTCGCCGGTGGCATGGAAGAGGCCGGGCTGTCGGCAACGGCCGGGCGTTCGCCGTCCGAGATTGCGCGGCGCCTGATCGAGAAAGCCGAACTGCGCAGCGTGCGGCTGTCGAACGAGGCGTTTGCGGCGCTGAAGAGCTTTTTGGCCATCGACGTGCCGCTCGACAGCGCCGCCGGGGCGCTCGAAAGTTTTGCGATCGATGCCGGGCTTTCACTGGGGGCTGCGCTGGAGAATTTCGCAGCCCGCGCCGCGGCCATACAAAGCCTCGGCCTGCCGATGTCTGAAATCAGCTACGACGCCGCCTTCGGCCGGCCGCTCGATTACTACACCGGCCTGGTCTTCGAGATCGCGGCGCAGGATGGCGATCGGCCGCTCGCCGGTGGTGGCCGCTACGACCGGCTGCTGACGCTGCTCGGCGCCAAAACGCCGATCCCCGGCGTCGGTTTTTCCGTCTGGCTCGACCGCATCGAGGCGCTGCGGGAGACGGCGCCATGATCACGCTGGCGATCCCGTCGAAAGGCCGGCTCAAGGAGCAGGCGCTGGAGGTGCTGGCCAAGGCCGGACTTGCCGTCAGCCTGCCCGGCGACGAGCGCAAATACCGCGCCCGCATCGACGGCCTTGACGGCGTCGAGATAGCGTTCCTGTCGGCCTCGGAGATATCAGGCGAAATCGGCCAGGGGTCGGTCGATCTCGGCATCACCGGCGAGGACCTTTTGCGCGAAAACCTCGCCGATTGCGAGACGCGCGCCGAAATCATCGCCCGCCTCGGTTTCGGCAATGCCGATGTCGTCGTCGCCGTGCCCGACATCTGGCTCGACGTCGATACGATGGCCGACCTCGACGACGTCGCCGCCGATTTCCGCCAGCGCCACGGCCGGCGGCTCAGGATCGCCACCAAATACTGGCGGCTGACCCAGCAGTTCTTTTCGCAAAAGCACGGCATCCAGGTCTATCGCATCGTCGAAAGCCTCGGCGCCACCGAGGGTGCGCCGGCGGCCGGATTGGCCGATATCGTCGTCGACATCACCACGTCAGGTTCGACGCTGCGCGCCAACCATCTCAAGGTGCTGGCCGACGGCGTCATCCTGCGCTCGCAGGCCTGCCTCGTCGCGTCGCGGAAGCAGCGCGCGGCGGCCGACGAGGCGACTTTGCGCGATATTGCGGCCAGGATGGCATCGGTGAATTCAGGCTGACGTCGCCAATCTCCCCCCTTGAGGGGGAGATGTCGCCAAAGGCGACAGAGGGGGTCGGTACGTCTTGACGCGACTCTCCTAACGGACAGAACAGGCAGGTGCTCCACGCGAGACGACCCCCTCTGGCCTGCCGGCCATCTCCCCCTCAAGGAGGGAGATTGGCAGCTTGGCCGCACTGCCGACCTGAAGCGATTTTCTTGACGTACAGCAATTTTGTTCTTGCTTTGTGCCGGCAGCTATGCTACTAATTTCGCTATGGTGCCAATTGGCCCCGAAGACCCGCCCTCCGTGGCGGGTTTTTTATTTTCGGCCCTTACAGGCGAGTTCCCACCCAGCCCTGCCATCGGCGGGATTTCCACCACCCCGCCGGGCTGATAGGCTCGGCCTGTCTGCGGAGGACACGGCGATGCCGATCAATCTCGACGAGTTGAAGAATGCCAGCAATTTGCGCTCCAGGCGCGATGGCGGTTCGTTCATTGCGCCGGTCGACGGCACGGCGCATGTCTCGGGCGAGCGCAGCGTGCCGCTGCTCAACCTGACCATCCCGGCGCTGTTTGCCGATACGGTCGGCAAATACGGCACGCTCGATGCCGCCGTCTTCGTCGAGCAGGACAAGCGCTTTACCTGGGAGGAACTGTCGGAGACGGTCGATGCGCTGGCCGCCGGCTTCCTGGCGCTCGGCCTCGAGAAAGGCGATCGCGTCGGCATCTGGTCGCCGAACCGCTGGGAATGGCTGGTGACGCAATTCGCCACCGCCCGCATCGGCCTGATCCTGGTCAACATCAACCCGGCCTATCGGTTGGTCGAGCTGGAATATGCCTTGAACAAGGTCGGCTGTAAGGCGCTGGTCACCGCCGCCAAGTTCAAGAGCTCCGACTATCTCGGCATGATCGAGACGCTGGCGCCGGAGATCGCCAACGCTGCGCCGGGCAAGCTCGACGCCAACAAGCTGCCGGCACTGAAGATCGTTATCCGCATGGACGAGGAGAATTCTGCGGGCATGTTCAATTTCGCCGACGTGCTGGCGATGGCCGGCCGCGACGAGCATGACAAGCTCGACCGGATTTCAGCGGGGCTGAAACCGGACGACGCCATCAACATCCAGTTCACCAGCGGCACGACAGGTGCGGCCAAGGGCGCGACGCTGACCCACAACAACATCGTCAACAACGGCAATTTCGTCACCGCGGCGATCCGGCTCACCGTCGACGACCTGCTGTGCATCCCGGTGCCGCTCTACCATTGCTTCGGCATGTCGATGGGCACGATGGGCTGCGTCACCAAGGGCGCGACCATGGTTTTCCCGAGCGAGGGGTTCGATGCCGGCGCCACCCTGAAGGCGGTAGCGACGGAACGCTGCACCGCGCTCTACGGCGTGCCGACCATGTTCGTCGGCCTGCTCGACCATCCGGAGTTCGCCTCCTTCGATCTCACCAGCCTGCGCACCGGCATCATGGCCGGCTCGCCATGCCCGATCGAGGTGATGAAGAAGGTGGTGTCGCTGATGCATATGGCTGAGGTGACCATCGCCTACGGCATGACCGAGACCAGCCCGGTCTCGTTCCAGAGCAGCGTCGACGATCCCCTGGAAAAGCGCGTCTCGACCGTCGGCCGCGTCCATCCGCATGTCGAGGTCAAGGCCATCGACGCCGAAGGTGCCACCGTCGCCGTCGGCGCGCCGGGCGAGCTCTGCACGCGCGGCTATTCCGTGATGAAGGGCTATTGGGACGATGAGCAGAAGACCCGCGAGGCCATCGACGCCGACGGCTGGATGCACACCGGCGACCTCGCCACCATCGATGCCGAGGGCTATTGCAACATCGTCGGCCGGGTCAAGGACATGGTCATCCGCGGCGGCGAGAACGTCTATCCGCGCGAGGTCGAGGAGTTCCTCTATCGCCACCCCAAGGTCAAGGAGGTGCAGGTGTTCGGCATTCCCGACCCGAAATATGGCGAGGAGCTGTGCGCCTGGATCGTGCTCAAGCCCGGCCAGATCACCACGGAGCAGGAGATCAAGGCGTTCTGCGCCGGCCAGATCGCCCATTTCAAGATCCCGCGCTACATCCGCTTCCGCACCGAATTGCCGATGACGGTGACAGGCAAGCCGCAGAAATTCCTGATGCGCCAGGCGATGGTCGACGAACTAGGATTGGTGACGCAGAAGACGGCGTGAAAAAAGGCTTCCGTTTGTATCTACGCGTGACGGAGGCGTTGTTTGGGCAACATATTTGAGGGGTGGTCCATGCGGATTGGGTTAGGCGTGCTTTTCCTGGCAACTCAGCTGGCAGCCACCGCGGTGCTGGCGCAGACGGCGGCCGAGCGTGAGGCCTGCCAAGCAGATTACCAGAGATTGTGCAAGGGCGTGTTGCCGGGCGGTGGCCGCGTTGTCAAATGCCTGGCCGGTCACATGAGCGAGCTGACGCCCGAATGCAAGAAGGTCGTCAAGGCCAACACGCCCGGCTAGCGCGCGAGCTTCCTGCGGGTGACATGATGTTTTGGACCAGAGGACAGGCGAGGTGTGCGGGGGCAGGAGGCAGCGCAATCGCGACGGATTCTTGCGAAGAGGACCCCCACCCCTAACCCCTCCCCACAAGGGGACGGGGACTTCCGGTGGCGCCGACCTCGGCAAATTGCCTGCGTTTCGGCGCCAAAGGGAAAGCAAGGGCGCGCGGCAGCGTTCCCTCCCCCTAGGGTGGGGTCCTCTTCGCAAGAATGCGTACGCGATTGTCCTTCCCTTGTGGGGAGGGGCTAGGGGTGGGGTACGCTGCGATGGCGTCATGACCTGTCATATGCGATTTCTCTGGATGGTCGCGGTGCGCAACAGTGGTTGCAAATCGCCCTTCCACGGGATTTGCGGGAAGGCAAGAAGGTGACAGTGAGTGGTTTCGCAAGATCGGCGGTTTCCTACGGCATGCCGCTGGCCGCGCTGGCGATGGCTGTCGCGGTCAGGGCCAGCGGGGTGTCGGTCGACGAAGGGTCGCTGGGCACCAGGATATTTATCGGCGCGCTGTCGAGCGCGATCATGTTCATCACCATTTTCGTGGTGCTCGACCACGCCGAGGCGGTGGCCAGGCGGGTTGGCGAGCCGTACGGCACGTTGGTGCTGACCATCGCCGTGACGGCAATCGAAGTGTCGATCATCGTTTCCATCATGCTGCACGGAGCCAACAACCCGACGCTTGCGCGCGAATCCGTGTTCTCGACGGTGATGATCACCTCCACCGGTGTTGTCGGCATGTGCCTGACGTTTGGCGGCTGGCGCCATCGCAAGCAGGCAATCGTCCGCCAAGGGACCAGCGCCTATCTGGCGGTGCTGGTCGCGCTGAGCGTCATGACGCTCATTCTGCCGACCTACACGCGAACCACCGATCCCGGCACGTTCTCGGCCGCGCAACTTGGCTTCGTCAGCGTGCTTTCGGTGCTGCTCTATACCGGTTTTCTGTTCGCGCAGACTGTCCGCCACCGCGACGATTTCATCGACGGGCAAGCGCATGGCGCCGCAGTGCGAACCGACGCTCACGAAAGCGTCGCCGCCGGCGCTGTTCTCCTGCTGATCGGGCTGATCGGCATCGTCATGCTGGCCGAACAGGTCGCAGCCAGCGTCGAAGATGCGCTCGTCGCCTACCAGGTGCCGCAGGCCGACGCCATTGTCGGCGCAATGATCGCCGCGCTGGTCTTGATGCCGGAGGCCATTTCGGCGGTTCGTGCCGCACTCAACAACGAGCTGCAGCGCGGCCTGAACGTCGCCATGGGCTCGGCCTGTGCCACGATCGGCCTGACAATACCGGCAATCGCCGCCGCCAGCCTGCTGACCGGAAGAGGCCTGACCCTGGGGCTGCCGGCGACCGACACGGTGCTTTTGGTTCTGGCGCTCTTCATCTGCAATGTAAGCTTTAGCACCGAGAGAACGACGTTCTTGACCGGCTTGGTGCATCTGGTGGTGTTTTTTACTTGGGTGTTTTTGATATTTGTGCCGTGAGGGTTGGGGGAGGTGGCAAACCACTATCGACCGGTTTTCGAACGAGCGGTCATCCGTTTCCGCATTGAGTTGCGAAGTAGGCGAGCCGCAAAAGTTCCGGATGAGGCGATGGTCGAGAATTGAGAGTGGTGACAGCAAAGACGGCTTGAGGGGTGGGCGCCAATTTGTCTCCTTTGCGCCGTGGGCGGACGCTTAGCACCAAGGCCTTGAACGTCTCGATCTGCAGCCGATTGCGGAATGGCGGCTTTAACGTTTGAAGAAGGATTGCGGACGTTCAGCCCGACGGGACCAAGGTCTGCTCCCGGGTCTAGCCGTCCCGTCTCAATGGCGTCCCGGACCGCCCGGTGGATCTGCGTTGCCAGTGGCGGGTGGCGGGGCAGCCACAGGGTGGACATTTCAGCCCACATGGAAAATGATCATGTTGCCATGCACAACACTGCAGTGCTCTGATCTCGACGAAAAGCCTGAGCGTAGAAGCGGATCAACCGACCTCCGGGTCCAGCGAGCGAGGACGCAAATGGACACCCCAGAGAATGGGCAATTGCATCGCGACGCGGGCGGGCGACCCTGTCGATCGGCCGGCTGGCTTCCCCGCGCCGCCGTGTCGGCGGCATTCCTGCTCGGCATGGCTTTCAGCAGCACTGCGTTTGCGCAGGACCAGCAGCTACCCGTGGTGACAGCGGCCAAGCCGGTGGTCCGTGAAATCGTCGAAGACGACGAGTTCGTCGGGCGCTTCGAAGCCGTCGACCAGGTCGCCATCCGTTCGCGCGTCAGCGGCTATCTGGACAAGGTCAGCTTCCAGGACGGCGCACTGGTCAACAAGGGCGACCTGCTCTTCACCATCGACGAGCGTCCGTACCAGGCGGCTTATGATGCCGCCAAGTCGCAAGTGGACGTCGCCAAGAGTCTGCTCGAATTCTCCAAGATGCAGCTGGATCGCGCCGACGAACTCGCCAAGACCGGCAATATCTCAACCGCGACGGTCGACGACCGCCGGCGGGAATACCTTTCGGCGCAGGCGCAGATGCAGGGCGCGACGGCTGCGCTGACGACGGCCAGCCTGAACATGGAATTCACCGAGATCAAGGCGCCCTTGTCCGGCCGCATCGACCGCCGGCTGGTGTCGGTCGGCAACCTCGTGCAGCCGGATTCCACCTTGCTGACGACCATCGTTACGCGCGATCCGATCGACTTCTATTTCGACGTCGATGAGCGCCTGTATTTCAGCTATGCCCGCGATGCGAAGGAGCGCGGCGGCAGCATGCAGGAAGGCGCCGGCGGGCTCGAGGTGGTGGTTCGCGTCGCCGACCGCGCGGAGGCGGTATTCAAAGGCAAGCTCGATTTTGCCGAGAACCGGATCGACAACGCGACCGGCACCATGCGGGTGCGTGCAAGGTTTCCCAACGCCGATGGCATTCTCCAGCCAGGCATGTTCGGGCGCATCAACGTGCCGGGGTCGCTGCCGCATAGCGGCGTGCTGGTGCCCGACGAGGCGATCGGCGCCGATCAGGATCGCCGCATCGTGTTCCTGGTGGATGAGGCCGGGATGGTGTCGGCGAAGCCCGTGCGCACCGGCCCGCTTCTCGACGGCTACCGGGTCATCCGCCAGGGCCTGACCGGCGACGAGACAATCATCGTCAAAGGGCTGATGCACGCCAGGCCCGGCACCAAGGTGAAGGTCGAGATGGTGGCGTTGCCGCCCAAGGCCGAGACTGCCGAGTTGCAGCAATGAGGTTCGCACATTTCTTCGTCGACCGTCCGATCTTCGCATCGGTCGTTTCGATCGTCCTGCTGATCCTCGGCGGGATTGCTTATACCCAGCTGCCGGTCGCGCAATATCCCGAGATCGCGCCGCCGACCATCGTCGTTCGCGCGCAGTATCCGGGCGCCGACGCCGAGACGGTCGCAGCGACGGTGGCAACGCCGATCGAGCAGGAGATCAACGGCGTCGAGGGCATGCTCTACATGTCGTCCTATTCGTCGGGCGACGGGGCGATGGCGCTGACCATCACCTTCAAGCTGGGCACCGATCTCGACCAGGCTCAGGTGCTGGTGCAGAACCGCGTGTCGGTCGCCGAGCCGCGCCTGCCCGAAGAAGTCCGCCGCCTCGGCATCACCACCACCAAGAGCTCGCCCGACCTGATGATGGTCGTGCACATGCTGTCGCCCGACAATACCTACGACCAGCTCTACGTCTCGAACTACGCCCGCTCGCGGGTGCGCGACATACTGCTCAGACTAGACGGCGTCGGCGACCTCATCATCTTCGGCGAACGCGAATATTCGCTGCGCATCTGGCTCGATCCGGAAAAACTGTCCGCCCTGGGGATGACCTCGGGCGATGTGGTGCAGGCGCTGCGCGACCAGAACGTCCAGGTGTCGGGCGGCTCGATCGGCGCGCCGCCGACCAGCACCGGCACGGCGTTCCAGTACACGGTCACCACGCAAGGCCGCTTCAACGACGCACGCGACTTCCGATACGTGATCGTCAAATCGACCGACGACGGCCGCCTGATCTCGCTGCAGGACGTGGCGCGCATCGAGCTCGGCGCCAAGGATTACGTCACCAACTCCTATCTCAACGGCAAACCGGCGGTGGCGCTCGCCATCTTCCAGCGGCCGGGCACCAATGCGCTCGCCGCAGCCGCGGAGATCCAGGACAAGATGAAGGAGCTTTCCCGCGACTTCCCGAAGGGGTTGAGCTACGACATCGTCTACAATCCGACCGAGTTCGTCGCCGAGTCGATCCAGGAGGTCTACAAGACGATTCTCGAGGCGATGCTGCTGGTCATCATCGTCATCATCGTCTTCCTGCAATCGTGGCGCATGGCGATCGTGCCGATCGTGGCGATCCCCGTGTCGCTGATCGGCACGCTGGCGGTGCTTTACGCCGCCGGCTTCTCGCTCAACATGCTGACGCTGTTCGGCCTAGTTCTGGCGATCGGCATCGTCGTCGACGATGCGATCGTCGTGGTCGAAAACGTCGAGCGCAATATCGCCAGAGGGCTGGCGCCCAATCCGGCGTCGCACCTGACCATGGACGAAGTCGGAACGGCCGTCATCGCGATCTCGCTGGTGCTGATAGCCGTGTTCGTACCGACAGCCTTCATCCCCGGCATTTCTGGGCAGTTCTATCTGCAGTTTGCGATCACCATCGCGGTGTCGACGGCGATCTCGGCATTCAATTCGCTGACGCTTTCGCCGGCGCTGGCCGCACTGCTGTTCAAGCCGCATCACGCCGCGGCGGCGCCGCCGCGCTTTTTCCTGGCGCGGTTCGGACGGGCGCTCGCCGACGGCTTCAATCGCGGCTTCGACAGGGTCGCCCATTGGTATTCGAGCATCATCCGCGTGCTGGTCGGCTCGTGGATAACGATCGCCGCCATGCTGGCCGTTTTCGCGGCCCTCATCTACGCCACGGCCTACATGGTGCAGTCGGTGCCGCGCGGTTTCATTCCGTCGCTTGACCAGGGCTATGCGATCGTCGTCATCCAGTTGCCGGACGGCGCTTCGCTGTCGAGGACCGATGCGGTCATCCAGCAGGCGTCGCAGATCATCCAGAAAACGCCAGGCGTCGACTACGCAGTCGCCTTCGCCGGCTTCTCCGGCGCGACCTTCACCAACGCCAGCAACGCGGGCGTGATCTTCGCCAGGTTCAAGCCGTTTGACGAGCGACTGAAAGCCGGCCAGTCGGCGACCCAGGTCATCGGCAATCTGTTCGGCAGCCTGCAAAGCATCAAGGAAGCCTTCATTATCGCACTGCCGCCGCCGCCGATCCGCGGCGTCGGCAATGCCGGCGGCTTCAAGCTGCAGATCCAGGAGCGCAACAGCGCCGACATGCGGCAGATCCTGGCGCTTGCCAACGAAATCGCCGGCAAGGCCAACAAGACGCCGGGGCTGACGGGCGTGTTCACCACGTTCTCCGCGTCGAGCCCGCAATTCTTCCTGGCGATCGATCGCGACAAGGCGCGCATCCTGAACGTGCCGATCCCCAACATCTTCGAGGCGCTGTCAATCAATTTGGGCACCGCCTACGTCAACGACTTCAACGCTTTCGGGCGCGTCTACCAGGTGCGGGCGCAGGCCGACCAGGCGTTCCGCCTCGATCGCGCCGACATCTTGAAACTGAAGGTGCGCTCGGCGACCGGCGCGCTGGTTCCGCTCGGCACGTTGGTCGAGATCCGCGACGTCACCGGCCCGGCGCTGGTCCAGCGCTACAACATGTACGTTTCGGTGCCGCTGCAGGGCAACGCCGCGCCCGGCGTTTCCACGGGCGACGCGCTGGCATTGATGGAAGGGATCACGGCAAAGACGCTGCCGGCCGGTACCTCCTACGAATGGACCGAGCTCGCCTATCAGGAGCGCAACACCGGCAATGCCGCTGTCTATATCTTCGGACTGTCGGTGCTGTTCGTGTTCCTGGCGCTGGCGGCGCAATATGAAAGCTGGGTGCTGCCGTTCGCCATTGTGCTGGTGGTGCCGCTCGGCGTGCTCGCGGCGTTGCTCGGCGTGTCGCTCCGAGGGCTGGACAACAACATCCTCGTGCAGATCGGCCTCATCGTGCTGATCGGGCTTGCCGCCAAGAACGCGATCCTGATCGTCGAATTCGCGCGGCAGGCGCAGGAACGCGGCCTGTCGGCCGCCGAGGCTGCCGTCGAAGCCTGCCGGCTCAGGCTGCGGCCGATCCTGATGACCGCCTTCTCGTTCATCCTCGGTGTCGTGCCGCTGATGATCGCAACGGGCCCGGGCGCAGAAATGCGCCAGTCGCTCGGCACCGCGGTATTCTCCGGCATGCTCGGCGTCACCTTCGTCGGCCTGTTCCTGACGCCGGTGTTCTACGTCACGCTCAGGTCGCTGTTTTCACGGCGCAAGCCCCGTGCCGAGGCTGAGCCTTCGGGGCCGGCAGAGGCGCCATCGGAGACGGCCGCCGAGTAGGGTTACGAATTCGCCGCGTCGGGCGCGGCTTATCACTCCAGAAAATCGGCGCGGCGCGGCAACGGCCACGATCTGCGCGATCTCGGCGTCGAGGTGCGGCGGAGACCCTGCTCGGTCTGATCCAGCCTAACAGCCGCATCCAGTTCAGCGAGATGATACCGGGCGGCGAGGCCAATGCGATCTTCTATCTGGTCGACCGGGCGGGGCTTGAGGGCGCAACCGCGACCTCCGGAGTCCTCGCTTGCGATGTCTGCTTTCAGGACCCGGAGAAGCTGATCTCTACGGCCGAGATCGGGCGCGAAGCGGTCATCCACGATCTTCAGGTTTTGACCCAGGACGGCCTTTCCCTGGTAGTGAGCGGGAAGGGCGCGGTCGTCGAGCGAGTTGTCAGCCGCCTATTTCCGCAGCCCATTAATGTGCAACTTGGGAAGCCGCTGACATCAATTCCTCCGGATTCGGCGCCTTGGGGGTATTGAGGCCAGCCTCCAGAACTTCAGTGAAGCTCCAGCGTACAATGCCCCCTCGGTCGATGAGAAACTGACCAACCAGCAGCTCCTTAGCGGAAGCCATCATCTGCTGATCGGCTTCCGTAATCTCATACCCGTCCTTCTTGTTGAGCAACTCGTTTATTGCGATGGGGTCCATAGGCTCGGGCAACTCACCCGGGAGATCGATACGGATCCCCATGACCTTGTCCATCCCGATCTCGCGCAAGCCGAAAGCACGGTGCGAGGCCCGCTCCGGGTCGGACGCGGCGAGAAGATCGGGTGTCGGATGGTAACGGAAATAGAGCCGTGCACGCTCTACCGGCGTATTGACGACCGCCAGGCATTCGACGCCTTTCTCAGCCAGGGCCGGCTTGAGTTGCGCCATAGCCGCGACATTGCGCCGGCAGAACGCACAGTGCAGGCCTCGAAACAAGCCGATCAACAATGGGCTACGACCTCGAAAATCAGTGAGCGCGATTTTGCCTTCGCGGGAGATCGCATCGAGAATAATATTCGGCGCCCGGTCGCCCGGCTGCAGCGGGCGTTCGACATTACTCGTGGACATGGACAACCTCCTCGCCCCGGATAAGCACGCCCAGCCATCCGGAGTTGAGTCCGTGCTGGGGGACGCCAGGGCAAAAATTGCTTTCGACCTTTGCCATATTGCCGAGGTCGAGATTACGCGCGTTGCAGGTGCATCATAACACGAAAAAAGCCTCTGCGGGTCGCCCGTTTCGCGAGCTGTCGCGAGCGCTGTGGTAAACAGTGCATCGTCTCATCCGTGCCATGGGACGACACAGCGGCGGGACCGATTGGATCTTCACATGCTTGCGGTGTTCAAGCCTTGAAACTTGGGCGGCTTCCATGTGCCCAGACGTCAAATGCCGACCGCACAGATCGCAGATCTCTAGCCTCAGCGGAACCGACCCGCCATGCAGCCGGTTAATCGGCATGAAGCCACAACCAATCCAAGGCCGCATCATGAGCATTCTGCAAACCACGAAGAAAGCCGTCGAGCAGGTCACCGGTATCGCCAGGCCGGGCAGGCGAGAGCTCCCCGACCTCCTGAGGCCGCGCAAAGCGAATGAATTTCGGTTCAGCGATGATGGCCTGGTGCCCAACCATCCGTCCTGGCCGCTTGTCGTCTATCGCGGCGCCGTGAAGCTGCCCGAAGACTTCGATCCGGCGGCGGTCATGGAGGCGCTTTTCGAGGCAAATGGCTGGGGCGATAGCTGGCGCAACGGCATCTACAGTTACGTTCACTACCATTCGCGGATACACGAGGTGCTGGGCGTCGCGCGCGGGATGGCCAACGTCCGGTTTGGCGGCAACAAGGGACGAATCCTGTCGCTGAAGGCCGGCGACGTCGCGGTGCTTCCGGCCGGCACCGGGCACCAGCGTCTTTCCGCATCCGACGACTTTTTGGTTGTCGGCGCCTATCCTCCATCCGGCACCTATGACCTGTGTACGACCGCCGCCGACCATGCCAAGGCAGTCGTCACGATCCCCAGGGTCGGCCGTCCGCGCAAGGACCCTGTCTATGGAAGCAACGGCCCGTTGCTCGCAGCCTGGGAAAATGATTGAAGCCGTTCCTTTCTTGCGGGTTGGCTTCGGGGCTAAAACCGGATCCTTGACCCGCCGCTCTACGCTGCCAGCACCGCCGTATCCAGCCCGCGAATGATCTTGGCCAGTTCGACGCATTCGTCGTGGCGAACCTTGTTGCGTCGCCACGCCAGGCAGATCGTGCGTTGCGGCATCGGCTCCTGGAACGGCACGATCTTCAAATCGGGGATAGTGCTGGCCGGCCCTGCCGCCATTTCCGGGATGAGCGTGACGCCGAGCCCATGCGCCACCATCTGTAAGAGCGTCGTCAGGCTGGTCGCGCCGTAGCTTGCCATCGCCACCGGCCGCACGTTGCCGCAGACGGCGAGCGCCTGTTCACGCAGGCAATGGCCTTCCTCCAGCAGCATCAGCCGCTCCAGTGCCGGGCTCTCCGGTGGCACCGGCGGCGAGGCGAAGGCGGGATCGCCGGCCGGCACGGCCAGGAAGAACCGGTCGGAGAAAAGTTCCTCGGTAACCAGGCCTGGGTAATCGAGAGGCAGCGCCGCGACGAAGGCGTCGAGCTTTCCCGAACTGGTGTCCTCGACCAGCGAGGCGGTCACGGCTTCGCGCAGTTCCAGCTGCAAGGCCGGGAAATGCCGTTTCAGCTCCGGCAGCACATGCGGCAGGAGATAGGGCGCTACCGTCGGGATGATGCCGAGCCGGAAGCGGCCTTCCAGCGCCGGGCGGCCGCGCCGGGCCGTCGCCTCGACGTCGCGGACGTCGGCAAGAATGCGCTCGATGCGCGGCAGCAGGACCTGCGCTTCGTCGGTCATGCGCACCGATTTGCCGCCGCGCTCGAACAGAGGGCAATTCAGCCGCAGCTCCATCTCAGCGATCTGCGAAGACAGCGCCGGCTGGCTGACGCCGGCGAGTTTTGCGGCACGGCCGAAATGCAGCGTCTGCGCCAGCGCCTCGAAATAATGCATCTGCCGGACGGTCAAACCGATCATAAGGAAAACCTATCAGAATAAACAGCAAAGGCAATTTGTCTTTATCGGCTGGGCGGGCTAGTCTGGAACCATTCCAGAATGGCGCGGCCGCTGGCCCTGCCCGGAAAATCAAAAAAATCCCGGAAAATCAACAAATCGGAGGCAAAGATGGACGCGAAAACCGACGACAACAGCGCCGGCAAATGCCCGGTCCCACATGGATCGGCCAGGAGGAGCAACCGTGACTGGTGGCCGAACCAGCTTGACCTTGGCGTCCTCCATCAGCAGTCCAGCCTCTCGGACCCGATGGACGAGGACTTCGACTACGCCAAGGAATTCAAGAGCCTCGATCTCGATGCGGTGATCAGGGATCTGCACCAGGTGATGACCGATTCGCAGGATTGGTGGCCGGCCGATTTCGGCCATTACGGCCCGCTCTTCATCCGCATGGCCTGGCACAGCGCCGGTACCTATCGCATCGGCGACGGCCGTGGCGGCGCCGGCGCCGGCCAGCAGCGTTTCGCGCCGCTCAACAGCTGGCCGGACAATGCCAATCTCGACAAGGCGCGCCGGCTGCTGTGGCCGGTCAAGCAGAAATACGGCAGGAAAATCTCCTGGGCCGACCTGTTGATCCTCACCGGCAACGTCGCGCTGGAATCGATGGGCTTCAAGACCTTCGGCTTCGCCGGCGGCCGCGCCGATGTCTGGGAGCCGGAGCAGGACGTCGACTGGGGATCGGAAACCAAATGGCTCGCCGACGAGCGCTATTCCGGCGACCGCGAACTTCACGGCCATCTCGGCGCCGTGCAGATGGGGCTGATCTACGTCAACCCGGAAGGGCCGAACGGCACGCCCGATCCATTGGCCGCGGCGCGCGACATTCGCGAGACCTTCGCTCGCATGGCCATGAACGACGAGGAAACCGTGGCGCTCATCGCCGGCGGTCACACCTTCGGCAAGACGCACGGCGCCGGTGATGCATCGCTGGTCGGGGCGGAGCCGGAAGGCGCCGGCATCGAGGCGCAGGGCCTCGGCTGGTCGAGCAAGCATGCCACCGGCATTGCCGGCGACGCCATCACCTCGGGCCTCGAGGTGACCTGGACCACGACGCCGACCAAATGGAGCAACAACTTCTTCGACAATCTGTTCAACTACGAATGGGAGCTGACCAAGAGCCCGGCCGGCGCCCATCAGTGGACGCCGAAGGGCGGCGCCGGTGCAGGCACCGTGCCGGACGCGCACGATCCGTCGAAGCGCCGCGCGCCGGCGATGCTGACCACCGACCTCGCGCTGCGCGTCGACCCGGCCTACGAGAAGATCTCGCGGCGGTTCCATCAGAATCCTGATCAGTTCGCCGATGCCTTCGCCCGCGCCTGGTTCAAGCTGACGCATCGCGACATGGGTCCGGTCGTCCGCTATCTCGGCCCGCTCGTGCCGAAGGAAGAGCTGATCTGGCAGGACCCGATACCGGCAATCGACCACGAGCTGGTCAGCGAACAGGACATCGCCTCGCTGAAGGCGAAGATCCTGGCCTCCGGCCTGTCCGTTTCCGAACTGGTCTCGACCGCCTGGGCCTCGGCCTCGACTTTCCGCGGCTCCGACAAGCGCGGCGGCGCCAACGGCGCCCGCATCCGCCTGGCGCCGCAGAAGGATTGGGAGGTCAACCAGCCGGACCAGCTGGCCAAGGTGCTCGAGACACTCGAAGGTATCCAGAAGGGCTTCAATAACTCGCAGTCCGGCGGCAAGAAGGTCTCGCTTGCCGACCTGATCGTGCTTGGCGGCGTCGCCGCGATCGAGAAGGCGGCCAAAGACGGCGGCCATGACGTGGGGGTGCCGTTCACGCCAGGCCGCATGGACGCCTCGCAGGAACAGACCGATGTCCAGTCCTTCGCCGCGCTCGAGCCGAAAGTCGATGGCTTCCGCAATTATGTCAGGGGCAAGCCGCCGATGTCGGTCGAAGCGATGCTGGTCGACCGGGCGCAGCTGCTGACCTTGACGGCGCCGGAGATGACGGTGCTCGTCGGCGGGTTGCGGGTGCTCGGCGCCAACACCGGTCAGTCGAAGCACGGGGTGTTCACCGACAGGCCGGGCACGTTGACCAACGATTTCTTCGTCAACCTGCTCTCCATGAACACGGTCTGGGATCCGGCCGCCGGCTCCGATGAAGTCTACGAGGCGCGCGACCGCAAGACCAGGGCAGTCAAGTGGACCGGCACCCGCGCCGACCTGATCTTCGGCTCGCACGCGCAACTGCGGGCGCTGGCCGAGGTCTACGGATCGGCCGACGCCGGGCGGAAGTTCGTCAGGGATTTCGTCGCGGCCTGGGCCAAGGTGATGAACGCCGACCGTTTTGACCTCGCGGCGTGATCCGGGCATACGAATTCTCGACGCAACAAAAAAGGCGCGGGCCTCGACCCGCGCCTTTTCATGAAGCCTTCGAAAAATCAGTCTTTCTCGAAGATACCGGCCTTGGCGACCACGCCGGCGATGGCGCCGCCGATCAGCGGCGCGACGATGAACAGCCACAGCTGGCCGATCGCCGCAGTTCCCGAAAACAGCGCCGGGCCGATCGAACGGGCCGGGTTGAGCGATGTGCCGGTCACCGGGATGATGGCGAAATGCAGTCCGGCCAGCGTCAGGCCGATGACCAGGCCGGCGAAGGCAGTGGTGTGCTTGGCGTTGGTGACGCCGAGGATCACCGTGACGAAGGTGAAGGTTCCGATCAGCTCCCACAGGAAGGCCGAGCTGACGCCCCATTTCGTCACGTCCCAGCCATTGGCGCCGAAGCCGCCGGTGTGGCCGCCGACCTGTCCGGAGACGATGATCCACAGCGCCAGCGACGCGATGATGGCGCCGATGACCTGCGCGATCCAGTAGGGAATGACATCCCTGGCCGGCATCCGCCCGGCGAGGAACACACCGAGCGTCACCGCCGGATTGAGGTGCGCGCCGGAAATCGGGCCGATCGCGTAAGCGGCCGCTATCAGGCCGATGCCGAACGCCAGACCGATACCTTCCTGGCCGAGCGGCAGCGCGCCGCCGAAGCCGCCCGTCACCACCGAAGCCGTGCCGATGAACACCAATAGAAACGTGCCTAGAACTTCCGCCAGATAAGTTTTCATTGCCCTCTCCTCGTATCGACCCGCGGCTCCGCTTTTTCTGCGACGCGAATCACTGCGCAAAGAGTATTCGCAACCGGAAAACTTGCAAAGCAGAGCAGTTGCGCAAGCCGCTATGCTTGTGAGCGCCGGACACGCACATTAGAGACTTGTAATATATTGATCGAATTGTTTGGTTCCGCATGCCGGCGCGGGGCGGCTCGCGATGCACCAATCCACATTCGTCACCCCTTGCATGGATTGTCTCGCCGTCGGCGAAACAGAACTGTTTCAATCAGGGCACGAAAAGCTCTAAGAGCAGGGCCGGAATTAATTTACTGAGTAATGGAAGACGACAATGAGACTGGGCGGGCGGCTGGCGGCAGCCATTGAAGTGCTTGACGACATTGGCCGGCGCCACCGGCCGGTGGCCGATGCGCTGAAGGACTGGGGCCTGTCGCACCGCTTCGCCGGTGGCGGCGACCGCGCCGCGATCGGCAACATCGTCTACGACGCGCTGCGCCGCAAGCGCTCGGCCGGCTGGCTGTTGGGCGAAGACACGCCGCGCGCCATCGGCTTCGGCGCGCTGCTGCTCGAATGGGGCCAGACGGCGCAGTCGCTGAACGAGGCGCTCGAGGGCGACAAGTTCGCGCCGCCGCTGCTTACCGCCGACGAATTGAAAACGCTCGGCGGTCGCCGGCTTGCCGATGCGCCGCCGGCCGTCAGGGCAGACATCCCCGACTGGTGCATGCCGCTGTTCGAACGGGCGTTTGGCACGGCCTGGGTGGAAGAGGGTGCCGCTCTCGCGACACGCCCGCCGCTCGACCTCAGGGTCAATACGCTGAAGGCCGATCGCGGCAAGGTGCTGGCCGAGTTGGCGGAGACCGGCGCCAAGCCTGCGCGGATCGCGCCGCACGGCATCCGCATCCCGCCGATCGAAGGCGACGGCAGGCACCCGAACGTGCAGGCCGAGCCGGCCTTCCAGAAAGGCTGGTTCGAAGTTCAGGACGAGGGCTCCCAGATTGCGGCCGAACTGGCCGGCGCCGAACCTGGAATGCAGGTGCTCGATTTTTGCGCCGGCGCCGGCGGCAAGACGCTGGCGCTGTCCGCGGCGATGGACAATCGCGGCCAGATCTTCGCCCACGACGCCGAGAAGGCCAGGCTGGCGCCGATCTTCGACCGCATCCGCCGCTCGGAAAACCGCAACGTGCAGATCGTCACCAAGCCGGCCGAACTCGCGCCGCTCGGCAAGCATATGGACATCGTCCTGATCGATGCGCCCTGCACCGGCAGCGGCACCTGGCGGCGCCGGCCGGATGCCAAATGGCGGCTGACGCAAAGACAGCTCGACGCCCGCAAGGGCGAGCAGGAGACGATACTCGATGCCGCCAGGGACTTCGTCAAACCCGGCGGCCTGCTGGTCTACATCACCTGTTCGGTGTTCGACGAGGAGAATGGCGACCAGGTTTCGGCCTTCCGGGACCGCCATCCCGGCTTTGTCCCGCTCGATCACCGCCAGCTTTGGGACAGCCGTTTTGCGGGCCACGAAGCGGCAATGCGGATAGGCGCTGCGGGCGGCATTTCGCTGTCGCCATTGCTGAGCGGCACCGACGGCTTTTACTTCTGCGCGCTGCGGTGGGCCGGCTGAATCGCTGCCATCGATATAGGGCTAAGCCGAATGCTGCAGTGCAGCATTTGCGATTGCCTGCCGCCCACCCCTCTGCGATAAATGCCTTTGCAATGAGATTTGCCGAGAAACAAAGGGCGACGGCCATGGCAGCAAAGATCGTTCCTGCTCCCGATTATGAGGACCGCGTCAGGACGTCCTTCGCGCGCCAGAACGCGATGATGACGATTGGCGCCGAGCTGACGCTGGTGACGCCCGGCATCATCGAGATCGAAATGCCCTATTCTGCGGCATTGACGCAGCAGCACGGCTTTCTCCATGCCGGCGTCATTTCGACGGCTCTCGACTCGGCCTGCGGCTATGCGGCCTTCTCGCTGATGCCGGAAAATTCCGGCGTGCTGACCATCGAGTTCAAGGTCAATCTGCTGGCGCCCGGCAGGGGCGAGCGCTTCCTGTTCCGCGGCTCGGTGACCAAGCCTGGCCGCACCATCATCGTCGCCGACGGACAAGCCTATGCGTTCGCCGTCGATGGCGAGGCCAAGCTGATTGCCACAATGACCGGAACGATGATGACAGTGCTCGGCCGCGACGGTATCGAGGGCTGAGGAGCGGGTAGGGGGATGGACGATCATGGCCGGCAAGACACCTGGTGAGCTCACCCCGATCTCCGGCAAGTCCGTTCTCTTCGTCATGGCGGCCGAGGCCGAATACGGTCCACACCTGCAGCGGCTGTTCACGCCGCTGCTGACCGGCGTCGGACCGGTCGAGGCCGGCGTCGGACTCAGCGCCGAACTATCCCGGCTGCATGCCGGGATGGCGCTGCCCGATCTCGTCGTGTCGCTCGGGTCGGCGGGCAGCCGGACGCTGGAGCAGACGGAAATCTACCAGGCCGTTTCGGTTGGCTACCGCGACATGGACGCCTCGCCCCTTGGGTTCGAGAAGGGCGCCACGCCGTTCCTCGATCTGCCTGTCAGCGTGCCGCTGCCGTTCAGGATACCAGGCGTCAGACAGGCGACGCTGTCGACCGGGGCGGCAATCGTCACCGGCGCCGCCTACGACGCGATCGCGGCCGACATGGTCGATATGGAGACCTTCGCCTGCCTGCGCGCCTGCCAGCTGTTCGACGTTCCGCTTATCGGCCTGCGCGGCATTTCCGACGGGGCGGCCGATCTGAGACACGTTGGCGACTGGACCGAATATCTGCACGTCATCGACGAGAAGCTGGCCGCGGCGGTGCAACTGCTGGAACAGGCGATCGCCTCCGGCGCGATCGACTTCAAGCTTGTTGGGGCGGCAGGTTCTTAGCGTTGCCGAACAGCACGCCGATCATCCTGAAGCGGACGGCGTTGTCGCGATTGATGTAAGTGACTGACCCGGGCTCGTGATCGAGGGTCCAGCGTCCGGTCGCGCCGGTGTCCCAGTCGGCGACATAACCGTCATCGAGCATCCACCAGCGCCCGCTTCGCGCCTCGCCATCGTCGAGCAGCATGTGCGCGGCACCCTCGCTTTCAAAATAGACGTAAGCCTCCTTGCCGTTTCGTTCCAACACATGGGTCATGCCCGGAATGAGCATTGCAAGGGTTTCCTTCTGAAGTGCTGCCATGATTTCCTCCTGAATTGAAGTCGCCGATTGCCTTGACCGGCATCGCCACTTACAGTGAACTAGTAGTCAAGATGCTTGACTATGTATCGGGCGAGAAGAATTTGGTCAAGGGCCTTGACGAAAAACCTGAAACGCTGCCGGATCACATAGGTTGGCGGCTGTGGCAGGCGAGCCGCGCCTGGCAGACCGAGTTCGCCGCTGCGATGCGCGCTGCCGGCCATCACTGGTTCACCGAAGCGCGTGCCGGCCTGCTTGGACACATCCCGCGCGGCGGCATGCGCCAGTCGGCGCTGATCGAGCGCTCGGCGACCTCAAAGCAGGCGATTCAGCAATTGCTCGATGGCCTGGAGACGGAAGGTGTGTTGCAGCGTCTGCCCGATCCGCAAGACGGTCGCGGCAAGCTTGTGCGCTACACCCGCAAGGGCCTGGACGCCCTGCGCGATGGCGACCGCATCAAGCTGCAGATCGAACGGAGCTATGTTGCCCGCCTTGGTCACGAGCGTTTCGCGGCGCTGATGGGCGCCTTGCGGTCACTCGATACAACGCAAACTGATGCATTGGACAAAGCCTCTGGCGTTCAGGACGACACACCGGAATCGAAGTGAAAGCGCGACCTCACAACCCATTGCGCCGACTCGTTTCTTTCTCTAAACGCTCGCCATGAAAACAGCCAATCATCCCGACACCGTCCTGATTGTCGATTTCGGCAGCCAGTTCACCCAGCTGATCGCCCGCCGCATCCGCGAGGCCGGCGTGTTTTCCGAGATCGTGCCCTTCCAGTCGGCCGAGGCGGCGTTCAAGCGCATCAATCCGAAGGCGGTGATCCTGTCCGGCGGCCCGGCCTCGACCGGCGACATCGGCAGCCCGCGCGCGCCGCAGATCGTCTTCGATGCCGGCGTGCCGGTGCTCGGCATCTGCTATGGCCAGATGGCGATGTGCGTGCAGATGGGCGGCGTCGCCGAAAGCTCCGACCACCGCGAATTCGGCCGCGCCTTCGTCGAGATCGCCGAGGACAGCCCGCTGTTCGAGGGCCTGTGGGCGCCCGGCCAGCGCCACCAGGTGTGGATGAGCCATGGCGACCGCGTCATCTCCCTGCCCAAGGGGTTCGAGGTGCTAGGAAAATCGGAGGGCTCGCCCTTCGCCATCTTCGGCAATGTCGAGCGCAAAATGTACGGCCTCATGTTCCACCCCGAAGTGGTGCATACGCCGGACGGCGCCAGGCTGCTCCGCAACTTCGTCCACAACATCGCCGGCATCGAAGGCGACTGGACGATGCGCGCCTACCGCGAGCACGCGGTCGAGACGATCCGCAAGCAGGTCGGCAAGGGCAAGGTGATCTGCGCGCTGTCGGGCGGCGTCGATTCCTCGGTCGCGGCCTTGCTGATCCATGAGGCGGTCGGCGACCAACTCACCTGCATCCTTGTCGATCACGGTCTGATGCGCAAGGACGAGGCATCAGGCGTGGTGGAGATGTTTCGCCAGCACTACAATCTGCCGCTGATCCTGGTCGACGCTGCGGACCGTTTCATCGGCGCGCTCGAGGGCGAGTCGGACCCCGAGAAGAAGCGCAAGACCATCGGGCGGCTGTTCATCGAAGTGTTCGAGGAGGAGGCCGAGAAGCTCGGCGGCGCCGATTTCCTGGCACAAGGCACCCTCTATCCCGACGTCATCGAAAGCGTCTCTTTCAGCGGCGGCCCGTCGGTGACCATCAAGTC
The DNA here is from genome assembly GCF_040320095.1 of Mesorhizobium sp. M0800. Classification (NCBI taxonomy): domain Bacteria; kingdom Pseudomonadati; phylum Pseudomonadota; class Alphaproteobacteria; order Hyphomicrobiales; family Phyllobacteriaceae; genus Mesorhizobium; species Mesorhizobium sp. M0800. The sequence goes on from NZ_JAMYOZ010000006.1 coordinate 73,784, forward strand.
GCATCACAATGTCGGCGGCCTGCCCGAGCGTATGAACATGCAGCTGGTCGAGCCGCTGCGCGAATTGTTCAAGGACGAGGTGAGGGCGCTCGGCAAGGAGCTCGGCCTGCCCGACAGCTTCATTGGCCGGCATCCGTTCCCCGGTCCCGGTCTCGCCATCCGCTGTCCGGGCGGCATCACCCGCGAAAAGCTGGAGATCCTGCGCGAGGCCGACGCCATCTATCTCGACGAGATCCGCAAGGCCGGCCTCTACGACGCCATCTGGCAGGCCTTCGCCGTGCTGCTGCCGGTGCAGACCGTCGGCGTGATGGGCGACGGCCGCACCTACGAATTCGTCTGCGCGCTGCGCGCCGTCACCTCGGTCGACGGCATGACGGCCGACTTCTACCATTACGACATGGCATTCCTGGGAGCAGCCGCCACCCGCATCATCAACGAGGTACGCGGCATCAACCGCGTCGTCTACGACGTGACGAGCAAACCGCCGGGCACCATCGAGTGGGAGTGAGGGAAACGGCGATGATAGGCGGCTCTAGCGTAGTATTTCGCAGAAAATACAATGATTTGCGGGCAGGGCAGACTGCTAGCCAGGGCACATTATCAATGGAATTGACAAATCTATCAAGTCATTGAAATCGTTAAGTTTATCGGAGCGCCTGGCGCGGCTCGCAGCTTGTAGCAGATCACTCTGACGGTACTTTTGACGGTGCTTTTCGTATCCGACAGAGCATTCTAAAAAGTACCGTCATTCCTTTTTTAGGGTTTGACGGTACTTTTCTGTGTGTCAACGCTTTGAAATATATAACTGAAATTGCCCGAAGCATGACATTTCCGCGCTGACGGTACTTTAGTTATCGACATACATAGTTTCAGCTTTGGCTGCGGTACCGATCGATGTTCCGGGACCCGATAGCATATCGTCGGATGGCACCGTCGCATCACCTATCAAATGTTGTCCCGACTGCTGCCGGATCTGCGATGGAGAGAAGCGTCGACCGCATCCAGGCGGGAGCTTGGACCGCGGTAGATGCGAGCGTCTTTTTATCGTTGGGAGAAAGATGAGGTGCCGCGATCTGTGCAAGCTCGGCCGCGCGCGCCGGCCCAATATGACGAAGCGCCTGGACGACGGTCCCGGCCAAGCTGCCCGGAGCAATCAAATGCTTATCCGCCCGCGTGGTCGTTGCCACCGTGCGCGGCGATGAACATGGCGACGGCCGACCGGCAATAGGATTCGATTTCGTTGTCGTCCTCTGCTCTCGCCTCATCGAAGCGTGCGATAATCAGGAGATCGGATCCTTTGAAAAGCGCGGCAAACAAGCGGGCGGACCGGAGAGGATCGGGCACGTTCAGAACCGCCTTCGCGTGCAACTGACGCAACAGGGCCTCGATTTGGGCGATGACATGGGCGGGGCCGGCTTCGTAATGGAGCTTGCTTAGCGACTTTTGATTCGTCTTGTCGGCCATGATCATGGCTTCGACACTGCGGACGTCCGAGCTCAACAGCGTGCGAAGCAGGGATGATCCCACCGCCATGAGCTGATCTTCGGCCGCACCGTCGACGCCTTCAAAAAGGGCCTGTGGTGCAAACTGATGGCAGCGGGTCGCGATGGCCGCGCTGAACAGCGCCTCCTTGTTCTCGAAGTGCCGATAGATGCTGAGCTTGGATATCTTCGCCCGCTGGGCGACCTTGTCCAATGTCGTCGCTTGAAAACCCAATTCCACAAAGAGTTCGCACGCGGCGTCGACTATCGTTTGGCCAAGCGCCTCGTTGGCGGGCCGGCCGCGCCGGCCCTGGCTGTTTACGGTCACGACAATTCCAGTACTTGACAGTATCCTAATTCGTGCATTACGATACCATGTAGTATCGGAAATGTGCAAGCCAGTGGGTAGGTTTCAACCTGTTGTCCAAATCAAGTTTCCCCGGGCCGCCCGGCGATATCGAATGCGGCATTGTCCGGCCGGTCAACACAGTGATGGGCGACTTTCTCGCAGAGGCCGAAGCCCTGCTAGCTGCCCGTCTCGAGCGCGTATCCCTGGACGATATTGCGCGCCAGGCCCAGCCCAACCCCCTCCATCCACGACACGGAGCCCATCACCATGGATGACGTCATCATCATCGGCGGCAGCTTTGCCGGTCTCGCCGGCGCCCTGCAGCTCGGCCGTGCCCGCCGCAAGGTCACCGTTCTCGATACCGGCCTGCCGCGCAACCGCTTCGCCGGCCATTCGCATGGTCTGCTCGGCCACGATCACAAGCCACCGCTGGACATCCTGGCCGAGGCGCGGCAGCAGCTGGCGCGCTATCCCACGATCAGGCTGGTCAATGCCCGGGCCGACAGCGTCTCCGGCGCCATCGACGATTTCTCCGTCCTCACTGGCGATGGCGAAAGCCTTGCGGCGCGCCGCCTGATCCTGAGCTATGGCGTCGCCGACCAGATGCCTGATGTTCCGGGCTTTGCCGAAGGCTGGGGCACGTCCATCGTGCCCTGCCCCTATTGCGACGGCTTTGAAGTCGCCGACCAGCATTGGGGCCTCGTCTGGTCCGGCCCGCAGTCGCACAATCATGTCAGGCTGTTCCACGATTGGACCGACACGTTGACGCTCTTCGCCGATGGTCACGACATTCCGCCCGATATCCGGGCCGATCTCGCGCGCCGCAACATACCTGTCGTCGATGGCCGGATCATCGAGATCGCCCATCGCGGGGGCCATATCGCCACCGTCAATCTCGATACCGGACGCAATGTCGCGGTCGACATCCTGTTCGCGCATCCGCGCAACAAGCCGTCCGCAAGCCTGCATGAATCACTGGGCCTCGCCACGGTCGATACGCCCCTCGGCATCGCCCTCAAGGTCGACGAGCGCCGCGAAACCAGCATGCCCGGCATCTACGCCGCCGGCGACCTCGCCAACCCCCTCATGCCCTCGGTCACCACGGCATCATCGCACGGCGCGATGGCGGGCATCTTCTCCCAGCAGTCGATGCTGGTTTGAGAGCACAGATTCCCTTCTCCGGTTGCCGCGGGCTATCATATTCTGAAGGTTGCGGGCCGGTGCCACGGAACGCGGGCCCCCTCTCCCCTGAGGGGCGTCTTTGGCCGGTCAGCCGTCTCGAAGGGGCAGTTGAGCAAAACGATTCCTAGGCTCAGGCCGGTCCGCAAACGGTCCCAAAAGACCCACAGGCTATTCAACCTCCCCCGGCCCCCTCCCGGGAAGAAGTTCAGCAAGTGAGGGCGCGACATTGCACCTTGAACCGTGCTGTCGCGCCCTCGGAGGGAGTGGGTCTTGAGGTGTCCAGTTTATACTGCCGGGAGTGTCCAGTTTGCACTGCCAGCGGTATCCAGTTCACCCACAAACGGAGAGGGATGGCGCTTGGATGACGCTGCCGCGGCGGGTCGCGTTGTGGCGCGCTGTGCTATGAAAGTTGGTGACGGTACTTTCTTCGTTCGCTGTGAAACCCACCTGAGTTGCCCAAAGTGGGTCCGGAAAGGCGATCGACTTCGATAGATGCCGAAACCGCACAAAAAATTTTCGTGCTATTTTTCCCTTTGAAATCAAGACTGTAACGTTTTGACGGCCCATGGGTCGGCTTCTTGCGCGGCAACGAATAAAAAACTAGCTATATCAATGGCCTAACTAGATTTAGAACAATCGAGTGGGAGTGAGGGGCGTACGGTAGAGTAGGTTGGAGTACTGTCGGATATATTCGGAAATTGTTGGTCAATGATAGGAGGCGATAGTTCGCGGGCGATTCCGCAAGAACAAGCAGCCGTTTTGCAGGTCGGCGATAGACCTTCGATTATGTGTAGAGATGCTCAAAGGGATCGATACACCGCGCCGTTCACAGCACATGCTTTGGATTGGGATTGGAGCGCCGATCCAATTCCTCGGACAATAGACATCATGTTCCGTGGATTTGTATCATGGTCTAAGCCCCGGGGCGGGACCAACGAGACGAGCGCATGGCCGCCGAGCACAGCGGGGACGGCGCCGTAGCTGAATACGTTCTCGTGCCTCGCATAGTTTCAGAGTGCTCCCGCAATGCGTGGATCGTGCGCATGCCGTGCGGCAGATCCCTGTAGACTTAAGCGTGCCATGCTTCAGCAGCTTGGCCGACAGCGGACCCGAGTTGGCGAACGGAACAATTTGGTCGTCCTGCTACGCGACGAAGCGGACCACGCCACCATCCACCCGCAAAGCCGCGCCGGTGGTCGCCGAAGCCTGCTCCGAGCATGTGTAGATGATCATGTTGGCCACCTCATCGGTGGTCGCGAAGCGGTGGATGAGGCTCGTCGGACGCATCGCCTGCAGGAAGCCCTGCTCGGCTTCGTGCTGCGTGATTCCATTTGCGTCAGCCTGTTTCGCCATGAAGTTGCCCAGGATCTCAGAGCGGGTAGGTCCCGGCAGGACGGCGTTGACGGTGACGCCCGTGCCCGCGACCGCCTCGGCAAGCCCGCGTGAAACCGCGAGTTGAGCGGTCTTGGTCATGCCATAGTCGAGCATTTCCTTAGGGATGTTGACTGCGGATTCGCTACTTATGAACACGACGCGGCCCCAGCCTTTCGCCACCATCCGCGGCAGGTAATGACGGCTCACGCGCACGCCACTCATTACGTTCAACTGGAAGAGGTCAAGCCAGTCCTCATCGGGGATATTTGCGATATCCTCGACGCCGTTGTAGCTCCGGATGTGTGCTGTACCGACGTTGTTCACAAGGATATCGGCGTCCGGCGCATGCGCGATCAAGGCTTTTGCCCCCTCCGCTGTCGCAAGATCAGCGGCGATACCCGAGATGTCGCTGCCGGGGAAGGCCTGCCGCATCTGCCGCACCGCCTCATCGACCCGAGCGTTTCCACGGCCGTTGACGACGACCGATGCACCGGCACGCGCCAACCCCTCCGCCGTCGCGCGGCCGATACCGGCGGTGGATCCGGTAACAATGGCCTTGCGGCCTTTGAGTTCGATATTCATCTCATTCATCTCCAAAATTAAATAGGAAGCGCAATCAATCCACTGTCGTCTTCGCTGTTTCCGCCTCCGCTGCGTGGGCGAGGCTTTCGACCCAGTCCTGGTGATACCGGTAGAGTGCGCCGGGATGTTTGCGCCCGAGCTCATCGAGGAAGAAGGGGCCCTGCTGCGTTTCCTCGGTCAGCACATGGCAGCCATGGTCCGTAGGCGTGATGACCCAGCCATGGTATGCGCTTGACCCGGTCTCGTCGCCATCAACTGTCGTCGCCCATGCGAGCCTGCGAAGGGGCTCGCATTCCGTCACGACCAGACTCATCGGAAATCCAACCGTCACACGGCTGTATCGCGTTCCGAGCGTCAGTTCCGGCTCCCCCGTCAGAATCTTGACCTGATCCTCGGCGGGAAAGTAGCTCGACCAATTCTCGGCTTCGACGAGCAGCTTCCAGACCGCTTCAGGCGGCGCCTTCACGTCAATGTCGTTGAGTGCGTAGATGGCCGACGTTTTCGGATCATATCGCTCGGGCCAGGTCACATGGTCGTACATCGATTACTGCTCCTTCTTGAACAAATCCTGGAAGATGAGCTGGCCCCAAGTGCGGCCGCGCGCGTGCACCAGCGCGCCACCCTCGTTGAGCTTTCCCAGCTTGACGGGTGCGAACCCAAGTTGTTTGGCCAAGGCCGCCACGGGAGCGGTCGCGTCCTCGTCGTCGCTCGACAGAAAGACGACACGGTGCCCGCCCTCGACGATCGGATCGGCAGCCAGGGTGGCCGCAACCAGATGATTGAACCCTTTGACGAGCTTGGCGCCGGTGAACGCCTTCGCGACGAAGGCGGAGGACGGGAGACCGTCCAGCTCTTCAGGGACTGGAAACGCGTTCATCGCGTCGATGACTGTCTTGCCTTCCCAGCTCGGCAGAGCCTTCGCAACTTCGCGGTGCTCTCCGAACGGGACTGCCAAGATGATTGTGTCGGCCTCGAGTGCATCCCGCAGCGACTTGGCGACGACCGTGGGTCCAATCGCCCGAGCTTGCGGCGCCAACGCCTCGGGCGGCCGGCGGCTCGCGACGGCCACGTCGATGTTTTTACGGGCGAAGGCGCGGGCGAGGGCCTGGCCTATCTTACCGAATCCTACAATTGCGTAGCTCATAATGCTTCTCCGATCCGTGTTGGTATTGATTTCCCCGGCCTTCAACGGCGCTGGGTTATTCGTTCCGCTGTGTGGCGAACTTTGCGTGGTCGTTCCACCATGGACACGCTAGTTCCCGCCGGTCAGCCGCTTCCCGCGATCCGGCGCGATTTCAGATGGCCGAGAAGCCGCCATCGACAGACAACTCGACCCCATTCACGAAGCTCGAATCGTCGGAAGCAAGAAACAGCGCGGCCGTCGCAATTTCCTCGGGACGCCCCATCTTTCCCCGCGGGATCAGGGATTCGAACATCTGCTTCGCCTCCTCGGTGAGGACTTGGTCCTGCATCGGCGTGGCGATCGGCCCCGGGTGCAGCACGTTCACCCGGATATTCCTGCCCTTGAGTTCGTTGAGCCACCCGCGTGCGAATGCGTGCAGCGCCGCCTTGCTCGCCGCATACACGCTGTAACCAGGAAAACCTTTCACCGAAGCAACTGACCCGGTCATGAAGATCGATCCGCCATCGTTGAACAGCGGCAACGCCTTCTGAACCGTAAACAGCGTGCCGCGCGTATTCAGGCCGAAGGCCGCATCGAAGTGCTGCTCGGTAATCTCGCCCAGTGGGACGGCTTCGCCCGTGCCGGCGCTCGCGTACAGGACGTCGATCCTGCCCTTTTCCCGCTTGACTGTATCGAACAGGCGGTCGAGGTCGTCGAGATTGGCCGCGTCGCCGCGCACGCCGGTCACGTTCCGGCCGATCAGCTTGACGGCCTCGTCCAGCGCCTCCTGTCTCCGGCCCGTGATGAAAACATAGGCGCCTTCTTCAACGAACCGCTTGGCGCTCGCCAGCGCCATGCCGCTCGATCCACCCGTGATGACTGCAACCTTACCCTCAAGCTTTCCCATGACTTCTCCTTTCGTGGTGTCGGGACAGCATCTGCCTCCGAGAACCTCGAAATGGGTCCGCCGGCGTCAGTTGTTGAGTGCGGAAGCGCGCACATCGGTGGTGCGAAATCGATCCGGCTGGACGACTGACGCCAGCCGCGACGATCGGCGTCCGCCGTTCGGAATTGAGCCGCGCTCGTCGACATAGGCTATGATGACCGCCCGTACTGCTGTTCGATGTGTTAGATACGGGCTTTGGAAGGCGCACCGCGCGGTGCGGGATTGCACCATGATCGACTGGGATGACGTTCGCTACTTTCTTGCTGTCGCGCGCGGAGGCTCAGTGCGGGCCGCCGCCGAGCGCCTCGGGGTGAATCACTCGACCGTGCTGCGACGTGTCGCCCAGCTCGAGGAACGCCTCGGGGTGCACATGTTCGAAAAGCTGCCTTCGGGCTACCGCCTGACGACTGCGGGCGAGGAGGTCCTCGAGTTCGCGGACCAGATGGAAGTGTCGTCGCACCTGCTGGAGACGCGCGTCTTCGGGCGCGACCAGAGCGTGCGCGGGCTTCTGCGGGTGACGCTGGCACCGCCCCTCGCGACACACCTGCTCATGCCGGACTTCGCCGATTTCGCGCGTCTGCATCCGGACATCGAGATGGAAATCTTGTCGTCCGGCGAGCTGGCAAATCTGACCAACCGAGAGGCCGACGTCGCGATCCGCGTCGTCTACGATCGCAAAACCCTGCCGCTCAATCTTCATGGTCTGAAGGGACCGGAGGTGTTCGGCGGCGTCTATATGTCCTGTGATCGACTAGCCGCGTGGCGTGCGGGCGCGCCTGATCCCATCCGGTGGATCGTCATAAGCATTCATGGAATTCCGGAATGGGCCAGCGAGGGTGAGGTTCGCACCACGGGGGTTCCCTTCAGGACCACGGACGCCGAGGCGCAGATCGTTGCTGTACGGCAAGGGCTCGGGATCACGACACTGCCCTGCTTCGTCGGCGATGCCGACCCCCTGCTGGTGAGGGTGCCGGGCACCGACCTGCACATGTACGGAACGCTCTGGCTTCTCACACAGGGGGAGACACGCAAGACGAAGCGCGTGCGGCTCTTCACGGAGTTCGTATCCCACAGGCTCGCCGCGTACGCGCCGCTTCTCGCGGGGCTGTCCATATCGCGCGACTGACGCCTGGCAGGTCGCCGATGGCGCTGTCTCGAGCGTACCGCTGTAGAAGGGCCATTCTCGGCGTTGAAAGACAATTGCTCTTTGAAGACTGTGGCGCGTACAGCTATTTCGAAATCCCATGATTGGTATGAGAAGCTTTGCCCGAGCACCGCGCCGCACGAATGATGACGCGCAGCGCAACCAAATTAGGGAGGATTCAAAATATTAGTATGCGATGTTTGATTGTCACGGCTCATCCACTCAATCCAAGCCTTTGCCAAACGCTTTCGAACGCAGCTATCGACACCCTGGTGGATGCGAAGCACCAGTGCCGACATGTTGATCTGTATCGATCTGGCTTCTTCCCGGCTCTTACACCGGCGGAGCGCGCGAGCTACTATTCCGGATTCAAGACCACAGAGGTAGCTAAAGAGATTGAGGATCTTCTCTGGGCCGAGACTATCGTCTTGATTTTTCCCACGTGGTGGTTCGGACCTCCAGCTATATTGAAGGGCTGGTTCGACAGGGTATGGGTGCCTGGTATTGCATACGATCACGCAGCCGATCTTGGTGCCATACAACCGCGACTTCGCCAGTTAAGGAAGGTGGTTGCAATAACAACTTTGGGCTCACCTTGGTGGGTCGATTGGCTGATCCTCAGGCGGCCAGTGCGGCGTGTTCTCAAGACAGCTATTCTGAATACCTGTGCTCCTCAAGCCTCGCTTACGTTCCTTTCATTTTACAAGGTTGAAAGTCTGCCTAAGCAAGGTGTCGATGCTGCGATAAATCGCATTAGATCAATGCTACAGCGTCTATAGCTAAGCCCGTCACAATGCTCCTTTTCTTTGAAGGGCGCACGTAGAGCAATGCCCGCGGGGACAGCGCGGCTCGTGACCGCTGCCCTTATCGGTATGTACGCGCATACGCGCCGAAAGCGTCACCATCGGTAGATGGCAGCACCGCGGATATCTACCGTCACGACATGGCATTCCTGGGCGCCGCCGCCACCGGCATCATCACGAGGTGCGCGGCATCAACCGCGTCATCTATGACGTGACGAGCAAACCGCCAGGCACCATCGAGTGGGAATGAGGGGGAGTACTGTGGAGTAGCTTAGGACAAAGCAGAGTACCAAAGGCGACATTGTCCCAGCGATAATAGTCGATAGTCGTCGCATCATTGCGAACCGCACCTCAATTGACGATATCCTGCGTCGTCGCGGGTTTACCCAGCACAGCATGACAACTTCGCCACGTCCTTGGCAAAGCCGAGTGCTGCCAGTTTCAGACCTTCGACCGTGGTGAGATACGGAAAGATCGTATCGGCGAGGTCGTCGACAGTGAGGCCTTGCCGGATCGCCAGCGCGGCAGTCTGAATGCTGTCGGCGCCCTCGGGCGCCAGGATGTGCGCGCCGAGCAGTCGGCCGTTGCCACTATCCGCGACGAGCTTGATGAGCCCCCGCGTGTCGCGGGCGGCAAGGGCGCGGGGCACTTGGTTGAGATCGATGGTCGACATGCGGATGGCATGTCCGGCGGTTCGTGCCGCGGCCTCGGTCAGACCGACGCTCGCCACCTGCGGATCGGTGAACACAACGGCTGGCATGGCGCTATTGTCATAGCGCAGGCTGTCGCCGTTGAGCGCATTCTTGGCGGCGAGCTTCGCGCCGTAGGCGGCCATGTAGACGAACTGGTCCCGGCCGATGACGTCGCCGGCCGCATAGACGCCCGCCCTGGCCGTGCGCATGCGGTCGTCGACGACGATGCCGCCCTTCGGGGAGAGAGCAATGCCGTGCTCGGCAAGCCCAAGACCTTCGACATTTGGTGCGCGCCCGGTGCTGACGAGTACCTGATCAGCATCGATCACCACGTCCTGACCGTCGCGGGTGACGGTCAGTGAAACACCGTCCCCTGTCTTGCGGATCTCGCGATAGGCAATGCCCGAGATGATCGTGATCCCTTCGTCGCGGAAGTATCCCGTAAGCGCCGCGCCAATCTCGGGCTCGGCCTCGGGAAGCAAGCGGGACCGGCACACGAGCGTCACCTTGACACCGGCGCGAGCGAACATCTGGGCGAGCTCGGCGCCGATGTAGCCGCCGCCGATGACGAGCAACGATCGCGGCAGCTTCTCGAGATCGAGCGCGCTTGTGCTGGTGAGATACGGCACGGACTCGATGCCAGCGATGGCGGGCACGGCGGGCCGTGCACCGGTCGCGATGATGATCTTGCCGGCTGCGACGCGTGCGCCATTCACCTCGACTCCGCCGTCGACGAGACGCGCCGACCCTTCCCGATAGGCGATGCGGTTGTAGGCCGGGAGCAGGTCCGCGTACTTGGCCTGGCGTAGTTGGGAGACGAGTGCATCCTTTTGGTGAATGGTTTCCCGCCAGTTGGCCAATTGGGCCTCGGCCGTGATGCCGGCGAAGCGTGCCGTCACGCGGGCGTTGTGCAGTGTCTCGGCGGCGCGGATCAAGGTCTTTGACGGCACGCAGCCAATATTGACGCAGGTGCCGCCGATGGTGCCGCTGCCGATGAGCGCCACTTGTGCGCCTTGATCGGCGGCCGTGATCGCGGCGGAGAAGCCGGCCGAGCCCGCGCCGATCACGAGAAGATCATAAGCGCCGTTGCGGCCGTTGGCGCGGACGGAGCCGTTCGCGACGGCCGCGCTCTTGGGTGCCGGATCAGTCGGCGGTCGCGGCGCTCTATCGAGACCAGCGAGGCTTGGTCCGAAGAGTGCACGGCCGGCCTCGAGCCCTTCCTCGATCGACAGCCGAAAGCCGGGTTCGTCGGCAGAACGTTCGCGGCGCCAGGCAGAAAGATGATCATCCGAGCAGAAGAAGGCGGTCGTCGCGCACAACGAATTTGCGGCGCATGCACCTTCATAACGGACGCTTTGCCACATAGCGGCCGTCGTCGGCTCGATATCAGCCAGTGCTCGCCCCCGATGCTGCGTAACGATACGGATTGGCGCACCGCAATGACGACAGCGCGAGGCGATCGAGATGTCACGATCGGTCATGGCACCGATGCCGAGGGCGTCGACCGCACACATGGCGTTGACAATGTACCCGTCCAACGTCACCCGATGCCCGGTCTCCCGGTCGCTGAAGGGATAGGCGCCGACGATGCGCCCGCCTTCGAGAACAACCATGTCGCGCCGGCGGAGTTCTTCCAGCTGAGACCAGATTGTGGGCTCATTCAACCCTGTGCGCTCTGCAAGCGTGGCTGGGACGGGCGCTCGCCCGTCTTCGACGTAAAGCTGAAGCAGGGCAACGCGGATGCGGTCCGTGATGGGATCGTAGCCGCTCCAACGATGGAACACATGATCGGAGCCGGCCATGGCCTGCAGTGCGTCCCTGACCGCTGGTGATGAGACGACCGACCAGTCGGGAAATGTCACGGCCTGCCGTATGACAAACGCCGGCAGTGTCGCGGATGCGGATGGTCGGCGCTCGGCCGGCGACGAGGGTGATGTGCAGCAGTCGTTCATGGCCTCGTGTCCTCCTCGTGAGTCTTTAGCTCGCAGCCGGTGGGTTTTGCCGGTCGATGATGGTGGCGCCATACAACGAGAGCCAAACCCGCAATGATGATTAGCGGAATTGCGGCCAGACCCGCGCCCGCCATCCATGCACCAAAGCCGGCCAAAGGCAGGACGGCGGCGAGCAACGGCGCCGCACAGCAGATCGCCGCGAGGATACTACCGACCAGGCCAGTAGCGATGAGTGTGCGGTCGCTCAAGTGGGACCTTTCAATTTGCGCTCGCGACATGGGATGGATAGCCGGCCTTCGTCGTCGCCGCGATCAGCGCGGTTTCGTTGGCGACTGTGTCGTCAAACGTGACGGTGGCCATGAAGTCGGCCATTTGATCCGCTTGACGGGTCTCCACCTTCTTGACGCCCTTCACGCGCAGTAGTGATTGTTTCACGATCGGGGGGCAGAGCACGCAGTCCGCGTTTTTCACATCGAGAACGACGGTCTTGTCTGCTGCCAGGGCCGGCCAAGACATTAGAACTGCGATGAGGGCGACGATGCCGGGAGGCATGCGCATGGATATCTCCTTGGTTCACAGGAACAGGGCGGCGATTCGCGGGAAGCCGACGGCGATCAGGACGAGAACGAGCGCCGTCCACAGACCGATTTTGGCGAGGCGGCTTGAAGAAGGGCTGGCACAGTAGGACCCTTCGGCGCAGGCGATCTTCGGCCTGCGGTAGACCATGTGGAAGCCATAGCCGAGGCACGCTGCGGCGATCGCAGCAAATAGCGGCTGATAGGGTTCAAGAGCCGTTAGGTTGCCAATCCACGCTCCGCTGACCCCAAGTGTGAACAGGGCAAAAGGTACGACGCAGCACGAGGCCGCGCCAAGCGCAGCGAGAATGCCGCCGGCGGCGGCCAAGCGCTGACGCCCAAGCTTGCCACGCTTCAGCGCTGGTGCGCCTACCGCAGGCGCCGTATCTGCTGCTCCGGATCGCAGTGCAGGCATGGCTGTCCTCTTCCTTGCCAAAATCCTCATTGCCCCATAAGGTACGGTCTGTAGTCACTACAGGGTCAACAGGGCTTTTGCGATGCGCGATCACGCCGTGGTGAAGGGCATGCAGCGGGCGGAGCTCGCCCGGCGGACCGGCAGCAATCTGGAGACGGTGCGTTACTACGAGAAAGTTGGACTTCTAGCCGAGCCGCCGCGCACGGCAGCCGGCTATCGCAGCTACGACATCGCGTATGAGCGGCGCCTTCGCTTCGTCTTGCGTGCCCGCGAGCTCGGCTTCTCGCTAGAGGAAATCCGTGGGTTGCTGCGCCTCGTCGACGAGCGTGACCAGCCTTGCGCTGAAGCAAGGGACGTTGCTGCTGTCCATCTCGCGGATATTCGGGCGAAGATCGCCGACCTCAAGCGCATGGAACGAGTGCTGAAGGACGTGGTGGCGCAATGCGGCGACGGCACGCTGCCAGAGTGCCCGCTCATCGAAACTTTATTTGGCAAGGCTGCGTGAACTCGCGGTTGCGAGCGAGGTGACATGTCGAAGGGCGTGATGGAACTGGCACAAACCGTCAGATCGATGCGGCCGATGGTGCCAGCCAAAACTTTTGAGATCAGCAAGCGGTTCAATATTGACCTTGGTTTCAAGCCCCGACTGCTGACCGACAATCTCATCGAGATGCGCCTCGGCGCATACGCCTTCATTCTCCAGGACCACTACGTCCGGCAATGGGCCGATAACTTCGTGATGCACATATCCGTCTCTGACTTGAGCTTGTGGTGGGATCACATTGTGTCGCTCGACCTTCCGTCTCGATACGGGGTCAAGAGTCCGCGCGCGCCACAGTTGGAAGACTGGGGCGTCGTCGCGAACGTGATCGATCCGTCGGGTGTGCTCTGGAGAATCGCCGAGGACGTATCCTCAAAGCTTAGCGAAACGATACGCCTCTCTTGATGTGCTCCTGTCGTTGATAGCTTCGTGACGGTCTTTTTTGGAGTTGCAGGCGTCGATCCCTCGGCGGCTGTCAGCGAAAAAATCGACCGATTGATGCCGATAGTCGTCGAAATCGAGCAAATTCCGAATTGTCGAAATTCCCCTTTAATTTCAAGAGCGCGATTTTCTGACGGATCGGGGATACGGTTCTTTAGGATGCGCGGAAAAAATTTGCGCTGAAAAATCAGCGCGTTATCATCACTTAGAACAATCGAGTGGGAATGAGCTCAAATTCGGTCCGACGGACGTTAGGGTGTCGGGTGGGTTGTGATCAGGCGGGAACGTACGTCAACCTGATCGCGTCCTCGCCAACCCGGTCGCTGGCCACGAGACGCAGCGGTGGCCGGGGGCCGGCGAAGAATGGCTTGCCGCGACCAAGCACGATAGGACGGAAGTAGAGCCGGTACTCATCGATAAGGCCAAGCTCGGTCAGACTACCCGCAAGCTCCGGTCCGGCGACTTCGATCTCGCCCTCGTGTTCGGCTTTAAGCGCCCTAACGAACCCTTTGAGATCGTCGTCCACCAGCGTGGCGTTCGGCCCGACCGACTTCAGGGTGCGAGAGACGACCCATTTCGGCTGCGCCCGCCAGGCCGCCGCAAAGTCGCGCCCGACCTGGTCCTGTCCCGGCTGATCCTCGTCCCAATAGCGCATTACCTCGTACATGCGCCGGCCGTAGAGGCTCCCGGCGATCCCGCGCACATGGGCGTTGAAGTGGCGATGGAGCGCCTCGCCCGGCATCGGCAGCCCGGGCCCGCCCTCGGCGCCAGCGACATAGCCGTCGAGCGACTGCATCATTCCGAACACAAGCTTCGCCATGCACAGGCTCCTATCGATCGACGACGATCCGAAGGGATCGCATTCATTTATACCTCGCCCTCACTTCGTCGGTTCGTTGGTTGCACACATTCTCTGACGTGTTCACGTTGGCCGGTAAATCTGCGCCACCGCGCCCCCCGGGAAGGCTTTCGAGCTCACCAGCTTGAGAGACATCGGCGCGACCAGTTCGGAGAACAGCGGCAGGCCTTTGCCCAGCGCCACGGGGGCCACCGTCAGGGCGAGCTGGTCGACCAGTCCTTGGGCGACGAGACTGCGGGCGAAGCTCACTCCGCCGTGGGCGATGATCGGCTTGCCCTCTTGGGCTTTCAACTTCGCGACTTCCTCCGCCAAGTCACCGCTCGCCACATAGGCCTCCGCCCAACTTTCACCACCGGGCTGCAACTTCGCCGGCTGTCCGGTTCCCGCGTTGACGGCGCGACCCTCATCGAGCGCCGCCGACTTGTTCACCTCCCTCAGGATCTCCGGTCCCCGTCGTGAGAAGACGGCCTTGGGGATCTGGTTCATCGGCGCCGCGAACTGGTCGCAGGAGATCGGCCACCAGGCGGCCATGTCACGGAAGCTGCGGCTGCCCATGATGTGCAGGCTCGAGTTCCATATGAACTCTACGCCCCAGGCCTTCGCCTCTTGATCGGCGCCGAACATCCATGTGTTTCGGCCATCCAGGTCACTCACGAAGCCGTCGATCGATATGGACATCTTCAAGATCAGGTCTCTCATCGCTTCTTCCTTGCGCTGGTGAGACCCAAGGACGGGCCAGATCGGTCAGTTCCGACAATTCGTTGCAGGATAGTCCGACAACGCTCGCGCGCCGCCGAAGAAGGGATACCGAGCTTCCTTGCCTAGTCGGCGAGGGTGTCGTTGATGCCGCGCCAAATTCTGGTTCAGCGCCGTTTGTCAAAGCAGCGCACCTGAAGGTTGCGGCTGAGGCAACTGCCGTCCGCCAGGTGGCGAGAGGCATGTGAGACGAAGCCGGTGCACGCCGACTGATTTGATTCCCAAAACCGGATACGGGTCTTTCCGTAACGGCGCCAATCAGCTTATCCATTTTTCTCGGCCGGGTTCTCCTTTCGTGGCACCGAGGCGGGTAAGCAGATTGAGCGTGATCCTGCCGACATCGTTCATGGCGCCTGCGGCTGGCAGCGCGCCGCACCAGGCAACCGAACTTGCGGAAAAGATCAAGCCGCCTGCTGCGAGCTTTCGCAGGGTCATTTCGGCGCAGCGGCGGGCGATGCGTTGCGTATCCCCGCCCTCATACCAGCGCGTCGGATCCTGGAAGAAGCTGTCGGGAAATCCCGTCGCACGCGCGATCACGACGGTGTCACCGGGAGTGCCGAGGGCTGGGTCCGTCGCATCCACTTCGTAGCCCGCGGCACCGCCCAGCACGATGCCGTCGGTGCCGAAGGTCGCATTTTCAACGCCTTCGAACAGCCATGCGCATCCTGCTTCATGGCTTTCCTCAGTGCGCGTGAAGGGGCGTGCGCCATCGAAACCCATCAATGAGATTGCACCGCCGATCAGCGAGAATTCGCCTCGGCCGCGGCAACGGAGATAGCCGCCTGGTTCGTTGGTGATCGACAGCGCCTGTTCGGCGACCGGGCCGTCCCAGGTGCGGCCGGCCTCCAGCGGCGAGCGCCGCAACTCCATCAGATCGTCCTTGAAAGCCACAGTGGCAGCAAAGCCGTTTCCGCCGAGATAGGCGATGCTGCCGCCTTCGGCTACAAACTGCCGCAGCGCCTGCTCCATCTCGATCGACATATATTCGGGATGACTGCCGGTGACGACGGCTTGATGTCGACGCAAACCGTCTATGCCGCATTCGTGCAAATCGTGATCGGTCATGACGTCAAACACGATTCCATTGTCGTGGCAGAATCGGAGGAAATGCAGATCGACCGGCAAATTGTGTGGGCAGCCGCAGAGCGGATAATCGTAATCGTCCCTGAGCGTCACTTTCGGCTTTTTGTAGGAGCAAATGGAAACACCGCTAAAGTCGGAATGGTAGTCGTAAAGGGATTTCAGATTGTTGGCGATCGCGAAGCGATGTCCGCGGTCGTCGCCTTTCCATTCATAAAGATGATCCGGGAGACATTCGTCCGCATAAGCGAGATAGGTCGCCGTCGGCACGAGATACAACAGCGGCGACGAAACCTGTGAAGAGGTGACGAAGAACACCACGCGTTCGTAGCCACCCTCCCATTCGACCTGGAACGCGTAGACGCCTGGGTGTGCGTTTTCAGGGATCGTCGTTTGGTGCGATGCCGGCCACTCAAGCGGGCCGATGTCGTCGTCGTGGCAATGGATAGCGTCGTAGTGCGACGGCACCAAGCGAGGCTCGAAGCTCGATCCGTCCCAGCGTGCCGAAGTCACGCAGAAGGCTGGCTGATTGATCACGTCGAGGAGCAACGGATCTGCTCCGCTCGACGACAGGATCGGCTGCGTTGGTAACAGCGTCGGGAAATTCCAGGCAACAGTCCCGTGTGGGGTGTCGAGCCGGATCGCAGCAAATTTCGCGTTGAGGGTAGGTTCGTGGTTGGTGGCACTTGCGCCGAAATGGATGCCGTGCGCCTGGAGGTTCCGCGCCGGGCCGCCAAAACCTTCATGGAGTTCGTAAGGCGCGAGAAGATCATGAGATTTGATGCGCAGACGCGATTGTTCCTGCCGCAGGTCCAACTCGACAGTGAGCCACACACCAGTTGGCGCCTTCTTCTCGACAGGGGTTTCGCCGCCGATTTCCACGACAAATGCGCCGTCGCGGAGGCGCAGCCCGAGGGCGCCTGCCTCCAGGATCGTGCGCGCACCTTCGTTGCGCGTGAGGAACAGCTCGAAACGTATGCCGTGGACGGCTTGTACTTTGGCCAGTTCGCCGGCTCGCACGAACAGGAACGACCCCTGGTCGAAATGCCGATGCCGTGCTTCACCTATCGTTTCGATGGGCCAGGCGAGAAATTCCGGAACCGGCTTGTCGAGCCGGCAAATTCGTGTGGCCTTTATCGGCCGATCGCATGACAGGCTGAGCTTGATCCGCTGGCCTGCTTTGGCACTCCAGGGGGTTGTATAGCCGACCACGCTCATCGCGTCGTGGTCTACTGCGCGCTTCATCTATCCCCTCCCGATGAACTCCAGATGGGCTGGGGCGAACCGCGTAGACCGGTCCGATGTCGGCCAAAGCGCTGCCGCTCTGACGAGCAAAGTTCCGCATGGCGCACTACAGCCATGATGTACATGCTTGTATAGATAAGCTGCATTCGGATAGTCTCGACGCGATCGGTCCAAGCGCGACATTACCAAGGAGGATGACATGCGCAACGCATCTCTCTTCGATCTGTCAGGCAGGAAGGCGCTTGTAACCGGCGCAAGCCGTGGCATCGGGCGCAGCATCGCCGAGGCGCTCAGCGCGGCCGGCGCCGACGTCGCGGTCACGGCGCGCAGCGTGGCCTCGCTCGAGAAGACGATGGCGGCCATCCGCACCGCCGGCGGGGTCGCACACGCCATCGCCCTGGACGTCACCGATGTCGACCGCTGCCTGGCGGCGACAGCCGAGGCCGGCAGCCTGCTCGGAGGTCTCGATATTCTCGTCAACAATGCGGGGGTGGAAGAGGTCCGGCCTTCACTCGATGTCGACGAGGCCTTGTGGGACAGGATTGTCGATACGAATCTCAAAGGCGCCTTCTTCTGCGCCCAAGCCGCCGCGCGGCAGATGAGAGACGCCGGACGGCCCGGCGTCATTATCAATCTCTGCTCGCTGACCTCCGAGGTCGGGATTCCCACGGCGGTGCCGTACGGCTCGTCGAAATCAGGCCTCCTCGGCATGACGCGGGCGCTTGCGGCGGAGTGGGCCGATCTCGGGATCCGGGTCAACGCCATTGCGCCTGGCTATTTCAGGACAGCGATGACAGACGTGTTCTACAGCAACGAGGCATGGCAGCAATCGATGCTCGCCAAGATTCCGCAGCGCCGTTTTGGTGATCTCTCGGACCTGCACGGAATCGCGGTGTTCCTCGCTTCGGATGCGGCAGCCTACATAACCGGCCAGTCCATTCCCGTGGATGGAGGCTTTCTCGCATCGATTTGAAGGCTTCAGGGGCCGGAGACGTGTCCCAGAAGTGATCGACAAGCGCTAATCGTAATTGCGTTCTAAGAAAAGGAGCCGCCATGTCTGACGTCAGCTTCCACCGCCTGTCATCCCTCAGTGTCGATCAGCGGGCCAGTTTACTGAAACGCGCCGAAGGAGATCTGTCTTCCTTCATCGAAAAGGTCCGTCCAATCATCCAGGCCGTCAAGGATGAAGGTGACGCGGCACTGCTCCGGTTTGCACGCGAACTCGACAAAGCCGATGTTGCCGACGGTGGACTGAAAGTTTCGGAAGCGGAGTTCGACGCGGCATTCGACAAGGTCGAGAAGGATGTCGTGGAGAGTATCCGGTTCGGCATCGAGAACATAAGGCATTTCCACGAGGAGCAGCGCCCGGAAACGATGTGGCTCAAGGAAGTTCGGCCGGGCGCCTATGCGGGCGACCGATACACACCGATTGCTTCCGTTGCGCTTTATGTTCCGCGCGGCAAGGGCGCCTTTCCCTCGGTGACGATGATGACCTCGGTTCCGGCGGTGATTGCCGGGGTTCCCCAGATCGCGATCGTGACGCCTGCGACTTCGGATGGTTCCGTCGACGCCGCGACGCTGGTTGCTGCCCGCCTCGCCGGCGTGGAGACCGTGTACAAGTGCGGCGGCGCCCATGCGGTCGCCGCTGTCGCCTATGGAACCGAGACCGTGAAGCCTGCCGTCAAGATCGTCGGGCCGGGGAGCCCGTGGGTGGTCGCGGCAAAGAGCGTATTGTCCCCGATCATCAACACAGGTCTCCCCGCCGGTCCTTCCGAAGCGATCATTTTTGCCGATGACAGCATCGACGGCGGCCTGGCTGCTCTTGACCTGTTGATCGAGGCCGAGCACGGGCCGGATTCCTCGGCCTACCTGGTGACGCACAGCCGCAAGGTCGCCGAAGCCGCATTGATTGCGATACCGGAACATTGGTCCCGGATGAGCGAACAGCGTGTAGAGTTCTCGCGCGCGGTACTGACTGGAAAGCGCGGCGGCATCGTGCTGACCGAGTCGCTGGAGGACAGCTACCGCTTCATCAACGATTATGCGCCGGAGCATCTCGAGATTCTGTCAACCGAGCCATTTGCGCATCTCGGACGTATCACGGAAGCCGCCGAGATCCTCATGGGTCCGCATACGCCGGTGACCCTCGCCAACTTCGTCCTGGGACCCAATGCGGTGCTGCCGACCAGCCGGTGGGCGCGAACCTTTGGACCGCTTTCCGTGACGGATTTCGTCAAGAGATCGTCGGTCGGCTATGTGACCTCGGCGGCCTATCCGGAACTCGCCCTGCATGCCCGCAGGCTCGCCCGCTACGAAGGATTCAGCTCGCATGAGAACGCGGTTTCGGAGATCCGCGATCGCTATCTCGCCGGCTGAGCGGAAACGATGACGATGAGGGCGGCGCGACTCTATGGACCCGGCGACTTGCGCGTCGAGGATATCGCCGCGCCAGGCGCTCCCGAGCCAGGCTGGGTGAAGCTGAGGGTCGATGCCGCAGGCATTTGCGGTTCCGATCTTCACAACTTTCGCACGGGCCAATGGATAAGCCGGTCGCCTTCGACGGCTGGCCATGAGCTGACAGGCACGGTGATCGCCATCGGCGAGGGCGTGGACACCATCGCTGTTGGCGACCGAGTGGTCGCCGATTCCCGTTTCTGGTGTGGAGAATGCGCGCAATGCCATGCAGGCAGGCGGCATCTTTGCACGTCGCTGGGCTTTGTCGGCGAGATATGCGACGGCGGATTTGCCGAACAGGCGGTCCTGCCCGCGCGCCTCTTGCATACCATCGATGCTGCGCTTGACGAACGGGTCGCGGCGATGGCCGAGCCGCTGGCTGTAGCGTTGCACGCAGTGCGGCGTCTGCCGAAAACGGCCGGCTCCGTTCTTGTCGTCGGCTGCGGGACTATCGGCGGGCTTGCCGCACTGCTGCTTTCCCGGACATTCGCAGGTACCGTGCTCGTCGCCGATCGCAATCAGGGCCGCTGCGCCCGGGTGGTGCGGATCACCGGCGCCAGCATCGTCGACTTGAACCGGGACGCCATTGCCGCCGCCACCGCGGATGCCCCCTTGCTCGCTGCCGTCGAAGCAACCGGCAGCGTCGCAGCACTCGGCCAGTTGCTCGGCGTTCTCGATGTCGGCGGCACCGTTGCGATGGTCGGCATATTCCATGGCCGCCTCGATATCGATCCCAACATCCTGGTTGAACGCGAAATAGCATTGCTGGGATGCCACGCCTTTGCGGATGAGCTTCCCGACGCCATCCGGATGCTCGGCGAATTGACCGAGCCCATGGTCGAACTGATCGACCGCGAGATTGGTCTGGATGATGTTCCCGCAGCCTATGAGCGGCTGTTGGCGGGGCAGGGCGATGGCTTGAAAACGATCATCCGGATGCGGTGTGCCGGGCGCGTGTGATTTCCGAACCTGCCGGAAAGGATTTTTGAAATGATCACTTTGCCCGACACCGCCAGCCCTCTTTACCAGAAGGTCAAGGACTACATCCTGACGAACATCGGAACGGGGCGATGGAGCAAGGACCGCAAGCTGCCGTCCGAAAATGAATTCGTGGCGACACTCGGCGTGTCTCGGATGACGGTCCATCGTGCCTTGCGGGAGTTGACCTCTGCGGGTTTTCTGATCCGGCTCCAGGGCGTCGGCACATTCATCGCGCCACCTCGACCGCAATCCGCACTGATCGAGATCAACAACATCGCGGCGGAAATTGTCGCGCGGGGAAACCGGCATCGCTCCGAGGTTATCGTCCTCGAAGAGATCATGCCGACAAAGGAGCTCGCGCTTTCGTTCGAGTTTGCAAAGCGCGTGTCGGTCTATCATTCCATCGTCGTCAACTTCGAGAACGACCTGCCTGTGCAACTGGAAGAGCGCTTCGTCAACCCGGGCCTAATACCCGACTATGACAAGCAGGATTTTTCCAGGACAGCGACCTACGACTATCTCATGCAGAAAACCCCGGTGACGGAGGTCGAGCACATCATCTCGGCGACCCCTGCCGATGCCGAGACGGCGCGGTATCTGGGCATCGACGTCGGCAGCTGCTGCCTGTTTCTGCATCGCCGGACATGGACGGGCGCCGTCGTTGCCACGATCAGCAAGCTGACTTACGTTGGCAGCCGCTACTCGCTTGGCAGTCGATATTCTCCATCCAAAAAAACCTGATCGCAGCGAAGCGAATCAGAGTCGGAAGGAGGGGCTAACTTGTATATGCATGTATGTATTTAGCCTTGACATCCGCTGTTGCTGACGTTGAAGTGTCGTCGCACTTTCGTTGAACGAACAGCTAAGATGCCGAGGCACGGTGCCGCAAGAGCAGAAGCCCGCATTCTCACCAGGCCGGATGTTTGGTTCAAAAAAGCGGCCTGATCATCAAGGGGAACAAGATGATGCGTAACCTAGCAGGACAATTTCGCGCACTCGTTATGGCTGCTGCCGTCGGGTTTGCCCCGGCGGTCTACGCGGCCGACACGACAATTCCGGCGACGCCTGAGGCAGGAACATTCAAGATCGGCATCGAGCCATGGCTTGGCTACGGCCAGTGGCACGTCGCCGAAGCCAAGGGTCTGTTCAAGGCAAACGGGCTGTCCGACGTGCAGATCGTGAACTTCGCCGAGGACAAGGACATCAACGCCGCCCTGGCGAGCGGCCAGCTCGATGCCGCCAACATCGCCACCCACACGGCTATGGGAATGGTTGCGGCCGGCCTGCCGGTGAAGATCGTGCTTCTGCTCGACGTCAGCATGACGGCAGACGCCATGATCGCCGGCAAGGACGTCGCCTCCGTCGCCGACCTCAAGGGCAAACAGGTGGCTTTCGAGGAAGGCACGACGAGCGACATCCTGCTCAAATACGCGCTCGCCAAGAATGGCATGTCCATCGCCGATGTCCAGCCGGTTCCAATGCCGGCGGCGGATGCCGGCAGTGCGTTGATCGCCGGCCAGGTCCCGGTCGCGGTGACCTATGAGCCTTATCTCACCGCGGCCAGGGCACAGAACAAGGACGTCAAGCTGCTCTTCACCGCAGGCGAAGATCCCGGCCTGATCAGCGACGTGTTCGTGGTGCGCGATGAGGTGATCAAGTCGCGTCCCGGCCAGGTGCTTGCCATGATCAAGACCTGGGATGCGGCCCTGAAGGCTTACAATGCCGACACGCCCGACGGCCGGGCGATCATCTCCAAGGCGGTCGGTTCGAGCGTCGAAGACCTCAACACCGCCTTTGATGGCGTGCGTTACTATACTCTCGCCGAAAACAAGGATGCGCTGACGGGCGAATTTTCCACCAAGACATTCGCCGATGTCGAGGCAGCCGCCAAGAACGCCGGGCTGCTTCAGGCGGACGTGACGCCGGAGCAGATGATCGACCCGTCATTCGTCAAGGCCGCGAAATGACGGGGGCCGGCTCGCGGTGGTGACGCAAATGTCCGAGCAGCGTGCGACCAAGCCAAGCCCGTCTCACGCAGCGCCGGGGCCGGTGATCAAACAGCCGATGCGCCGTCGTCGATCCTCCGGGATCGGCGCGCCCATCGCACGCTCGCGCTTCCTGATGATAGCAGTGGCGGTTTTTGCCGGCCTCGGCCTTGCTTGGTGGGCGGCAACGGGGCTGGGGCTGGTAAAGCCGATTTTCCTGCCCTCGCCGGGAAGCGTGGTGACCCAGCTCGGCAAGCTCGCGGGTGACGGCACGCTGTGGCTGGATCTCAGGACCTCGATATATCGTATTTCTGTTGGCTTCCTCATCGCCTCGGCATTGGCGATTCCGATTGGCGTGCTGATCGGCAGCTTCAGGACTTGGGAAGCGGCGATCGAGCCGCTTGTGGATTTCATCCGCTACATGCCGGTGGTCGCTTTCGTGCCCCTCTCCATCCTGTGGTCGGGGACGGGCGATGCCCAGAAGTTCCTGATCATCTTCATCGGCACCTTCTTTCAGCAGGTGCTGATGATCATGGACAATGTGAAGCGGGTTCCCGCTGATTTCATTGGCCTTGGCAGGACACTCGGCCTGCCGGATCGCAGGATCTTGACCCGCATCGTGGTTCCCAGCGCCTTGCCAGGCATCTGGGACACGTTGCGCATCAGTCTCGGCTGGGCATGGACCTGGCTGGTGTTGGCGGAACTTGTCGCGGCGACATCAGGGCTCGGCTACCGCATCACCGTGTCCCAGCGTTATTTCCAGACAAACACCATCATCGGCTACATCCTGCTGCTGGGTGTGCTTGGCCTCATTACCGACCAGGTCATGAAGGCACTGGGAAAAGTGCTGTTCCGGCAGGAGGGCCACGTGCAATGAGGCC
Source organism: Mesorhizobium sp. M0800 (assembly GCF_040320095.1). Taxonomy (NCBI): domain Bacteria; kingdom Pseudomonadati; phylum Pseudomonadota; class Alphaproteobacteria; order Hyphomicrobiales; family Phyllobacteriaceae; genus Mesorhizobium; species Mesorhizobium sp. M0800. Next base: position 97,625 of record NZ_JAMYOZ010000006.1, read on the forward strand.
GGGCCGATGAGTTTGCCCAAACTGCGGATCGAGGGTCTCCACAAGAGCTTCGGCACGGGCGCGCGGCGCACGGAAGTGCTGCGCGATATCAATCTCGATCTTGCCGACAACGAGTTCGTCTCGCTGGTGGGCACGTCGGGTTGCGGCAAGAGCACGCTGCTGTCGATCGTTGCCGGACTGCAGGATTTCGACGCGGGAGATCTCGCCATCGATGGCGCGCCGATCCTGCAGCCGGGCCTCGACCGCGGCGTCGTCTTCCAGTCCTACACCCTGCTTCCCTGGCTGACGGCGCAGCAGAACATCGAGTTCGCGCTCAAGGCCGCGGGTCATGATCGCGCGACCTGCCGCAGGATAGCACGCGAGCATCTCGATCTGGTCAAGCTCCCGCACAGCGCCAATCGCTATCCGTCTGAGCTTTCTGGCGGCATGAAGCAACGGGTGGCCATAGCGCGTGCCCTTTCCTATCGACCCAAAATGCTTCTGATGGACGAGCCCTTTGGCGCGCTCGATGCCCTGACCAGGCATCAGATGCAGGAACTCCTGACGCAGATCTGGGAGGAGCACAGGCTCACCGTGCTCTTCGTCACCCATGATGTGGAAGAAGCCGTCTACCTGTCGGACCGCATCGTCGTGATGGGGATCGGCCCGGGACGCATCATGCAGACCTTCAATGTCGACATCGAGCGCCCGCGCCGGGAAGAGGTCATGGAAACCCCGGCCTTCATGGATTTGCAGCGCAGCGTGCACAAGGCGATCCGCGAGGCCTCAAAACGTCCCGAAATGGTTTAGGCGAGCCACTCAATTTACTTACAATCGGCGACCAGCGTTGCGCCCAATCTCGATATCGCGCCATCGCGATTCCTGACCAGGGGAGCCGCGATCGGCGGCTTTCTCCTCAACCTCGAAAAAAATTTGCAGGACAATGTCGATTTCCTAAACTCCGTTCGTCGTTTCGATGCCGGCCTGTGAGTCCGGCTCAACAAGGAGACAGACGATGCGTGTGATGGTGCTTGTGAAGGCTACCGAGGACAGCGAAAAGGGCTTTGTCCCCACGCCCGAGGCGAAGGAGGCGATGGAGGCGATGGGCAGGTTTAACGACGAGCTGCGCAATGCCGGCATCTTGCTCGACGCCGATGGCCTCAAGCCCTCCTCGCAGGGCAAGCGCGTTGCGTTCGATGGTCCCCGGCGGACGGTCATCGACGGGCCTTTTGCCGAGACCCGCGAACTGGTCGCCGGCTTTTGGCTCTGGGAAGTCAAGGACATGGACGAGGCGGTCGCCTGGGTGAAGCGCTGCCCCAATCCCATGCCCGGACCGAGCGAGATTGAAATCCGGCCGCTGTACGAGATGGCTGATTGGCAATGGGAATCTGACGCCGGAGGTCACGGAAATCCATGACCGGACGCGCGAGAAGCTTAGCGGCAACTGAACCTGTCGGCCGCAGCCTGCTTTGCCTTCGTTATGGCTTTGGCCGATAAGGCAGCATGACGGCAGGCGAGACGCAGCAGGCGATCGAGGCGATTTTTCGCATTGAACGAGCCCGGCTCATCGCGGGCCTGGCCCGCCTCGTGCGCAATGTCGATCTTGCAGAGGAACTGGTGCAGGACGCCCTGGTCATAGCTTTATCCGAATGGTCCAGGACCGGCGTTCCGGCCAATCCCGGCGCTTGGCTGATGACGGTCGCCAAACGCCGCGCCATCGACGCGATCCGTCGCGACAAGATGCGCGAGCGCAAGCATGAGGAGATCGCGCGGGAGCTGGACGGCGAGTGCGATGGTACGGCCGAGGGAAACGAAATGGCCATGAACGACGATCTTGGCGACGAGCTGCTGGGCCTCATCTTCACAGCCTGCCACCCCATACTTTCGGCCGACGCCCGCGCGGCCCTCACGCTGCGTGTCATCGGCGGCCTGACGACGGACGAGATCGCCCGTGCTTTCCTGTCGAGCGAGGTGACGATCGCCCAGCGCATCGTCCGCGCAAAGAGGACGATCGGAAAGGCCGGGCTAAGCTTCGAGGTGCCGCGCGGCGCCGAGCGTGCGGCGCGTCTGTCCTCGGTGCTGGAGGTCATCTATCTCATCTTCAATGAAGGCTATGCTGCCACGGCAGGCGACGACCTTGTCCGGCCGAGCCTGTGCCTGGAGGCACAACGGCTGGGCCGCATGCTGGCGGGTCTGATGGCCGAGGATGCCGAGGTGTTCGGCCTGCTGGCTCTAATGGAAATCCAGGCATCGCGCCTGCCGGCACGCATCGGGCCGGACGGCGCCCTCTTGACCCTGACCGAGCAAAACCGCGCGCGCTGGGACCAGCTGCTGATCCGCCGAGGCCTTGACGCGCTGGCCCGTGCCGAAGCCCTCGGGGGCGATGGCCCCTATGTGTTGCAGGCCGCGCTTGCAGCCTGTCACGCGCGGGCGCGCAGTCCGGCCGATACCGACTGGCCCCGTATCGCAGCGCTCTACGACCGGCTGCGTGCAGTGATGCCCTCGCCGGTGGTCGATCTCAATCGAGCGGTCGCGCACAGCATGGCCTTCGGGCCCGAAGCGGGCCTGCGGCTGGTAGACGAGATTGCCGACGCCGCCGCCTTGCGCAATTATGCGCCATTGCCGGCGGCGAGGGGCGATTTTCTGTTTCGGGCCGGCCGGCTGGCCGAGGCCCGCGCCGAATTCGAGGCTGCGGCCAAGCTCACCCGCAACGTGCGCGAAGCGGCCTTTCTCCTCGCCCGCGCAGACGCTTGTGGTTGACAGCATCGCTCTCCGTGCCCGACGCGCCGCTCGGCAACATCGAAAGCCGCCAGTTCGCTCCCGGCCAGCTCCCTTCAATGAGCGTGATCAGCTCGCAACGCGAAAGGGATTAACGATGCGCAAGCCTTCGTCGAGCGCCATTCCGTGCTGCATGTCCTCCGACCAAAGTGTATCGCAGCCAGCGTGAACCGCCGCGGAGGCGATCATCGCGTCATAGGTGGAAAGGCCGTACCGCTCGGCGAGCCTCAATCCTGTTTCGTGGGTCTCGAGCGTGAGCGGATGAACCGTCAACAGGCCGCGCAGCGTGGTCAGCAGCGCATGCGTGTCGTCCCATGACATTTGCATCTTCCGACGGGCGACATTGGTGAGTTCATTGAGAACCTGCACGCTGATCGCCCCGCCATCGGCGATGACCGCCTCGGCCCGATCCGCCTTCGCCGTGTCGCCTGACGCGATATGAAGAAGGACATTGGTATCGAAAAAACTAACGGGCATTTGCCTCGTCCCGATCGAATTTGAAGTCAGCGGGAAGCCGACCGCGGAAGGCGCGGAGACGCTTCAGCAACTCCTCACGCCCGGGCTTCCGCGCGACGCCAAGCTGGCGGGCGTCAGCGACATGGATTTCGATCTCATCGCCTTCCCTGAGTTCAAGCGCTTCGACCACAGCGGCGGGAAGGCGGACCGCAAGACTGTTTCCCCATTTGGCGATCTGCATGCCACTTCCTCTCTTAGATATACGCTGGAAGAAATGTATATCCACAAGTCGTCAAGGTCAAGAATTGCAGCCAATCGGTTTATTCATTTTGGAGGAGAGGGCCTCGATCATGCCAGCAACTGCGTCGGCACGCCGAGAATCGGTCCTGCCTCGGCGAGCCGCTGGTCGAGGGTCCACACCGTGGCGCCATGCTCCGATGCCGTCGCGAGGTGCAGGGCGTCGCCAGCACGAAGCCCGAGGATATGCTGATCGGCGAATTTCGCGGCGACCCGAAAATGCCCGCCCGTCACCGGCAGCACGGTGAAGCTCTCAGCGACAAGCTTATTGAACATCGCGAGCGCTGCCGCGCGTTGCTCCAGGTCGATCTGTCCGGTCCGAAGCTTGATCGCCATGGCGGAGGAAATCTCGGTGATGGTCCAGTCGCTGATCACAAGTTGCCCTGGGTCCTGCTCCGCCAGCCAGCCCTGAACACGCGCGGTCATGGCTTCGTTGGATAGCGCCGCGATGATCAGCGAAGTATCGAGATAGGACGTCAATAGCGATCGCCATCTCGCATCGATCGCACCAGATCGGTGGCAGCCTGAGCCTGCAGAGGCATGGTTGCGGTCAGGGATTGGAGCAGGACGGCGTCGATCCGTTTGCGAGGGCGGGCCACGGCCGTGAGCCTGGCGACCGGCTTGCCACGCCGGGTTATGTCGATCGAGTCTCCAGCCTCGACCCGGTCGACGAGCTCACTCAGATGTGCCTTGGCGTCCGCCAAATTGACCGCGTCCATCTCAGCTCCTGACCATGTAGATGGTCATGTAGCGTATAACGCGTGACAATTCCAGTGCAGAGCACGGCGAATAAGCAACTGGCTGCGTGAGCGAAGCAGGTGACCTGCAACGAGAATTATGCCGCTTCCCGCTTGACTCACACATATCCCGGTGGTTATACATCGATCAATAGCCGAAGGGTTATCGATCCCAATGCCAAACGCTCACGATGTACTCTTCAGAACGCTTGCCGATCCGACTCGGCGCGCTATTTTTGAGCGGCTGTGTCGCGAAGGAGAGCAGACGGTCGGGGCTCTAACGGCTCAGGCCGGGATCTCGCAACCGGCCGTGTCAAAACATCTCGGCGTTTTGAGGCAGGCCGGGCTCGTGCGCGACCGCCATGCAGGGCGACAGACCCATTATAGCGCGCAGCTTGCTGCGCTTGCCCCCCTGATTGACTGGACAAGCCAGATGACCGGGTTCTGGCAGAGCCGGTTCGACGACCTCGAAGACCTGCTCAAAAGGATGGACCAGTGAACGAAATGGCGACCGAAACGCTCTCCGTCGTTGTCGAACGGGAAATCGCTTATCCGCCCGAGAAGATCTGGCGCGCGCTCACGCAACCACACTTGATCGAGGAGTGGCTCATGAAAAATGACTTCAAACCTGTCGCGGACCACCGTTTCAATCTTCACGCAGACTGGGGCGCTGTCGAATGTCAGGTGCAGACGGTCGAGCCGAACAGAACACTGACTTACACGTGGGATACCAAGGATCTCAAGAGTGTCGTCTCCTGGACCCTCACCCCCACGAGCACCGGAGCCCGCTTGCGCATGGAACAGTCGGGCTTCCGGCCGGATCAGCAGCCTTACTTCCGGGGTGCCAAAGTCGGCTGGCCGAGGTTCTTTGACGATCTGGAGCAGGTTCTGGCGCGGACGGACTGAGATCCGCTGGGCTATCCAAGCAAGGGCTCTGTTACAGAGCGACATCACGAGGCGATAATGGAGGCAAGCCATTGAAGATCAAGTTGGCCAAAGTATACGTGGAGACCAGGAAAAGGCACTGGCTTTTACACCGAAACGCTCGGCTTTACCAAGAAGGCCGATTTCAGCAATGGGCCGTTTCGCTGGCTGACCGTCGCATCACCCGACGAGCCGGACGGTGCCGAGCTGCAACTCGCGCTCAATGACAACCCGGCGGCCAAGGCCTACCAGCAAGCCATTTTCCAGCAGGGCCAGCCCGCGGTCATGTTCTTCACCGATAACGTCAAGGGCGACTACGAGCGCATAAAAGCGCGCGGCGCCGAGTTCACGATGCCGCCGACCGAAGTAACCGGCTCGACCATCGCCCAGCTGAACGACAACTGCGGCAACCTCGTTCAAATCACCCAACTGGCGCGCTGGTAAAGCATGCGTTCAGTGGCGTGGCTGCCCGGCGGGAGTCGCCAAACGGGCCGCCCGATCCGCTTCGGTTCGTCTTCAGAGGAGGTCTCAATGGATTGGAACAAATGGGTTCGGCAGATCCACCGCTGGCTGTCGATTATCTTTGCGGCGGTCGTCGCCGCCATCTTCATCAGCCTGGGAGCAGGCAAGGAACCCGCCTACTGGGTATACCTCTTGCCGCTGTTTCCACTCGGCTTGCTCCTGCTTACCGGTCTGTACATGTTCGTGCTGCCTTACGCTCCCAAGTGGCGCAACGCAGGGGGCACCGGCGCATTGGAGTGAACGCATGGCCAACAAGACGTCCATCAAGTCAGCGGCGGTCGCGAAGAAGCCCGCCGCCAAGCCTGCAGCCGCCAAGCCGGTCCTCCTCGCAGGCGGCAACCCGCAGATCCCGAAGGGTGATGGTGACGCTCCCGTGCAGGCCTACATCGCGGCCATGCCGGGCTGGAAACACGACGTCGGCCGCCGCCTCGACGCACTCATCGAGCGCAACGTTCCCAACCTGCGCAAGGCCGTCAAATGGAACTCGCCCTTCTATGGCGTAGAGGGTCAAGGCTGGTTCCTCAACTTCCATTGCTTCACAAAGTACATCAAGCTGGCTTTCTTCCGCGGCACGTCGCTGCATCCTTTCCCTCCAGGCGAGTCCAAGCACAAGGACGTGCGCTACCTCGACATCCGCGAGGACGACCAGCTCGACGAAGCTCAACTCACCGACTGGGTAAAGCAAGCCAGCCAGTTGGCTGGCGAGCGAATGTGAGTGGAATGCCAGTCATTCCCGCAAACCCGGTGCCGACTAGCGGTATTCATGTGACGGGCGAGCGGCAACAACCCTAGGGAAAGCGACAATGATGATGAAGAGTGGCTCTATGGAAGGAAATGCAGAGAGCTCTCCCTCTCAGCTGATAGATGCGAGGATCAGTGAGCTGGACGATTGGCGAGGCAAGACGCTTTCCCATGTCCGCGCTCTCGTCAAGCAGGCTGACCCGGAAGTGGTCGAGGAGTGGAAGTGGCGAGGCGTTCCGGTGTGGTCGCACGCCGGAATAATCTGCACCGGCGAGACCTACAAGAACGTCGTGAAGGTGACCTTCGCAAAGGGCGCCTCCCTGCCGGATCCTTCAGGCCTGTTCAACTCCAGTCTCGAAGGCAACACCAGGCGCGCCATCGATATCCGTGAGGGCGAAGACATAGATGAGAATGCGTTCAAGGCGCTGATACGCGCTGCTGCCGCCCTGAACACGGCCCGATAGTCAGCTCCGGCCGATATGGTCGGCTAGCGGGCCGAGAGCGGCGAGCAAAGCTTCGCCGGTGGCTTGCGTCGCGTTCTCATGCGGCGCGCGCAGGTTCAGCCAGCGTCTGTCGCCGGACCGTACCGCCAGCACTGCCTTCATTGCGGAGATGAGGCCGGCGTCCTGGATGATTTTGCGGAACGCCTTGATGGCGGCATCCGCGTCAGTAATGTCCTCTCCCGCCAGCGCTGCGTCGTAGAGGGCCCGGATCGCTGCGGCATTCAGATTGACCGTCGCCGAGATGCACCCCGCAGCACCGTTGGCGAGGCCTTTCGTCAGCTGTGCCTCCGAGCTCGGGAACACCGCGACCCTTGGGGCTGCCGCAATGACCGCCGCGGTGTTGTTCCAATCGCCGGCGCTGTCCTTGTAAGCCACTGCGACATCCGGAAACGCTTGGCTCAAGCGGGCGGTCAGCGCCGGGCTCACCGGTACGCCGGAATTCTGCGGGATGTGGTAGAGGATCATCCTCATCGCCGGGTTCGCCACCCGTTCGATCAGCTCGCCATAGTAGCGGGCCTGTCCGTTGTCGCCGGCGGCCGTATAGAAGAACGACGGCAGCACCATCACCCCGGCACAGCCGAGCCCGACGGCATGCGCCGTCAGCTCGACGGTCTCGGCAAGCGCTGTGACACCAGTGCCGGGCATCAGATGGCTTGGCGAAATGCCGGCCTCGACCAGCCACTCCAGCGCTTGCATGCGCTCGCGCAACGAGACGGACAAGGCCTCGCCCGTGGTGCCGAACGGCGACAGGAAATGCGCTCCCTGATCCAGCACCCATTTGGCGTGGGATATCCAGAGATCGCGGGCGATCCGGCCGTCGTTTTCGAACGGCGTCAGGATCGGTGCGATGGTTCCTTGTGGGCGGATCATGTGCGTCCTTCTAAAGCCGGCATCAAAAATGTCGAGCAAGCTACATGAAGCAATGTTGCTGAGTACCGGCCGTTCGACCTCGAAAGCAAGCGGCTCGCGCATAGGCGCGCGATTGTGATCGGGCGGCGGTTCTGAGGCTCTCGAGGTATATCCTTGTCACGGGATAACGTCGTCTGGCCGAAAGGGGGGTGACAAACGAGTTCTGCTGTTTCATCAATGCCGCCTTTTGAGGAGAGGCCCATGCGGAGGATCGGTGTCGGCATTATCGGCTGCGGCAACATTTCGGATGCCTATCTGAAGGCATCGCCACAATTCCCGGTGCTCGACATTGTCGGCGTCGCCGACGTCAACCGGACGGCGGCCGAGGCCAAGGCAGCGGTCTACGGCCTGGCTGCCATGCCGGTCGACGCGCTGTTGGCCGATCCGCGCGTCGAGATCGTGCTCAACCTGACTACGCCGCAGCATCATGTGCCGGTCGGCCTGCAGGCTGTCGGGCAAGGCAAGCACGTCTATTCCGAGAAGCCGCTGGCAACGACGCTCAGCGACGCCGAGCGGCTGGTCGCGGCCGCGCGCGAAAAGGGCGTGCGCGTCGGCTGCGCACCCGACACCTTTCTTGGCGGCTCCCACCAGACGGCGCGGCGGCTGGTCGATGAGGATACGGCTGGGACCATTGTCGCCGGCTCTGCCTTCATGCAGGTGCCCGGCCACGAGCTCTGGCATCCCAATCCGGATTTCTACTATCAGCCCGGCGGTGGGCCGATGCTCGACATGGGACCGTACTATCTGACCTGCCTGGTCAATCTCCTGGGTCCGGTAAAATCCGTGACCGGGCAGGCGAAGTCTTCCTACGCCACCCGCACCATCGGTTCTGGACCGCGCCAGGGCGAAACCATCCGGGTCGAGGTGCCGACCCATATTTCCGGCCTGCTCGCATTCGAGAATGGCGCCGCGGTCTCGATCACCACCAGCTTCGACGTCTGGAAGCATGAACACAATCACATCGAACTTTACGGAACCAAGGGCTCGATGATCGTCTCCGATCCCAACCAGTTCCAGGGCGACATCAGGACCAGCCAGCGCAAGGGCGACTGGACGGTGGCCGATCAGATCCATTCGTATGGCGACGGCAATTACCGGGGCCTCGGCCTTGCCGACATGGCGCAGGCGGTCGTCTCGGGCAGACAACACCGCGCCAGTCTCGATCTTTCCCTCCATGTCCTGGAAATCATGGAATCGATCATCTCTTCAGCAGAGATAGGGCAGGGTATCGATCTCAGATATCGCTGCGCCCGGCCGGCGCCGATGCGCGCCGACCTGCCTTTCGGAATTCTGGAATAGGGAATAATGCGATGAGCAAGACGGCACTGATTTTCTGGGGCGGCTGGGAAGGTCACACCCCGGCCCGAAGCGCCGAAATCGTCAAGGAGATGCTGGCCGGCAACGGCTTCGACGTGCAGCTGGAGCAGGGGACTTCGGCACTTGCCGATCCGCAGCTGGGCAAGCTCGATCTCATTGTCCCGGTGATCACCATGTCGACAATCGAAAAGCCGGAGCTGCAAAACCTGACCAGCGCCGTCGGGGCCGGCACCGGCCTTGCGGGCTTTCACGGCACTATGTGCGACAGCTTCCGCAACGAGCCGGAATACCAGTTCATGACCGGCGGCCAGTGGGTCGCCCATCCCGGCAACATCATCGACTATCACGTCGACATCACCAGGCCAGGCGATCCGGTCATGCAGGGCATCGACGGCTTCGCCTACCGTTCAGAGCAGTATTACATGCATGTCGATCCGACCAACGAGGTGCTGGCGACGACTACTTTCACCGGCGAGCATCTCGATTTCATCGCCGGCGTCGTCATGCCGGTTGTCTGGAAGCGCCGCTACGGCAGGGGCCGCGTCTTCTACAGCGCGCTCGGGCACACCGCCGACGAGTTCGCCGTGCCGCAAATGCGCACGATGTTCGAACGCGGCGCGATTTGGGCCAGCCGAAACTCGGACCTTGAATAGCCGTTCAATCTGAACGCCACGTATCGTTGTAATCTCTCATAGGGCGGCCGCCCGAACGCGGACACAGGCACTGGACTGCGGCAATTGACTGCCATGGTAGCATCCAATACACCGGGGTCTCGTCGGGAAATTCCGTAGCTGGAGGTCGAATGGAGCAGACGTGGCGATGGTTTGGGCCGAGCGACGCAGCAACGCTCGCCCATGCCAGGCAGGCCGGCGCGACCGGCATCGTGACGGCACTGCACGACATCCCTTACGGCGAAGTCTGGCCGATCGACGCCATCAGGCAGCGCCAGGCGCTTATCGAGGCGGATCCGGCGATGGGCCTCAAATGGAGCGTCGTCGAGAGTGTGCCCGTGCACGAGGACATCAAGCTCGGCCGCGGCGATCTCGACCGGCTCTACGACAATTTCAGGCAGACCTTACGCAATCTCGGCGCCTGCGGTGTGCGCACGGTCTGCTACAACTTCATGCTGATCCTCGACTGGACCCGGACCGACCTGGCTGCGCCGCTGCCGGGCGGCGGACGGGCGCTCCGCATGAACATGCACGAGCTTGCCGCGTTCGATTGCTACATGCTGCAGCGCAAGGGATCGGAGCGCGACTATGCGTCCGATGTTCTCCAGCGGGCGAGCGAATGGTTCGAGACGACGCCGGGTGCGTCAAAAGAGCGTCTGCTTGCCAACATCATGGCCGGCCTGCCAGGCGCCTTCAAGCGCTACGACGTAGCGGAATTGCGCGAAGTGGTGGCCGAGCAGTCGAGCCTGTCGCACGACCGGCTGCGCGAGAACCTCGTCCGTTTTCTCGAAAACGTGCTGCCGGCGGCCGAAGAGGCGGGCGTCACGTTGGCGATCCACCCGGACGATCCGCCGCGCGATCTCGTCGGCCTGTGCCGGATCGTCAAGAACGCCGACGACATCGCCCTTATCCTGGACGCCGTGCCATCGGCCCATAGCGGCCTCACCTTGTGCACGGGGTCGCTGGGCGCCAACCCGGCCAATGACGTGCCCGCCATCGCCAGGCGCTTTGCGCACAAGATCAACTTCGTGCATCTGCGCAACGTCAGCAAGGACCCGGACGGCTCGTTCATGGAATCCGAGCATCTGAGCGGCGATGTCGACATGGTCTCGGTGGTCTCGATCTTGCTCGACGAGCAGCAACGCCGCCGCGACGCCGGCGAACCGGCGGCGCTGCTGCCGTTTCGCCCGGATCATGGCCACGAGCTGATCGATGACGCCGCGCGGCACACCCATCCCGGCTACCCCGTGATCGGCCGTCTTCGCGGCCTTGCCGAATTGAGAGGCGTGATGACGGCGATTGCCCATCAGCGCGGCTACCGGCTGCAATGACGGCGCCCCGCCTGCTCTGCGTCGGCGCGCTCACCTACGACACGATCTTGCGCCTCGATGTCCTGCCCTCCGGCGCCGGCAAGTTCCTGCCAAGCGAGGCCGTGCAGATCGCGGCCGGCATGGCAGCAAGCGCGGCCGCGTCGGCCAGCCGCCAGGGCGGGCAGGTCTGGCTATGGGCAAGCGTCGGCGACGATGCTGTTGGCCGCGATGTCATCGGCCAGATGGAGGCGGAGCGGGTCGACTGTTCGCTGGTGCGCAGGGTTGAAGGTGGCCGCTCGGCCATTGCCACGATCCTGGTCGATGCCGCCGGCGAGCGTATGATTGTGCCCTTCTACGATGCAGTCACGCAAGCCGATCCTGACCGTCTTCCGCCCGCGGATTTTTCCCGCTTCGACGCCGTGCTGGTTGATGTCCGCTGGCCCGGAGCCGCGGCCCTGGCGCTGGCGAAGGCTCGCGAGTGCGGTATCCCGGCGATCCTTGACGCCGATGTCGCCTCGCGACCGGTGCTCGACCGGCTGCTGCCGCTCGCCTCGCATGTCGTTGCTTCGCTGCCGGCGGCACGCATCCTTTGCGGTCCGGAGATATCCGCCGGTTCTGCCGTCGCCATTCTCGGCGAACGGACCGGCGCCTTCGTGGCGGTCACCGATGGCGCGAACGGCACCGTGTTCCGCTACTCGGGCAGAAATGACGTCCGTCATCTGCCGTCGCCGCCGGTCGAAGCCGTCGACACCCTGGCGGCAGGCGACGTGTTTCACGGCACCTTCGCTCTCGGCTTGGCCGAAGGTTGGGACGAAGAGCGGGCGATAGCAGTGGCCAGCGCCGCCGCCGCCCTGAAATGCCTGCGCTTTGGCGGACGTCTTGGAGCACCGACGCGCGCGGAAACGCTGGCTTTCATGCAAGGATCGACATGACGCCGAACACGGTTGGGCCGGTTCGGCAAAGAAGGGCACGTCAAGTGGCGCCGATCGACTACCATGGTAGCCACTGCGCAACTGTTCGAGGGAGGATAAATGGCTGAGTTCAAAAAACGCGCACTGGTAACCGGGGCAGCCATGGGCATCGGTCGTGCTGTCGCCGAAAGACTGGCTGAGCAAGGCGTCGACCTGATCCTGTTCGACCGGGCGGGCGATCAGCTGGATGAGGTCGCGGCGCAGCTTTCGGCGCGCGGCGTGACCGTGCACACCGTGCTTGGCTCGACCGCCGACACTGAAGCCTGTGGCCGCGCCGTCGAGCTTGCCCAGTCCGCGTTCGGCGGGCTCGACATGCTCTCCCACAATGCCGGCATCCAGCGTTACGGAACGGTTGAGACCACGGACGAGGCGCTTTGGGACGAGGTGATGAACGTCAACCTCAAGGCTGCCTACCTGCTCTCCCGCGCGGCGATGCCGCTGCTGCGGCAAAGCCGCGGCGCCATCGTCCATATGAGCTCGGTGCAGGGTCTGGCCAGCCAGGAAGGGGTTCTGGCCTACAGCACGGCCAAGCACGGCCTGATCGGCCTGGTCAAATCGATGGCCGTCGACTATGCGCCGCTCGGCGTGCGCGTCAATGCCGTCGCTCCGGGTGCGGTCGACACGCCGATGCTGCGGGATGCGGTCAAGCTCAACGATAGGCCCGACGAGATCCTGCGCATCCTCGACAATATGCATCCGCTCGGCCGTACCGCCCAGCCGCAAGAGATTGCCGCAGTCGTCGCCTTCCTGCTGTCCGACGATGCCTCCTTCGTCACCGGCGAGGTCGTACGCGTCGATGGCGGCCTGCTGGCGCGCATCGGTGGTTCTCCGCGCAAGGAATAACGTCGGCGCTGCTGCTTGCGCAGGCATTTCATGAACGGCTTGAAGCTGCAGAGCCTATAAGGGGTCGCCGATGGCAGGGCTTTTGGGAATGCGGACCATCACCGAGGGGCGGCTCGGCGAAACCGCCCCCGGCGCTTCAGTTGCGGCTAGGACGTTCGAGGTTTTGCTCGACCAGATCCTGACCTTCCGCCTGAAGCCGCACGAGCTGATTTCTGAAAAGGCGATGTCGGAAGCCCTCGGCGTGAGCCGCACGCCGGTCAGGGAGGCGCTCGCCCGGCTGGCCGGTCTTGGCTTGATCGACATTTATCCGCAGCGCGGCAGCATGGTGGCGCCGCTCCGGATTGCCGATCTCGAGAAATCGCAGTTCCTGCGCGAAGCGCTCGAAATCGGCCTGATCAAGCGCGCGGTCGAGAGCCCGCGCCGTGCCGACCTGCTTGCCATGCTCAAAGGCGAACTGGCCGTCCAGGAGACGTTCGCCTGCATCGCGGACGACAGGCGCTTTTTCAAGTCGGACGAGCTGTTCCACCAGCACATCGCCAGCCATGCCGGGTTTCCCGGAATCTGGGCCGACATCAGCGCGGCGAAGCTGCATATGGACCGCTTCCGCTTCCTGTCTTTTCCGCGCCTCGACAGCATGTCGGTGGTCCTCGGCCAGCATCGGCGGATTGTCGATGCGCTTGAGCAGGCCGACGCGCTTGCCGCGGAAGAGGCGATGCGAACGCATCTTCGCCGCATCTTCGAGGTGCTCGAAATCGTCCAGCAGCGCTATCCCTATTATTTCGAGGCAAACGGCAGTGTGAGCCCGCTTTCGGCCGGCTCAATCCAAGCCTGAGCCTTTCTTGCGCGCTTCCGAAGGCGTCTTGGTCTTGCTGCCGGATTTGTCGGAAGCTGGCTCGGCTTTGCGATCTTGACCCTCGCCGCCTTGCTCCTTGCGGAGCTGCTTTTCCACTATCGATCGCGATCCTTCCGCCGGGTCTTGTTCAGGATGAGTATCGGTTCCCGTCATGTCGGCTCCTATCCATTTTGATCAATTGCGTGCGGCGTGGGCTGACCTCCGCCGCCGGTTCTGTCGCGCCCGATCATCAGCCAGGCGGCGAACAGCACGACCAGTACGACCACGATCCAGGCGACGAAACGAGGCATCGGCCTCATGTCCCTCGCCGCCGCTTGCTGCCGCGTGCCTCCGGATCGGAGCTGGCCTCGACCGTTGGATCGGGCACGACTGGGCCGCGTTCGGCCTCGGAACCCTCAGCTTCGATCTCCTGCACGGCCTGATCCCAATGCTCGCGCTCGCGTCCTTGCGGACGGCCTTCGCGCTCCCAGATCTCATGGGCTCGCTGCCTGATACGCTCTTCCCTGTCCATGGCCTTTGCCTCCTCATCCCCTAATCCGGCGATCGCTGGTTTGTTCCGCGGTGCCAGCGCCGTTCATCGCGGTTCAGTTGACCTGATCACCCAGCGCTCTAGATCAAACTTCGCGCCGAAGTCGCTTGGTGCGGGGAGAACAATCGTGTGGCAGCAACGCTACAAGCACGTATTGTAAATGCCGTTACAGCCGTCGGTCCTCGACCAGACCGCCTGTGCTTGCTGCTGATAATATTTGTACTGACGGCATGCTCGCCTTCCGGCCAGGTCGAGCAGCAGTCAGAAACCGCGGCTTCCGCCACACAGACCGCATCGCTGGTCCTGGAGAGTTGGATCGCTGGGGAAGCCCCGTCGAGATACACGTCGCGCACTTTGCAATCGGTCGGCCAGGCGCTCGCCGATGCCGGTGCGCAAATCCAGTCCGCCAAGTCGCCTGAGCCCAGCGGGCAAGCCGGTCTGACGATGGTGGTTGGACGGCTTTCGGCAACGGTAATGCGCGCGACGACGGCCGTGCAGAACGGCAACCGCTCGGAAGTGGAACAGGCGCAGCAGGATCTGCGGGCCGCCGCCGCCGACCTGAGCACGTCCTACGCGAAACATTTCGCGCCGAAATCATGAAGAAGCTGCTCGAAATATCGCTCGGCGTCGTCACCAGCGTTGGCGGCTTTCTTGAGGTCGGATCAGTGGCGACCGCCGCTCAGGCCGGCGCGGCGTTCAGGTTTCAGCTGATATGGGCCGTCGTCCTGGGCACGATCTGCATCATCTTCCTGGTCGAAATGGCCGGACGCTTCGCCGCAGTTAGCCATCACACCATCGCCGACGGGATCCGGGAACGGTTTGGCTTCAACGCCTTTCTGTGGCCGTTGCTTGCGACCTTGCTGGTCAACTTCCTGGTCATGGCAGCCGAAATCGGCGGTGTTGCCATTGCGCTCGAGCTCGCCACCGGCATCGGCTTTCAGTGGTGGGCGCTGCCGGTCGCTTTTCTGGCGTGGCTGTTCCTTTGGAAAGGCACGTTCGGATTCATCGAAAAAGGCGTCGCGATCCTCGGGCTGGTCACGCTGTGCTTCGTGGTTGGCGCAGTCATGCTGAAGCCCGATTGGGGGCAGGTCGCGGCCGGGGCCGTGCCCACACTGCCGGATCACGACGCGGCCAACTACTGGTTCATGGCGGTCAGCATTCTTGGTGCGTCGATCTCGCCCTATCTGTTCATGTTCTATTCGTCGGGAGCGATCGAGGACGAGTGGGACAAGAGCTATCTCGGAGCCAATCGGGCCATTGCCGGCCTGGGCATGAGTTTTGGCGGCACAATCGCTATCGGTGTGCTGATTGTGGCGGCGCTCGTGCTGGTCGCGCACGGCATAGAGCAGGTCGATGACTACCACCAACTGCCACTGATGCTGATTCCGATCTTCGGTTTCTGGGGATTTGTCCTGTTCGTTGCTTCACTAGGCATTGCCTGCTTCGGTGCCGCGCTCGAAATCGGCCTGCAGCAAGCCTACCTTGTGGCGCAGGGTTTCGGCTGGACTTGGGGCGAGAACCTGAAACCGCGCGACGACCCGGGCTTCAGCGCCGTGTATACGGTCTCGCTGTTTCTCGCCGCCATTCCGATCGCACTGGGCCTCGATCCGCTGAAGCTCACCATCTTTTCCATGGCGCTGACGGCCGCCAGCCTGCCGCTGACCGTGGTGCCGTTCCTCTTCCTGCTGAATGACGAGCGTTATGTCGGCGAGCACCGCAATGGCATGATAGCGAATGCCGCGGTCATCTTCATCATCGCGCTCGGTTTCGTGCTCGCGATCGTGACCATTCCTTTGCAGATATTCGGAGGCACGTGATGGAGTTGCTGCGCGACATCCTGGACAAGCAAGTGGTCGACCGCGAGCAGGTCAAGATCGGCAAGGTCGACGGGCTGGTGGCCGAGCTCAGGCCAGGCGAGCCGCCTAAAATCGTTGCGGTCGAGCTCGGCTCGATCACGCTGGGGCGTCGGCTTGGCGAGCGACCCGGGCGCTGGATGGCGCGGGTTGCGGCAAGGCTCGGCGGCAAGCGCCATGCCGAGCCGCACCGCATCGCCTGGAACAAGGTGCGCGACATCGGCGTCGACATCGAGTTCGATATCGACGTCCGCGAAACGGCGATTTTCGACTGGCAGGACTGGCTGCGCGATCATGTCATTGGTCGTATTCCGGGAGCTGGATGATGGCCACCGTCAATCTTGAGCAATTGGCTGGCAGGAATGTGCTTTCGCAGCGCGGCAAAAGCATCGGCCGTATCGAGGAGATACGCGCCGAACCGGATGGCGACGACCTGGTAGTTGCCGAGTACCATGTCGGCATCTACGCGGCCTTCGAGCGTCTGTCCGCTTCGGCCATCGGCATTGCGGTCCTCGACGCCTTTCGATTGCGCGGTCGCGACAGCGTGTACCGCATTCCCTGGGACAAGCTCGACATCTCCGACCCGGCGCGGCCGCGGTTGTTATGCACGACGGAAGAACTTTCCGGTATGAAGGGGAGTATCGAGGGCGATAAACCGGAATGAACGATACTTTCCCGCCGTCGGAGAATGGGGTCCAGTGAAAGTCCTGGTTATCGGCGCCGCCGGCCTGATCGGTGCCTCCGTCGTGGCACGCCTTCTTTCCGAAAGGCATGAGGTGATCGGATTGGTCCGCAGCCCCGGCGCAAATCGGGCCGGCAATTATCAATTGCTGGTGCTGGACATGGCGGCGGCGCTGCAGCCCGAAGACTGGCTACCGCATCTCAGGGGTGTCGACGCCGTCGTGAATTGTGCCGGCGTCCTGCAGGACAGCCCTCGCGAAAAGACGCGCGAAGTCCATCGCGATGCGGCGGCAGCACTCTTCCTCGCCTGTGCGCGGGCAGGGGTTGCCCGGGTAATCCACTTCTCGGCGATAGGCGTCGATCGGGCGCAGCCTTCGGCATTCTCGGCGACGAAACTGGCCGGCGACCAAGCGCTTATGGCGCTTGATCTGAATTGGATGATCCTGCGCCCGTCCGTGGTGCTCGGCCGGCCGGTGTTTGGGGCCAGCGCATTGTTTAGGGGTCTCGCCTCGCTGCCGGTGCTGCCGTCCATGCCCGGCACCGGCCGGCTCCAGGTGGTACTACTCGACGATGTGGTCTCAACAGTCGTCTTCCTTCTCGATCCCGACAGTCCGTCTCGCGTCGTGTTGGAACTTGTCGGTCCCGAACAGCTGAGCATGGACGAGGTCGTCGGCAGCTATCGCCGATGGCTCGGCTGGGCTCCTGCAGCCAGGTTTGTCTTGCCGGCGGCTGTTGCAAGGCTTCTCTACCGCCTCGGCGACCTTGCCGCGATGTTCGGCTGGCGTCCACCGATGCGCACCAACGCGGCCAGAGAGATCGCCCGAGGAGCGGTTGGAGATCCCTCGGACTGGACCGCCGCGACCGGCATACGCCCGCAAACCCTGGCGGGCTTCCTCGCGCTCAATCCGGCAACGGTGCAGGAAAAATGGTTTGCCCGGCTGTATTTCATCAAGCCTGCGATCTTCGTCGTCCTGCCCTTCTTCTGGATCGTGACGGGTATTGTGTCGCTGACCACCGGCTATAACGGTGGCATCGAGCTGATGCAAAGCACGGGGGCTGGCATCTTGTCGGCGCCGACCGTGATAGCCGGTGCCCTTGCCGACATCGCCGTCGGCGCGCTCCTAGCCTGGCGGCCAGCGACGCGAAAAGGCCTCTATGGCGGCATCGCGCTCTCGCTCTTCTACCTGGTCGTCGGAAGCTTCCTGAGCCCCGATCTGTGGAACGACCCGCTTGGGCCGTTCCTCAAGGTGTTGCCGATCCTGGTGCTGCACTTTGTGGCCTTGGCAGTGCTGGAGGAGCGTTGATGCTCTATTTCCAGCTGAAATTTCTGCATGTCATCGGCGCATCCGTGCTGCTTGGTACCGGCGCCGGTATCGCTTTCTTCATGCTGCTCGCCCACAGGACCGGCAATGCCGCGACGGTTGCGGCGGTGGCGCGTATCGTCGTCGTCGCCGACTTCCTTTTCACCGCGACGGCCGTGGTCGCGCAGCCTTTGACCGGAGCCGCGCTCGCCTGGCAGGCAGGCTACTCGCTGTCGGAGGGCTGGATCGTACTTTCGATCGCGCTCTATATCTTCACCGGAATGTTCTGGCTCCCGGTCGTCTGGATGCAAATGCAGATGCGCAAGCTGGCATCGCAAGCCGCCGCTGCAGGCGCGCCGTTGCCACCGCGCTATCATCGGCTCTTCTGGCTGTGGTTCGCCTTCGGCTTCCCCGCCTTCGCTGCGGTACTCGGGATTTTCTGGCTGATGATCACTCGGCCTGCGATCGACTGGTGAAGACAGGCCGCGTGCAGCTGCCGGGATGAGCGATGACTTTCATTTCAGCGAATAGAGATAGGCCGCGATATCCCGCGCATCCTGCTCGGAAATTCTGGTCGAAGGCATTGCCGTGTGCGGATTGATCTCTCTTGCGGCGCGTATCCAACGGACCATGTTTCGCGGGTTGTTGGACAATACGCCGCCGATATAGACCCGGGTGGCCAAGCTGGCGTCGAGGCGTGGACCGACCAGTCCCTGCGCGCCGGGCACGCCGGCGATCGTGTGGCATCCGGCACAGCCATTGGCCATGATAATTGGTATGGCGCGGGCGCCAACACCGCCGGTTGCATTGTCGGCCTTCTGCTCCACTCGACGGCTTTGCTCGAAGTACAACGCGATCCCGGCCAGGGCTGCAACAAGCACGACAATTGCCGCGGCGCCGAGGATGGGTCCGGACGGAGTGAAGCGCGATGTTGCGCGCACGCCGATGCTGCCAGGGGCATTGTCCGTCTTATGCGCGACCCTGACGAGGCGCTCCGGCCACAACGTCAGCGCCGCCCAAGCTGCGGCCAGCACGGCAATCGCCGTCCCGGCACCAATGACCAGCTTAGACAGCCTGGAGCGCATGCGACGCCTCCCATCTTCTCTGTCCACTTGAGCGAATCCACAGACCGGCCAGCAGCAACGCGGCTCCGCCATAAATCAGGCCAGCCGGAACCCACATCACCAAGCCGGCGAGCTGCTGGTCCTCGAGCGGGCTAAGGCTCCACAATTCCGCGCCGGCTGCGTTTACCGGGTACCACAGCCTTGGCGAGACCAGCAGCAGCACCCCGAGCAGGCCGGTGTGCAGCGAGGTGAAAAAGAGGTGCATGACTGCGCTGCCGTAGGCTTGTTCGCGGCCTGAACGCGGCAGCAGCACCCACCAGAACAGCAGCCCCGTACCAAAGAAGCTGGCATGTTGCGCATAATGCAGGACACCCTGTGCAAGCGCCGCCTCGAACAGCGCCGGAACGTGCCACGCCCATATCGCGACGCCGTGCAGGAAGGTCGCGGCTAGAGGGCGGCTGACGGCGGCCCAAACGGTTCGAAGCACCTTCGCCTGCCCGGCTGCGCCAAATGCCAGCCGCAGCTTGATCGGCAATGCCCACATCATCGCCGCCGCCGGACGGGCGGCGACCAGCAGGGGTGCCGCCACCGCCATCAACAGCTCGTGCTCGATCATGTGGGCGGTGAAAACGCGCTCACCGAATGCGTGGAGCGGACTGACCAGTGCTGCCGCCAAAATGGCCCAGCCGGTCGCAAACAGCAGGGCTTGCCGCAACCGCAACGGGCGGCTGCGGGCACTCCGCCGCCACAGCCGAAAGGCGCCTGCCGCGTAAAGCAGTGCGACCATGGTTAGCGGCAGCGTGATCGGCAACGCCAGCGTCCAGCCGGCCTGCGGGGCGCCGGCACCGTAGCAGATCGAGGTCGAGAAGAGCGCCTCGAAGCTCATCGTAGGCAGCCGTCAACAATGAGCGAAGCCGCGCCTTGCATGACGATTACCAGCGCAAACAGCACCGCGCTGAGAATGCCGATATTGGCGACGAAATGCTCGGTGCCGCGCGTACGATCCGGTTTAAAGGCGGCGCCACCTTGCTGTCGCGCCCGCCACGAAAGTATGCCGCCGAGCAAGGCCAGCACTGTCAGCACCAGCGCAATGACCGGTATGACGGGAATACCGTGGGCGCACTGCCACTCCACGAACACATAATTCAGCTGCGTCGACACCGCCCAGGCCAAAGGCCCGGACAACAGCCCGCCCCATGATGTGCCCAAGCGAAGCGCACGCATCTCAGTCAAGCCTCGGCATCCAGTAGATCAACAGATAGATCGGGATCCAGGTCGCGACCACGAAATCCCAGTAGAAGACGTTGTCGCCAACGTCCCCGAAACGCCGGCCGCTATAGCCATGGCGCGTGAACATCAGGACCGTCAGCACCAGCGTGTCGCCGACGTCGGTAATCAGGTGCGTTGTGTGAAGGCCGAGCAGGACCCACAGCATCGAGCCGTACGCATTGGTATCCCAATAAATGTTGAGGGCCGGAAATTCGAACCACCGCACGACAAGCGGTGCGATACCGAGCAGCGACATGACGATCAAGCCGATGCGCACGGGCACCATGGCACAGGCTTCGGCGTAGCGGTTCAGTATGTGATTGGGCACCACGCTGGCGAGCAGCAACAGCGTGACGATGGTGCCCGGCCAATGGTTGGGCGGCGGCACGCCCAATGGCCATTTGGGCGACAGATAGGCGAGGTAAAGATAGGTGCCTGCGGCGAGCGCGAAGCCGGTGCCCTCCAGCGCCATGAAGGCGAGAGTGCCCCACCAGGTCGGGCTGCGCGGTCCGATCCCGAAGGTCGGGAGTTTGGAAAGATCGGCGGCAGGACGCTGTTTCATTCCTCATCCTCCGGATCGCCTTTCGGCCAGAACCAAGCGATCAAAGTGATGGCGATCGGCCCGGCTCCCCAGACCACCGCCCACGGGCTGAAGATCGAATAGAGAAAGGTGGCGCCGACGGCGAGCGCGGCGAACAATGGCCAGATCGACGGCGTCGCCGACTTCTCGCGCACATCTGGATGCGCCTCTGCCACGGTCGAAATGACAAGTTCGCGCGCGTCGACGCGAAGCCCGGTCGCGACAGGCAGCGTGTCACGTTCGGCCCAGAGCGGCTCGGCGTGGGTAACCACAGGGATCCGAGCGAAATTATAGCTCGGCGGTGGAGAGCTCGTCGCCCATTCCAGCGTGCCGGCATTCCAGGGATTGTCCCCGGCCGGGGCGCCCCTCGAGGCGCTGTACACCAGGTTTATAGTGAACAGAACGAAGCTTAGGAACAGGATGACCGCGCCGGCTGTGATGAACAGGTTGATGTTGCCCCAGCCGAGTTCCACCGGATAGGTGTAGACCCGCCGCGGCATGCCCCACAGGCCGACAATGTGCATCGGAAAGAACGCCGCATTGAAGCCTAGGAAGGCAAGCCAGAAGTGCCAGCGTCCGAGACGTTCGCTCATCATCCGGCCGGTGATCTTGGGGAACCAGAAATAGGTCGCGCCGAGCAGCGGGAACACCGACCCGCCGATCAGCACGTAATGGAAATGCGCGACCACGAAATAGGTGTCGTGCACTTGCAGGTCCAATGGCACCGACGCCAGCATCACCCCAGTCAGGCCGCCCGCGACGAACGTGAAGAAGAAGCCGAACACGAACAGCAGCGGCGTTCTGATTATCGGGCGTCCGTCCCACAATGTCGCCAGCCAGCAGAAGATCTGCAGCCCGTTCGGGATCGCGATCAGCATGCTCGAGGCGGTGAAGAAGCTCGCGCCGAGCTTGGGCAGACCGGTTGCGAACATGTGGTGAACCCACAGGCCGAACGACAGAAAGCCGACCGCGATCAAGGCCAGTACCATGCCCAGATAGCCGAATACCGGACGCCGGGCGAAAGCGGCGATGATCGAGGACACCATGCCGGTAGCCGGCAGGAATATGATGTAGACTTCGGGGTGGCCGAAGAACCAGAACAGGTGCTGGAACAGCAATACGTCGCCGCCCTCGGCGGGATTGAAGATATGGGTGCCGACCAGCCGGTCGAGGATCAGGAACGTCGACGTGATCATGACCGCCGGCATGGCGAACACGATGACGAAGGAGGTGACCAGCATCGCCCAGACATAGAGCGGAATCTTGTCCAGCGACATGCCCGGCGCACGCTGCTTCAGCACGGTGACGATGGTGGCAACCGCGACCGCCAACGATGACACTTCGGTATAGGTGATCATCTGCGCCCACACGTCGGAACGCTTGCCTGGCCCGAATTCAGGACCGGACAGCGGCACGTAGGAGAACCAGCCCACGTCGGGCGCCATGTCGAGTGCAAACGACACCCAGGCGAAGAGGCCACCGGAGAGATAAATCCAGAAGCTGAATGCATTGAGGCGCGGAAAGGCGATGTTGCGGGTGCCGACCATCAGCGGCACGAGGTAGATGCCGGTCGCCTGGACGATCGGCACCGCAAACAGGAACATCATCGTCACGCCATGCATGGTGAACAGCTGGTTGTAGCGGTCGGGCCCGATCAGCCCGCGCTCCGGCCCCGACAGTTGGATGCGCATGGCAACGGCGCTGAGGCCACCGAGGCACAGGAAGGCGAAAGCGGTGATCAGGTAGCGCCGCGCGACAATCTTGTGGTCGACGCTCGAGAGCGCACCGATGATGCCCGGCGCCGTCTGCCATGTCCGCGCCAGCCAGCGGTCAAGGCTGGAGTCGTCGAGGCCGGTATCGCGAGGACCGTCGCGCTCGGGGGCCAGGTCTCCTTTGCCGGCCGCTGCTCGCTCGCCGGCGAGCCGACGCTCACGGGCCACGTCGGCGCTGCTCATTTCAGGCCCTCGAGATAGGCGACGATCGCATTCAGTTCGTCCCCGTCCAGTCGCACCACGGGCATGTGGGCGCCTGGCTTGATCCCCTGCGGATTGGCTATCCAGGCTGCGAGATTGCCGCGGCTCATTGTCAGCGTGCCGGCAGCGAGCGTTTGCCGGCTTGCGATATGGGTGAGGTTTGGGGCGACGGTGCCGCCGGCGATGGTGCCGCCGATCTTGTGGCACATCACGCATGGCCGTTTGAGGAACAGGTCGTGGCCGGTTTTGGCCTCGGCCGACACGGGGGCGGCCGCCGGCCGCAGCTGATCGTTCAGCCAGGCATCGAAGACGGGCCGAGGTTCGGCGATGATGAAGGTGCTCATATTGGCATGCTGCGCGCCGCAGAACTCGGCGCACTGCCCGCGATAGACGCCGGGCTTGTCCGCCTTCAGATCGAGAACGTTCTCGTGGCCTGGAATGACGTCCAGCTTGCCCGAGAGGTTCGGCACCCAGAAGGAATGGATAACGTCGGTCGAGGTCACCACAAGCCGCACCGGCTCGCCCGCCGGGATGTGGATTTCATTGGCGGTCGTCAGGATGCGGTTCGGCTGATCGTTTTCGTAGCGCACCTCCCACCACCATTGATGCCCGGTCACCCGGATCGTCAGCGCCGCATCCGAGCCGATGGCGGCGAGCGTCCGGTTAGCGAAGTAGCTCAGCAGCGTCAGGCCGACCAGGATCAGGGCGGTAGCGGCGAGTGCGGCGACGACAATTCGCATCTTGCTGCGCTCGGCGGCAGCGTCGAGGACAAGCGGGTCGCCGAGCGGCGCCGCGCGCCGGGCCAATGGCACGATCAGCACGGCCATCACCAGAAGCCAGACCACCGTGCAGAGTGCTGTGAAGAACCAGATCAGCCATGCGAGCTCGTTCGCGGCCGGGCCCTTTGGGTCGAGCGCGGATTGCCAGCCGCTGCATCCTGCGAGGAGCAGGATGCAGGCCGTGCACCAGCACATCGTCCAGACACCGCGGCTCACGGCGACTTCCCCAGCGTCGCGGCGTCCGGCAGGCGATTCTCGGATGGATGGGGCATCATGTCGTCGTCGCGGCCCGGCGCGGCGGAGGACGGTGCGTTGCCGCTCAGTGCCCGGACGAAGGCAGCAAGCTCCCAGATCTGGTCATCCGGGATCGTGTCGCGGAAGCTCGGCATGCCGTTGGGCCGGCCGTCCCTGATCGTGGCGTGGATGCTTTCGATCGAGCTGCCATAGAGCCACTTCTGGTCCATGAGGGCCGGGCCCATGCCGCCGCCGCCATTGGCATGGCAGCCGGAACAGTTGAACCAGTTGAACAGACGCTTGCCCTCGCTGAGGTGGAAGGCGTTGGCCTCGAACACGCCGGCCTTGTTGTCGGACGAGGTCGGCCGTTGGCCGCCCGGCTCGAGGGCCGTCACGGCTGCCGGTTGATCGCCCGAGCCGAGCGCCGACTGTGGACGCGTTTCGCGTTCCTCACGCTGGCAAGCGGCAAGGACGAGCATCGCCGACAGCAAGCATGGAAGGCAGCGGTTCATCGCACTGCCGCCCCGGCGACGTCGAGGCGAGGCACGCCATATTCCGCCAGGATTGCATCGATCTCGGCGCGGTGTTTGGCGAGCGCTGCGTCTACTTCGCTGCGCAGCGCATCGTCGTCGTGGCGCACACCCATCGAGATGTCGTAGATCATCGGCAGCAGCGGACCGTCGATGCGCGGCGCAACCGGCGTAATCCGCAACGGCATTTTTTGCCTGGCACCGAAGTAGCCGGCCAACGGTCCCCAGACGACGGCCATATCGATGTCGCCATTCGCGACCGCCTCAATGATGCGTGCTGGCGGGTTCGGCGCCGAATAGTCGCCATAGACGGGGAAACCGATGAGATGGCCGACGATACCACGACGGCCAAGCGCCTGGACGGGGGGCGAGTTGGCGCCATCGTCGCCGATCAGCTGGACGCCGATGTGCAGATCGCGCAGGCGAGGATCGTTGAAGGACGTGATTTCCGGCGCATCCTTGCGTGTCACGAACACATAGGAAGACCGGTAGTAGGGCGCGGTCGTGCGCAGCATCTCGAGATTGGCGGGCGTGCCGGGCACAAGATCGCACCGGCCGGCCTTCAGCGTGTTGCGGACGAAGCCACGGCGCTGTGCCCACCATGTGTAGGAAACCGTTGCGCCAAGCTCCGTCGCGATGAGTTCGGCGATCTTGTTTTCAAAGCCCTGCCTGGCGGCATTGGAGAACGGCATGTTGTTGGGATCGGCGCAGATCCTCAATTCGCGCGCATCGGCAACGGCGGCGACGAGCGAGAGCGCCAGTGCGCCGACCGCGGCGCCAAACCGCCGGGAAGATTTTCGCCGTGCGCGCGCAACTCGGCCGATCTTCTCAAGGGAGCCGGAACACATACAGCGTACCTCCCGGCGTGGTTACATCCTTCAGATCCTTCATGACGTTGACGAAGCCGAGCGCGGCGGTGGCGTCGCGCGGATCGAGATCGCCGGATACGATCGCGCCGGCCCAGCCGCCGACGCCCGAAAGAATCGCGACATATTGGTGCCCGTCCGGGCCGCGATAGGTGATCGGCTGGCCGATGATGCCGGACGACGTCTTGAACTGCCACAGCAGTTCGCCGGTCCTGGCGCTGACCGCCTTGAACCAGCCTTCCATAGTGCCATAGAACACGACGTTGCCGGCGGTGGCGACGGCGCCGCTCCACACCGGAAAGTTCTCCTTCAGGCTCCACGCCGGCTTGGCGGCGGCGACATCCCAGGCGGTGAAAGCACCGCGATTGCCGCCCGGCCCCGGGATCATGCGCACGTTCATGCCGACATAGGGCGTGCCGGCGATGTAATTCACCTCGACGCCCTCTTCGTCCATGCAGAGATTGTTGTGCGGGATGTAGAGCAGACCGGTCTTGGGCGAGAATGCCGAAGGCTGCCAGTCCTTGAGGCCCGATGCGGTCGGGCAGATGTCGCGCACGACCTTGCCGGTGCCGGTCTTCTTGTCCGGATTTACAATCAGCCGGCCGGTCTTGAGGTCGACGCCCGTGCTGGAATTGACTGGCCCGAAGGGGACTGCCGACAGGACCTCGCCGGTGGTGCGATCCAACAGATAGACGTAGCCGTTGCGTTCCGGTCGGACCAGCACCTTGCGGGGCTTGCCCTGCCAGGTCATGTCGAGCAGCACCTGTTCGTTGATGCCGTCGTAGTCGTGCAGATCGTGCGGGGTCCATTGATAGAACCATTTGGCTGCGCCGGTGTCGGGATCGCGGGCAAAGATTCCGGCGGTCCATTTGTTGTCGCCGGGCCGCAGATCCGGATTCCACGGACCGGGATTTCCGGTGCCATGGAAGATCAGGTTTAGGTCCGGGTCATAGGAGATCCAGCCCCACACATTGCCGCCGCCGATCTTCCAGGCGTCGGGCGGCCACGACGTCACGCCGAGATCCTTGCCCTTGTCCATGTCGTAATGCGGCTTGAAATCGGGGCCGATCAGCACCTCGGCGTCCGGGCCGGTATTGTAGGCCGTCCAGACGACGTGCCCGTCGCTGGCGTCGAGCGCCTTGATCCAGCCGCGTACGCCCATTTCGCCGCCGGAATTGCCGACCAGCACTTTGCCCTTCACCACCAGCGGCGCCATGGTGATGGTCTCGCCGATGTTGATGTTGCCGATGTGGGTGTTCCAGAGCGGTTTGCCGGTGGCCGCATCGACGGCGATCGTGTGGCCATCGAGCGTGTTGAAATAGATGCGCCCTTCGAAGAAGGCTGCACCGCGGTTGACCACGTCGCAACAGGCAACGCCCTGCGCCGCAGGCTCGGGATTGGGCTCGAACTTCCACTTCATCGGCGCGCCGGGCTTGGTAAGGTCAAGCGCATAGAGGATGTTGGGAAACGGCGTCACGATGTACATCGTGTTGCCGACCACCAGGGGCGCAGCCTCCTGGCCCTTGTTGACGCCGGTCGAGAAGGTGAAGGCCACTTGCAGGTTTTTGACGTTGTCTTCGGTGATCTCCGCAAGTTCGCTGTAGCGGGTCGAGGCGTAGTTCTTTGCCGGCATCGCCCACTGGCCGTCGTCGGGCGGAGCAGCTGCGGCAGGCGGATTTATCGCAGGACTTGACGTTGACTGAGCAACCGCCGCGGCAGTCAACGCGAAGCCTGCCAGCAGCGTCCATCCCAGCATCGCAGCCAATGGCCTCTTTCCCCTTTTTTTCGCCGCCACCAGTCGCGCTTGCCTCATTGGCTGTCGAGTTTGCCGACGTTGGCGCAGAGCTCCATTAGCTGCAGCTGCGCCGTGTTTGTTGAACACTCTCCAACGCGTGAGCGGCGCAGAAGTGCCAAATGCAACGAAATAAATGTCGGATTCGGTTGGCCAAAGTCGGCGGCCGGGCGCTCGGGACAGCCGATCCGAATGTTAGCACTCAAGTCGGAAGTAAATCTATTCCCGGTGGTCCGGGCTCGGCTGGAACGGAGCGGCACCTATCGCAGTTGTGTCGAATGCTGTCTGCAGTCGAGCAACTGGCTCAATCGGTGAAAGAGCGACGAGCTATCTTGTTCGTTGGAGCCGGGGTGTCGATGAGCGTCGGCTTGCCGTCCTGGCAAAAGCTCATCGAACACATGCAAAAAGAGCTCGGTCTGGACGAGGATACGATCGGTGCGCCGGAGGCCAGCTATCAGGCGCTTGCCGAATACTACCGGCTGAAGCAGGGGAGCCTCGGCCCTTTGCGCAGCTGGATGGATCGTGAATGGAGCGTCTCGCGGGAGAAAGTGCAGGGCTCGGCGATCCACAAACTCATCGTGTCGCTCGATTTTCCGATCATCTACACGACAAACTACGACCGAAATCTCGAAGTTGCCTTCGAGATCCATAGCCGGCCCTTTGTGAAAGTGGCCAATGCGAAGGATTTGCCCAAGGCCACTGGCGAGGTGACGCAGATCATCAAATTCCACGGCGATTTCGACGACGACAAATCTCTGGTCCTGGCGGAGACCGACTATTTCGACCGGCTGTCGTTCGATTCGCCGCTCGACGTGAAATTTCGGGCCGACGCGCTCGGGCGCACCATCCTGTTCATCGGCTACAGCATGTCCGACATGAACATCCGTCTGCTGCTGCACCGGCTTTGGCAGACCTGGCGCCGCTCCGGCTATGACAAGAATCGCCCGAAATCCTTCATCTTCATGTCGCAGCCGAGCATCGTCCAGGAGGCTGTCCTCGGCCGCTGGGGCATCGATATGCTGACCGAAGCGGCCGACGATCCTGAGGACGCGCTGCTCGCATTCCTGAACGAACTCAAGGACAAGGTCGGCCGGCCCGACGGCGCCTGAAAAGCCTGCGCAGCGACGAAGCAGTGGGGAACCGGTTGGCCCGATGTGAGTTGGGGAGGCTAAGTCTCACGGGATCAAGCCTGTATGAGCGGACGCAAACACAAGCGCAGAGTGCATGCCAAAGACGGCCTGTCGGCCGAGCAGGCCTATGAGGTCAATTTCTTTGCCCGCAGGTGCGGCCTGACCAGGGACGAAGCACTCAAGATGATGCGAAATGCCGGCAGGTCCAACGATGGCACCAAGGCATCTGGCGAATCCGGGCCGAAGTAGCCGCATGGGTTCTACATAGCGGGCGGCCGGGACGGTCATCCGGCACAGCTGCTTCGTCGTCGGTCTCGGTATCCGCATGGCAGTCGGTGGTGGCGCGCACCGCTGAGGATCGAGCGATGCAGCGGCCGCCGATGGAACATCCGCCGACAATTTTCGTTGACATGCTCCACAAGGCGAAGAGGTCGAGCATGTCGAAGTTCCAAGCCGCTACCCCGGAGCGTTTGCAGCAGCTCAGGCTCGAGGCGACAGCGCACTTTGCGCCACTCATACTGCGCGAGGCGCTGGTGCGTCTCTGCCGAGCGTGTGGAAGCGAGAGCCTCGAACGGTTCGAAAAGACCATGGTTGATCAAATCGAGGCATCGCGTGACGAAAAGGCCGATTTCGACACAATGAAGGAATTTGCCATCGAACAGCTCTATGGCTGGATTCGAGAAGTCAGGTCTTCACCGGACATGACACAGCCGCTGGAGAATGTAGACACCCGAAGGACCCCTGGCCGCTCGGAAGAGCCGCAGACGCTGGAAGACCAGCTGCAGGCGGGTCTGGAGGATTCTTTCCCCGCAAGCGACCCGCCGGCTGTTGTTTCCACCGCGATCCCCGGCGGATCGAAGAAGCTGGTCGGAACCGACGAGGTCCTCAGGCAGCAACGGGAGAAAAAGGCCGAGGAAGCCAGCCATTCGCGATAAACGGCTCTGCGGGGAAGCAGCCTGCCGGTTCACCCGCCGTCCGGCATGAAGGCTGTCCGGGCATGTGTGTCATGCGGCTCGCCTTCGACAAGAATCTTCGCTTCCAAAGCCGCGTCGATAAATGCTTCGCGGGCTTCCGCTGCCGTAATCTGGCCGATCTGGGCGCCATCCAATGCGTCTGCCGCCATCAGCGACAACGGGGCATTGCGGGCAGGCCATTTCTCGCTTTTGAGGCAGTAAGAAGCCTCGAAAATGGAGCTGACCATTCGCGATCGTCCCGGCTTGCCGAAGTAGATGCAAACCGGAGCATCGAACTTTATCTCCAGCATGGCGGTCCTCCCGATTTAACCACCCTTGATATAAATTAGCCTCAGCAGGTCACATGGCCTGCTGGGCATTTTAGCCGACGTCGCGAACCGCAGTGGGATTGGTGCCTGCTGGTATTTCGGCGGCGACATCGTGCGCCAGAATGCCCGCCTTGCGGGCGAATGCTTCGAACGCCGCGCGCACGGTCTCGGCATCGACCTCGTCAGCCAGCCCGGCGCGACAGGCGTCGAACGCCGCCTTGTGCGCCGGGCCGCGACTCGGCCATTCGTTCAAGACGTCATAGGCCTGCCAGATATTTTCGACATGGCGAGGGAAACCTAGGCCGACGAGAATTGGAACGGGGCGGCCAAACGATTTCTTTGTCATCTGTGTCTCCGCGAAAGAGCCTGTCGCATCAACGCTGGGCGGACGCGAGGCCCATGCTCTTTAACGCGGGATTGCTGCACGGGTTGCAGCGGGTTTGTTCGATCGTGCGCCGGCCGATGCTGGCGTCATTTGTTGGTCCGCATCTTTTGCCGGGGATTGATACCGCCTTGAGGCGTGGTGTCGTTCTCGACATCGCCTTCGAACGTGTTGTCGCCCTGATCGAGCCGGTCGCCCTCCTTGATCGTGCCCTTGGAACTGCCGATGCCGGGATCGTTGGCAAGGTCGCTATCGGCCGGCGTTTTGCCTTTGGCGTGGTTGTTTCCTGTCATGGGTTCCTCCTGTTTTGAGGTGGCGGACTGTCCTTGAGGTGGCGGCCCAGGCTCGCTGCGAAAATCGCGTTTCGACACGCCAATGGCGGCGCCCCGGATTTTCGGACGGCCTGGATTCCAACTCCGCGATACCGGTGGTTGTTCCGTCAAAAATATCACCGCCGGCTGGGTTGCCCAGCCAAGCCGCTCCGGTTCCCGATCCGGGTGATTTTCGCCAGCCGGAACGATCTTTCGCCCAATGCATTTAACTGGTCTGCGCTCACGAACTCATTCTGGACGGGAGCTGGACCATTGCCACCTACAGCCTACGCCTTGGCGACTCGCGAAACCGAAGAAGTTTCCATCGTCGACCTCATACCCGCTTTGAGGGCTTTCGCCCGCACCTTCTGCCGCACTCCCGATGATGCCGACGACCTGGTCCAAGAGACGCTGACCAAGGGCTTGGCCAACATTGACAAGTTCGAAGCTGGAACGCGCATGAAGTCATGGCTCTTCACGATCATGCGCAACACCTACTACACGCGTGTCAGGGCCGCGGTGAGGGAAGCGCCCGGCCTGCTCGACTGCGCTTCGCTGCGGCCGATCTCGGAAGCGACGCAGGAATGGTCCGTACAGGGCAAGGAGGTCCACCAGGCCATCCAGAGTCTTCCTGAGCACCAGCGCGAGGTTCTGATGTTGATAGGCGTTCTGGGCATCAGCTATGAGGAAACGGCCGAAATATGCGGTTGCGCGGTGGGAACCGTGAAGAGCCGGCTCAACAGGGCACGCGCCGGCGTGCTGGAATACCTTGGCGAAAGTTCCTCGCAGACCCTGATGGAAAGGCGCAGCTATCTGTCCGAAGGGCAACTGGACTTCGAAGCCGAGAGGCGCCGCTAATACACGTCACGTTAGTTGCTGGTCTCGCGCAGGCGCCTTTCGACAAGCGCATGCTGCAATTCGATCGCAAGTTTGGTCAGCCGGTCAGGAACCCTTTCCTGTTCGATGGCCGCAAGCAAGGAAGCGATTTCCCGGTCTATCGTCAGATCGGCACGCGTGCTGACGGAATCTTCCCTTGAGCGAGACATCGCGTTCTCTTGGCAAATGTTGGTCCCTTCACCTCACTCTGGTGACAACAGGGCGAGTTTGCAAGAATTTGCAGGCTATCCATGCGACCGGCTTCGGTCCTTGCACAGCTTCGTCAGCGGTTGGGTTCTCGCGGTGTTTCAATTGCTCGCCGGCCGCAAGCCACATGCTGCCGCAACGATCAGTCTTCAGGCCGCCGATCCGCTGAATGATCCTGGTACTGCTCGGACTTGACCCGATTGCCGTCGAGCCCACGCTCCTTGGTGTGCTGCTTCTTGTCTCTGTTGGACAGAACGGCGTTCTCGCCGATCTTGTCCTTGGGAAGATCGGTCATCGCGCCAGCGCCAGCGCCTTTGCCGTGACTGCCGCGACCGATGTGCTTCTTGCTGCCGGACGCCATCTTGTTCTCCTTCATACTGTCGAATAGCGGCTTTTCCCGTTCGGCATCCGAACCAGCGTTGGGCCGCAATGTTCCGCCGGAAATCGTAAGCAGGAAGGCATCGCCGTCCCAGTGCCGGAAAGGCTTTTCGCCGTCGACGAGGACTTGCATGCCATTTGCGTTGGCGAAGTTATGGACATCGGCGCGATCCAGCGCCGGCGATCCGCGATATGAATAATTCAAAAGCGCGGCCATGCCCGGCCTCTTCAGCACGCGCGCGATTTCCACGAAATGTCGCTCCGCAAGGCCGGCCAGCACCAGATAGGGAAAGCTGTCGACGGCCAGCACGCGGTCGAAGCTGGCATCGCAAAAATCGGCAAGATCGAAACCGCGCGTAGGGCGGAATTCTACATTGCCGAGCCCGGCGCATCGCCGGCGGGCGATCGAGATCATCGCTGGGGATATATCGCTGCCGACGATCCGGTGCGACAGAGCGGAGAGCGCCTGTTCGAACCGACCTATACCACAGCCGATATCCAGTATGTCGCGGTCAGTGCCGGTAAAGCCTCGCCTCTCCAGCCATGCAACGATCTCAGCCGTAGCGGCCGAGAGCTTTTCCTCATTGCCCAGCGATGACAGCTGGACGCTCGCCGCCGGGGAGATCGCCGCCGCCGCGTCAAACCCGGCCGCCAGCCGCTTGACGACCGCATCGTCGGTCTCGTCCTCGCCACGCTCGTGCCGAACGGCAGCACCTATTTTGCGCAGCGTGGCGAAGATCTCGGGCCTGCGCCGCAGCAGGTCGGCAATCCGTTGCAGTTTTGCCGTGTTTCGCGGGTCAGCCGAGTGCGTGTTTTGCGCAATCTTCGCCAATTCTGCAGCATCGATTCCTGTCTCGAAACGGAGAGCCAGCCTTGCGATGACGGCTTCGACGCCGGCACCGTCTGCCATCCAATCCTCCAGCACCCGCCTTGCTGATGTCGACCGCCGAGATTCCGGCTGGGTCGCGCTCATCGCCCTTTGCTCCGCGTCCAGATCTTGCGCATCGTCCACCGGTCTACGGCGCCCCAGCTGTACTTGTAGGCCTCTTGTCCGCGCAGAAAATCGAACTCTTCCGCGCCTTCGCAGATCGCCTGCCTTATCGCTT
Organism: Mesorhizobium sp. M0800; assembly: GCF_040320095.1. Classification (NCBI taxonomy): domain Bacteria; kingdom Pseudomonadati; phylum Pseudomonadota; class Alphaproteobacteria; order Hyphomicrobiales; family Phyllobacteriaceae; genus Mesorhizobium; species Mesorhizobium sp. M0800. Next base: position 130,559 of record NZ_JAMYOZ010000006.1, read on the forward strand.
GGCCGATGAGCAGCGCGCCGGGACTTTCCTCGGCATAGGCCGGATCGAAGCCACCGAGATAAGCGCAAGCGCGGCCACGATGATGGAACCCGTAATAGGCGCCCACGATCGCGTTACCGATCGTGATAAGCCAGCATCGGGCAAGCACCTGTGCGACCAGCTGCGGCAGCGCCTGACGGTGGAATGCTTCCACGCGGGAATCGGACAGAACGCCGTCGCCGTGTCCGGCCCAGCGCGCGCGGTGAAGGCGGATCAGGTGGTCGAGGAATGTCTGCGGATCGGACAAAGCGGGTTCGATGGAGACACTGCCGAGTCTCGACGCGGCCCTGTGGGCGCGGCGCAATTGGCGCCTCCGCCGCGCCGGAACACAGCCTTGAAGCGTCTGGTCGCCGGCGAGGGCGAGCACCGGGCAAGCGGCGTGACCGACGGCTTGGCACGATTCGAGCGCGGCATGCCTGATGGCAAGGCCGGCGCCGCCGGGAGGCAGGTCCTGCAAGATCCACTGTGACCAGCCGACGGAAAGAACGGCGCCACCGATGACTGCGCCGACCGGTTCGGCGATCTCGGGAAGACAAAGGACATCCAGATAGTCGCTCAACGAAATGCCGAGCGGAAGCAATCGCGCGCCGGCGTCGTGGCGTTCCAGATAGAGGGGCGCCAGGCCGACCAGATCGTCGCCACGCCAGATGGCGACCGTCGCTAGCTCGCCGGGAGCAAATGTCCGCCACCATGGCAGCAACCATGCGGGAGACTGGAACGGCGTCGCCGAGGGACTGCGCGACCAGAGTTCCCACCAGCGCGGCTCGAGAGCTTCGAGGTCCGCCGGATCGTCGATGATCTCACTGCGGAGCATGTCCCGCTCACCTCGCCGTCGCGAGCTGCCCGCTGTCTGTGCCGAGCCGTGCCAGCGCCCGATAGGCGTCCATGTAGGAGGAAACCATGCGGTCGAGTGAAAAGCGCCGCCGCGCCTCGGCTCGGCAGGTCTCGGGGTCCAGGCTGGGTGCGGCAGCGATGGCTTCGGCCATCTCGTCGACATCCCCGACCAGATACCCGGTCTTGCCGTGCTCGACCACATCCGGCAGTGCGCCATTCGGGAAGGCCACCACGGGGGTGCCGCAGGCGAGCGCCTCCATGGCGACGAGCGAGCTGGTTTCCGCGGCAAGGCTCGGGATGACTAGGCAGCGGGCTGTATTCAGCAGGCGCCGCTTGGCGACAAAGCCGAGCGGACCAAGGAAGCGGCGCCGGTCGTCCAGCCGGGGTTCGACCTCGTCGCGAAAATACGCTGTGTGCGTTTCGTAGGGATAGACCTTGCCGCCGATGACCAGCGGCACACCGGCCCGTTTGGCAGCTTCCAGCGCCAGATGGATGCCCTTTTCCGGGCAGACGCGGCTGAGCACGAGCGCAAAGTCGTGTTTGGCCTGCGGTTCGCTCAGCGCGTCGACGTCCACTCCGTTGGGAATCGGCCCGATCAGCCTGGCTCCCGGCGGCGCGGTTCTTTGCTGAGCCGCCGATACCGCATGCAGCCACAGATCCTCCCGCGCCGGATTGAGAGCGTCGGCCGGATACCAGTCGAGCGGCAAATGCAGGGTCACCAATGTGGGCCCGTCGCCCGGCAGATAGGCATCGAAATCGATACCGTGCAAATGGACCACGTCGATTGGCCAGCGAGCGCGTGCGGTAGCAATTGCGGCGCAATGAACACGCTGCGCCCGGCGCTTCGCCGCTTCATCGAGCACGCCGGGTTCGGCCGGCGTCTCGATGAGGACACCCGCAGCGCTCGAGCCCTGGCAGCCGATCACGATCGAGCGGTGTCCGGCCTGTACGAGCGCCTGGTCGAGCATCGACAGCACCTGCTCGGCGCCGCCGACCGCATCCGGCCCGACCGGGGCGAGGGGATAGGCGACGTTGAGGACGGTGAGCGTCATGGCTGGGCGGGGCCGAATCCCGTCACGCTGCGGAGGCGCGCAGCCTGCCGACCGAAGGGGCAGCGATGCTGCCGGCATATCGGCGCGTCATTGCCGCGCAGAAGTCGGCGAATTCCTCCGGCACCAGCGGCGGACTGCTGTGGTGCGGCATCATTCCGCGGTGTTCCGGCGTGAAGCAGAAAGTAACCGTCACGTCGAAGTCGGCCAAAGCCTCCATCTGCCGGTCGAACCAGTCAAGTGCGTTCGGCCTGAAGCTGTCGGCCCAGGAAAGCCCGGTGCGCAGATTGGTGACGCCGAGGCGTTTCATCCAGGCGACGGCGTCGTCCAGCCGGTGATCTTCGAAATGGAACCACTGCACCAGTCCCATTGCCGGCGTGTGGTGCAGGAACTCCTCGAGCGCGGGCTTTGGCGTGCCGTCCTGGCGGAGCAGGCCCATGTAGAAATGGCGGTAGTAAGACGAGCCTTCCGCCTCGCGATGGCGCGTCGTCGCTTCCCACTCGCGCGGCAGGTCGTAGAGGCTGTACCATTGGATGCGCGGTGCGTTGCCGATCAGCAATTCCGCGGTCCGGTGCAGGCCCCAGACCTGTACCTCCTCGGCGCCGAAGGTCGACACGCCGACCTCGCTGACCCATACCGGAAGATCGGTGACAGCCGAAATCTCCCCGATCTTCTGCGGCCATTCGTGGATCTGCCAGAGGTTCCAGTCGAGCGGGAAACCGTGCACGGCGACAGCATCGACATGATCGAGCACGTCGAACTCCTTCATCCGTGTCATGAAACCGGCATCGATCGGCGAGATGCCGCCAAGGACCTTGGTCAAGGCCGGATTCTCCGACGCGATCGCGTCGGCGACCAGGGTTGCCATGTTGGCGAAGCGGCTCCAGTCGGGGTCGAGCTCGGGATCCCAGTGGGATTTGTTGTTGGGCTCGTTCCAGATCATCGCGGCTTCAATCATTTATTTGTCCTTTCGACGGGTAGACGACGCCGCCACCGGCCGGCACGTCGGCGGTGCGGCAGAAATAGACCTCCTGCTCCGGTTGCAGGACGATCTCGAAGCCGGCGCTGCGCAGCATGGCTTCGGTGCAGGCGCGATTGGGAATCCACCAGTTGGTCGGGTCGTCGGCATAGCGATGCTCGATGAAATGCAGCTTTGGGAACTCCGGCCGGTCGAACAGATCGTGGGTCCAGAAATGATAATTCTGCTCGAGCGCCGGCACGTTGGTGCTGCCGCGCTGCATCGACTGGAAGATCATCAGGTCCCGGGCGACGTGCTCCCGGATCAGATCGAGTGCGAGCAAGGGATGGCGCAAATGGTAGAGCACCCCCATGAACAGCACGATGTCGAACCGCTCATGCAGGGCGCCAACGTCGTAGACCGAGAGCTGCCGGAATTCGATGTCGCAGTCTGCTACCTCAGCGGCAAAGCGCGCCTGCGCCAGGTAAGCCTCATCGAAATCGATGCCAAGCACGCGGCCGGCGCCGCGGCGTTTCATCTCGATCGAATAGAAACCCGCATTGCAGCCTATGTCGAGCACCGCCTTGCCGGAAAGATCGGCGGGAATGGCGTCGGCGAATTTGCGCCATTTGATCAGGGGGTAATTGCCGAGGAAATGATCGGGAGCGGTTTCGACGCCGGCCAATTCCATATTGTGGAACCATGGGCCGAGCGCATCGATACGGCGGCGGATTTCGGCATCGGAATGCAGCATGGCTAGCCTCCTTCGCCTGCGAGGATAGGGACGTGCTGGTTGCCGGGCAGCGTCACGGCGACTTGGTCGTCCTTGGTCCCGGCGGCGCTTTCAAGCAGGCGAAGTGCGGTGCGGTAGCCGTTGAAGGTGCCGACGTCGACATAGGCGGTGCCAGCCTTGATGCCATAGGCATCGCCTCCGGCGGCGAGATAGGCATTGACCAGCGTGCCGATATATTCGTCGCACCGGTCCCGTTCCCGCCACAGCGCGGCGAGCTGGTGAAGGGTGCGGCCGGGCATCTTGAACGCACCCCAGATCCAGTTCGATTGGGCATTCTGCTGCTTGACCTGGATTTGCTTCACCAGGTCGTCCTGGTCGACAACGACAGCATCGAAGAACTCCGGCTGGTCCACCGGAAACAGCAGGAAGGACAGGCCGTCGTCCGGGAGGGCCAGGAAGCCGTCTTCGGGAAACCAGATCGTATCGGGCAATCCGACCAGAACGGTCTCATCGGCTGTGACGAGCGGTGCGGCACGGAAGATGGCGTCGCAAAGGCCGACCGGAGAGGGCTGCACCACAAACAGCGCAGTCGCGTCGGCATAACCGGCAGAATAATATTCGAGGATATCCGACTTACCCGAGCCGATGACGAAGCAGATCTTGTCGGCCCCCGCGCGCACCATGCGGCGCACCAGGTATTCGCTGACCGCGCAAGGCCGCTCGGTGTTGCCGTCGATGCGGCTGCCGACCGGCAGAAGCTCCTTCGAAAAGCCGAGCGGCTGGATGCGGCTTCCCCGTCCGGCTGCGGGCACGATGCCCAACATCAAACTGCCTCCTTCAACGGCTCGCCGTGCGTGGAGCCGTGCAGTGCATCGGACAGGATGCGGTCGAATTCCTTCGCGCGCCGCGCCGAGGTGTGTTCGTCCAGCACCCGCTCGCGCGCTCGGCGGCGGATAGCGTCAAGCTCGGCGTCGGACAGGTCGAGCGCGGCGACCACGTCGTCGGTGCTGTTCGCCACGACGATCTCTTCGCCGGGCCGGAAAAAGGCCTCCAGTCCCGGCCATGTGTCGCTCACCATCGCGGCACCGCAAGCGGCGGCTTCGAACAGCCGGCCGGAAGGACACCAGCCCCTTTCGGCCATCGCCTCGCGGGTCACGTTCAGGGTCAGCCGTGATGATGAAAAGAAGGCAGGGTGGTCGGCCGGCGGCAGATGCCGGACGAAGAAAATATTGTCGCTCCACGGGAATTCCTGCGGATATTGTGCGCCGCCAATGATGAAGCGGCGCTCCGGCAGGCGCGCAGCCGGACTGACCAGCAGCCTCTCGACCCCGGCCTGGCGGTCTGCCGCATAGGTCCCGAGATAGGAAAGGTCGCCGGCGAACTCCGGCCTGGGCGGGGCCGGCCGGTGTCGCTCTGGATCGACATGGCCATAGAGCGGCATGACGCGGCGTGCACCCAGCATCGACTGCAATGCGTCTATGGCGGTTCCTCCCGTATAGCTCAGCACGAGATCGAAATCGCGAAGCCCTTCCGGCCCGAAATAGGCCGGAGGATCACCTTGTTCGATCCGCGCCAGCGTCACCGGCGTATCCAGATCGTAGAACACCTTCAGCCCGCGACAGGCCTGGTGGGCAAGGCGCGACGCGCTCACGGCATCGGGGCAATAGGAGGTGACGATGACCACATCGGCCTCATTCATCGCCTGCTCGCCAACGCGCTGGATGTCCTCCCAATCCTGATAAAGGACGAGGTTGCCGCCATCCAACTGGTCGAGGTCGCGCGTCCCGGCATAGTAGGGAGTGTTGCGTTCGAAGAAGGTGATAGACCAGCCCAGCCCGGCCATCGCCCGGATCAATCCGCGCCACAGCGTGGCGTGCCCATTACCCCACGACGATGTCACGGTAAGACCGAAAATGACCATGCGCATCCGGCAATTCCTCGTCAGGCAGCTTCGTTGAGTCTGATCAGCTTCGACCCCCAGTCCCCCCAAACAACCGTGGTGATCGACGCTGGGTCGATATCGAAGCGAAAGCAGTTTCCCAGCGACAGGCCGAGCACCTTGCACACGGCGGCCTTGATGACGTCGGCATGGCTGACCAGTGCGACGCCCTGGTTCTGGTAGGTGCCGCGGACCTGCTCGATCAATGAGACGACGCGTTGCTGCACGTCCAGCATGGTCTCGCCGCTCGGTGTTCTCGCCTGCTGACGCTGGTCGTTCCACACCCGCCAGTCGGCATCCTGGTTCAGCTCTTCGAAGGTCTTTCCCGACCAGGTGCCGAAGTCGATCTCATCGAGTTCCTCGCGGATCACGATTTCACCGGCATTGCAGGCGAGCGCGATCGGATTGGCAGTCTCCTGCGTGCGTTCGCGCGGGCTGCAGAAGATTGCCGCTATCGCCTCGCGTGCCATGCGGTCTGCCAGATGCGAGGCCTGTGCCCTGCCGGCTTCGCCGAGGCACACGCCGGCCATCCGTCCGGCAAGATAACAGCCGACATTGTCGTGCGCGGCGTGGCGCACCAGAAAAAACGTCGTCGTCATTCCGCGGCATCGAGCATCGGCTCGTCCTTGCCGGCGATGAAAGAGAGCGTGCGCTGACGGGCTTCCGCGTCGGTGAACTGCTCGGGCGGCGATTTCATGAAATAGCTGCAGGGACCGGTCAGCGCGCCCGCGATACCGCGGTCGAGCGCCAGCTTGGCGCAACGCACCGCATCGATGACGACGCCGGCCGAATTGGGCGAATCCCACACTTCCAGCTTGAGCTCGGCATTCAGCGGCACACCGCCGAAGGTCGTGCCTTCGACCCGGATATAGGCCCACTTGCGATCGGTCAGCCACGGGACATGGTCGCTCGGCCCGACGTGAATGTTGCCGGGCTCCAGGGGAACGTCGATCTGGCTGGTGACGGATTGCGTCTTTGAGATCTTCTTCGATTCCAGCCGCTCGCGTTCCAGCATGTTGAGGAAGTCGGTGTTGCCGCCGAAATTGAGCTGGTAGGTACGATCGATGCGCACGCCGCGCTCGCGGAACAGGTTGGCGAGCAGCCGGTGGACGATCGTCGCACCGACCTGGCTCTTGATGTCGTCGCCGATCAGCGGCAGGCCGTGCTGCTCGAAGCGTCGGCGCCACTCCGGCCGCGAGGCGATGAAGACGGGTATGCAGTTGACGAAGGCACAGCCCGCCTCGAGCGCGCACTCGGCATAATAGCGCGTTGCCTCCTCCGAACCGACAGGCAGATAGGACACCAGGATTTCGGCGCCGCTTTCGGCGAGGATCTTGCCGACATCGGCGACCGGCTCGTCGGCCTCCTCGATCTCGTCGCGCAGATATTTGCCGATGCCGTCCAGTGTCGGCCCGCGTTCGACGCGAACGCCGGTAGCCGCCACGTCGGCAAAGCGGAAAGTATTGTTCGGCGCGCTGTAGATCGCGTCTGCCACATCGCGTCCGACTTTGCCCTTGGCGACATCGAAAGCGCAGACCACCTCGATGTCTTTGACATGGTAGCCGCCAAGATCGGCATGCATCAGCCCGGGGATGGGCTCATTGCTCCTTGCGTCACGGTAATAGGTGATGCCCTGAATAAGGGAGGAGGCGCAGTTGCCCACGCCTACTATTCCGATCCGAACTTTCTTCGATCCCACGAAACCGCTGCCTATGCTGTTGAAGGTAAGTTCTTCGTGCCAAACCGCCTGCCTCGCTGATTGTTCCTTGCCGGCTGCAAAAATCGTGCAACCGATGGTGGATCAAAGTAGCTCTCGCCGAGTTGTGCAGTGAGGCCAACCGGGACGGGACAATGATCGTCTATGGCGACCACAAGCGAATTGAGAGCGCGGGATATGTTCGCGGCTCAGCCTGCAAGGCGGCCGGGCACATTGCGGACATGCCAAGCGGGATCGAACGCCACGCAGCCCTGGTCGGCCTGTTCATCAAGATCTCGGAATTGGTCCAGGGCCTTGCCGATGCTGAATTCGAGGCCAACGGCATGGACAGGAATTCCCGACAGCGGATCGCGGGCGCAAATCTCCTGGTCGGCTTGGCCCGGGACGTGGGCAGATCGTGGGCGGCCGGATTCGCGATCGACGGCCCGGTCCGTGCGGACGTGCCGCGAATGCTGGCCGAACTCGATTGCGACGGCGAAATCCTCATCGACACGGCCGAGGGCTACGCCCATTACGCGCTCTATCCGGAGAGCTATTTCGTCGCCGCGCGGCAGTCGGGTCTCGATGCGAACACATGCGTAATCGGCATCCGCAGCATCGGCCTGGGGCTTGCCGCGATGGTGGCTGCAGCCATCGGCGCACCGGAACCCGTCAGCGTCCGTCCGACCGGTCATCCGTTTCGCAGGCGGCTTGCCGCCGATCCGGAACTGATCGGTAGCTGGATGACGAAGCCGTCGGCCCGCTTTGCCATCGTCGACGAAGGCCCGGGCCTGTCAGGAAGTTCGTTTCACGCCGTCGTCGCATGGCTGCAAAGGCTGGGCATCGATGCCGGGCGCATCCATCTGTTCCCAAGCCATTCGGCTGGCCCGGGCCCCGAGGCATCGACGAACAGTCGGGAGGCATGGACGGTTTGCCAAAAACACAGCGTGGATTTCGAACGGACTTTCCCCGCTGGATCCGCTGTCCCGACGTTGCGGGATTGGGTGGCCAGGACGATCGGCAGCACAGCGGTCAACTTGACCGAAATATCTGGCGGAGAGTGGCGTCGCTTTCGAGACAGGACGGAGGAACATTGGCCACCTGTTCACCGCGGCTTCGAGCGGCGAAAGTTTCTTGCTTCTGCGGGCCGGGAAAAATGGTCGGTCAAATTCGTCGGCCTCGGTGAAATCGGAATGCACAAGGCCGAGACTGCCAGGAGGCTGAATGACGCAGGCTTTGGCCCGGACATCGCCGGGCTGTGCCATGGCTTTCTCGTTGAACGCTGGATCGACGGTACAACGCTGGAGCGGGCAAGGCATTCGAAAGAAAAAATGGTCGCTCATCTCGCGCGCTATCTGTCCTGGCGCGCAGCCAATCTGCCCGCCTCCGAACCGGGCGCCTCGCTGGAGGCGCTTGCCGACATGGCCGTGCAGAATACAAGCGAGGCTTTGGGCGAAAGCCGCGCGGCGGAGCTGCGGAACTGGTTCTCGAAACAGGCTCCACCAAAGACCATGCAGCGGGTCGAAATCGACGGGCGGCTTCATCCGTGGGAGTTCATCCTTTCGCGCGGCGGAACGCTGATCAAGACGGACGCCCTCGACCATTGTCGGTCGCACGATCTGGTCGGCTGCCAGGACATCGCCTGGGACATTGCTGGCGCCCGTGTCGAGTACAGCCTCGCCGACGCGGCGACTGCGGCACTGTGCAAAGCTGTCGAGGCGACTACGTCTCGTCCCGTCGATGCCAATCTGGTCCACTACTACGAGCCCTGCTATCTCGCCTTCCAGCTTGGCTTGTGGAGCATGGCTGAGCGATCTGGCGATGATCGGGAACAGATCCGGCTGGCGGCCGCGGCAAGACGTTACGCTGCCGCGCTGCTTCGTTTCCTGGAGAACCAAGGGGAGCTGCGGCCCTTCGACCAGGATCAGTCCAGCCGGCGCAGCATATCCGCTTCCTTTTCGAGGATGGCCGCTACCTCCTCGCGCTGAAGATGCGTCATCATCAGGCTCACACAACATTCCAGATAGGTGATGGAGGCGCGCCGCAGGAAGGCAGCCGTCTCCTTTGCGGCCATTTGTTCGATGTCTTTGGCGGATCGCTTCGGATGCACAATCGTCTCCATGCCGGTACCTTGACAGAACCAGAAGCTGGACGGGTTGTTCCCGCGACGAGAAAAAGTGACCAAATCCGAGACGACGGCGCTTTCCGTGGTGACCAAGCAGCGGCCAGACGCTCCCCGCCTCAGGCCGGCAGGTTTTGCAGCCGGCCTGAGGCAGAACGCACGGTGGCGGCAATTCGACGTCTTCTGTCGACCATCTGCGCCGTCTCAAGCTCAGCAAAATAGCCGATTGTGCGCATCAAGCCCTGCCTGAGCGGCACTTTGGGCGACCAGCCGAGAAGCTTCCTTGCACGGGATATGTCGGGTTGCCGACGACGAGGATCGTCTTGCGGCAGCGGCAGGAATTTCAAGTCCGATTTGGTGGCGGTCATGCCTCTCACCAGGCCCGCCAGTTGCAGGATGGTGAACTCCCCCGGATTGCCTAGATTGACGGGCTGGCGTGGATTGGGATCGACCTCCATCAACCGGATCAAGCCGTCGACCAGATCGGAAACGTAGCAGAACGACCTGGTCTGCAGCCCGTCGCCGAATATCGTCAGCGGCCGTCTCTCGAGTGCCTGCATGATCAGATTGGAAACGATCCGTCCATCCGCAGGGTCCATCCTGGGACCATAGGTGTTGAAGATGCGCGCGACACGGATATCGGCCTTTCCCATTCTCAAATAATCGAAGCATAAGGTTTCGGCGGTGCGCTTGCCTTCGTCATAGCAGGCGCGGGGCCCGATGCAGTTCACGTGGCCGACATAGTCTTCCTTCTGCGGATGCTGTTCGGGATCGCCATAAATTTCGCTGGTGGACGCCTGCAGGAAGCGGGCGCCATTGCGGGCGGCGAGCTCCAGCAGATTGAGCGTTCCGATGACGCAAGTCCGCGTCGTATGGACCGGGTCGGCCTGGTAACGCGGCGGCGAGGCCGCGCACGCCATGTTGAAGATGCGGTCAACCGCTTCGCCAAGCTCCAACGGACGGCAAATGTCTTGCTTGATCAGCCGAAAATCCGGACGATCGGCGATCGATGCTATGTTCTCCATGCGGCCGGTAAGGAAATTGTCGACGCAGATCACGCGCCAGCCGGCCTGGAGCATTGTCTCGCAAAGATGCGAACCGAGGAAACCTGCGCCGCCGGCGACAAGCACGGTCTTGGTCCGTTGCGCCTTTCTTGATAGCTGCATCTCTATCTTCTCCCGTCTGCGGGTCATGCTGCGCTCTCGACGTCCAGATCGAGAACAGAACGTGGCGATTTGGTCTGCGCCAGCAGCGAAACGAATTCGCGGGCTCTTGCGATGCTTGTGTGAGCTGCGAGGATGAGCACGCGCGCCTGCCTGGCCATGGCAAGCCGGGCGCCGTCGGATTCCCCAGACAGGATACCGATTACGTCCTCGGTCCTGCGCGCCGTGTGGATCGTCCGCTCTGGAAACAGGCTGTCCAGTCCGGCCCAGCTATCGCTGATGATCGCCGTGCCGCAGGCGGCTGCCTCGAAGAGGCGTACGCTGGGCGACCATCCGGCCGCGATCATGGAACTGCGCGTGACGTTCAACGTGTAGCGTTGGCGGCTGTAAAAGGCGGCGTGATCTGCCGGCGGCAGGTGTTCGATGCGATCGACATTGTCCGGCCAGGCGATTTCGCGCGGATATTGCGAGCCTGCCACGACGAAGCGGCGCTCCGGCATGCGACGCGCCGGTTCGAACAGCAGGGTCTCCAGCGTCGCCTGGCGGTCGGGGCTGTAGGTGCCGAGATAGCCGAGATCCCAGCGGATTGGATCACCGGTTCCGTGATGCCGTTCCGGGTCGACGGAGCAGTAGAGCGGCTCGGCCCGCCTCGCGCCGAATTCCGCCGTCAGACGGGCAAGCGTCGGCCCGCCGGTGAAGGAGAAGTAGACGTCGAAATACGGGACCTGCCGCCTGGCAATGTACTCGCAATCATCGGTCGAAAGCTTTGCCAGCGTGATCGGCGTGTCGATGTCGTAGAAGCAGAACTGACCCGTGCACAGCGATGCCACGACGTCGATGATTTCAGGGCCTTCGGGAACGAAGGAGCCGACGACCACGATATCGGCATCGCGCAGGCAGCGCGCAAAATTGCGGCGAAGATCATCGATCGTTTCATAGTAGCGCAAGGCGCAGAAATCGGGATCGCGCAGATCCCGGTGACTTGCGTACCACGGCACGTCGCGTTCGAGAAAAGTGACGCGGTGGCCGAGTTCGTGGAGACCTTTAAGCAGCCCCCGAAAGGTGGTGGCGTGGCCGTTTCCCCAGGATGAGGAGAGCGAGAGGCCAAGAAAGACGATGTCGAGCGGCTTCGTCATTCGGCCGCCTCCACGGTCGGACGCTCGAAATGGCGCCTGAAGATGGCGTCGGCTAAAACGGCACGTGTCGTATAGGTATGTTCGCCAAGCACGCGCCGAAGCGCCGATGTCCCGATCGCCTTAGCCCGTTCGGCACTAAGGCTTTGCATGATCTCGGCGACGTCCTCGCCATCGCGCGCGACCAGGATTTCCTCGCCGGGTTTCAGGAACAGGTCCACGCCGAGCCAGGCGTCGGTGATGAGGCATGCGCCGGCGCCCGCCGCCTCAAAAACGCGCGTCGCAGGCGAAAAACCGTTGGCCGCCATGCTGTCGCGGCTGATGTTCAGCACCGCCTTGGCCGTGACGTTCAATGCATTGTGGTCGCGCGTGCCGACATGGCCGAGCCATCGGACATTGGTGGGCATCTGCTTGTCGCCCCAGCCCGATCCGCCGAGCAGGAACCGCTGATCGGCGGAGCGGCCGGCCGGTTCGAGGAAGAAGGCCTCGACGCGCGCCTCGCGGTCCGGCAGCCGGTTGCCGAGAAAGGCGAGATCGCAGGCAAAGCGCATGTCCTTGCCGACCGGATGATGCGTTTCCGGATCGAGCGCGTTGTAGATCGGCACGCATTCGGCCGCCCCCATTGCCCGATAGGCCCAGACCACCGGGTCGCCGCCGCCATAGGTCAGCACCAGGTCGATTTCCTGCAGCGCGCGATGCAGCGGATGATCGGGCTCGTCGCGCAACTGGCCAAGCGTCGCCGGCGCATCGACATCCCAGAATACGGTGAGCGCATCGGCACGGGCGTGATCGAGCACCGCCCGCAACAGGGCGTCGTCGGCGAAACCGACGCCGCTCGCCTTGACGACGATATCTGCCTCCGCCGCCCGCGCCGCTACCTGCATCAGCGCCTGTGGGGTCGCCTCATAGACGACGACGGCACACCAGTCCGGCGCCTCGATGTCGCGGTTCTTCTGGCGATCGTAGACATCGGGCTCATAGAAGGTGATGTCATAGCCGAGCCTGGCCAGAGCCTTGAGCAGCCCGCGGTAATAGGTGGCCGCGCCGTTCCAGTAGGACGACAGCAGGCTTGACCCGTAAAATGCAATCTTCATTCGGCGGCCTCCGTTGCAAGGATCGTGTCCGCGGCTTGGCGGCGCCGGCATTCGGCGAGCACGCCGAACAATTGATCCGCCCGGTGCCGGCATGTGTGCCGCAAGCGGATGGTCTCGAGGCCCGATGTCGCCAGAGAAGCGGCGAGATCCGCGTCGTGCAGCACGGCGCGAAGATGACGCCGCATCTCGGAACCGTTGTTTGCAAACAGAAAATCTACGCCGGGCCTGAACAGGCGTTCGACATCGGACCACGGCGCCGAAACGAGCGGGATGCCGCAGGCGAGCGCCTCGAACATGCGGATGGTCGGGATGCCGGGCAGGCTTTCGCGGTATGGACGCCTGGGGATGTGCACTGTGATGCGGTTTGCTGCAAACGCCTTCGGCACGTCGGCGTTGGCGATCCAGCCTTCGTAGTGCAGGCCGGCGGCCGCAAGGTCGGCGAGCGCTTGCCGTGGATAGCGAACGCCGTGGACAGTGCCGCTCAATCCGAGCTCACGCACCGGCTCGACCAGGAATTCCCTGATTTCGGCGCTGCGCTCGTCGTCGCCCCAATTGCCGATCCAGATCAGGTCGGCGCTGCGCTCGATTTCAGGATGGGGCTGGAACAGATGGTCATCGGCTGCCTCGTGCCAGGTAAAGACCCGCTTGCCCCATCCGGCGCGAAGATAGCTTTCCCGCAGCGCCTCGCCGAAGGCGAGCACGCCGTCGTAATGTTCAAGCTGCAAGGCAGAAATCGCTTGCGTGGCCGAGATGGCGCGATGGTGCGTGTCGTGGAACAGCAGCGTGAAACGGCCGCCAGTTGCTTTCGCCTTGCCCAGCCGCGCAACAAGGTCCGGCTCGGTCCACTCATGCACGATCACCACATCGGCATCGGATATCCAGGCTTCGTGGTCGAAAGCGGCATCGTAGGTCACCGGCATCAACTCGGGGAAATCCTTCCGGAATCGCTCGATCGCGAAGGACCCTTTCTCGGCTACCAGGTTCGACCGGCTCCAACCGTCGGCGGGTTCCAGCGCGATCGCCTGGTGCCCGCGCGCGACCAGCTCACGCATGATGCCGCGCAGGAAATGTGCGTTGCCGTGGTTCCAGTCGGAAACGATCGAATGGGTGTAGAACAAAAACCGCATGATCAACTATCCGCCATGGTGGCCAGGGCCGCCTTGTCGTAGACGCCGCGCATGGCAGTCGCCTGTCTTGCCAATGAAAATCTGCGGCTTCGGCGGGCGGCTGCCTCACCGAGTTCTCGCCGGCGCTGCGCGTCGCTGCAAAGGCTGTTGATGCAGCTGGCGAGATCGTCCGGATCGCGCGCGTCGTAGAATAAGGCCGCGCCGTCCCACAGTTCCCGGTAGGTCGCGATATCGGCGAGCACCAAGGGCGTCTTCGACATCGCGGCTTCCAGCGTGGCCAGACCGAACGGTTCGTAGAGCGACGGCGATACGAAGATGCCGGCCCGGGCCATCAGCGAGCGCACTTCCTCATGTGGCACCGGTCCGACGGGAACGGCGTGACTGAAGCCAACATGCTGGCCGTCCGGGCCTTGCAAGGAGCCGGCGACGAAGACCGGCCATTGCGTCAGGGAGGCGGCCTGGTCCAGCACCGCCGCATTCTTTCCTTCGTCCCACCAGCGCGCGGCGGCGAAAACGACCGATTCCCGTCTTTCGCTCTTCGCGCCGGGCCGCGCCCCGTTGCCGACGACGCTCAGGCGGGCGATCGGCCCGTAGCAGTTTTCGAGCATGTCGGCATGGCTGCGGCTGGGTGCAACGACAATGCCTGCTTTGTCGAGACCGCGCCGGTTGCGGTCCTTCTGCCAGGCCCATTCGCCGTCCGCCGCCTGTCCCTTGACGGCGTGGAACCATGTCACCACGCAGGAATGCGAGACCGCTACCACCGGGCAGGGCACATCGAGCCCCGCGGCCTGCGTCGGCGCGTTGAGATGGACGATTTCGACGGCGTAGTCACGTATGAGCGGGTGCAGCTCCTGCTGCAATGTGTCGAGGTCGTGCTCGTTGCGGGTCATCCAGTCGGGCGGCGTGTTGAGCCATGTCAGCGCCGCAAACGACTGGGCCTCCTCGGCCTGCTGCCTGGACGGTTCCGGACCAAGCCCGGCAAGCACGACGCTGTCGCCGCCGGCGACCAGTTGCCTGGCCAGATCGAGCGCATAACGCCAGACGCCCCCAACGGCATCGACAGTCATCAGGATACGCCGCGGCCGCGGGCTCAGTGTCCGCAACATGTGGCCTCCAATTCGGCCAGCGGACGCGGCCGCTTCTCCTGGATGTCGCTGAACGTTCGGAAGGATGCGAGATAATGTTCATGCGCGCGCTCCCAGGCGAGATCGTCCGGCTCGCCCCAAAGTTCGCGGTAGCTCGGCGAACTCGGATAAGGATAGAGCGGCACCGGTTCGTTGGCCCAAACGCCGTTGTCGATCAGGTGCTTCCGCCAATAATCGACGAGCGCGGGATCGTCCTCGACCACGCCGATCAGATTGGCCTGCACGAACGGCACGTGGCGCCTTGCGTCGACCAGCAACGCGGCCAGCTCCTCGGTGCCCAAACGGCAGCGTTTTGCCAGCATGGCGCGGCCTTCCACCGTCAGGCTTTCGAGCCCCGCCTCGATCGAGACGCAGCCGGCGGCACCGAGCAGCTTCAGCAATTCCGGCTTCCAGAGGTCGATACGGGTCTGCACGCCGAACTTCACATCGCGATCGACCAGCGCCTCCAGCAAAGCCTTTTGCGGCAGGAAGATCTCGTCGATGAAGTAGATGTAGCCGACGCCCTGTGCGATCAGCCGGTCGACCTCGGCGATCACCGCCTCGTGGTTCCTGCGGCGGTAAGCATCGCGGAAATCGATCTTGGCGCAGAAGCTGCAATTATACGGGCAGCCGCGTGACGCTTCGACCTCCGCTCCGAAACCGACCTGATCATCGTCGAAGCGGTGATGGTGGTGCGAATGTGCGGCAATCCAGTCCGACGGCCATTCGAGCGGCGGGTGATCGATGAACGAGCTCGCATGGACGCCGCCGTTCGAGACCAGTTCTCCATCCTCGAAATGGGCCGTGGACGGCACCGCAGTCCAGTCGTCGCGCCGGGCAAGTTCCGCGACCACTTCCTCGCATTCGCCGCGCACGACAATGTCGACGCCAAGCTTGCGCAAAGTCGGCGTCGGCGTCGCCGAGCCATGCGGCCCGACGGCGACGGTGCGACCGCCGCGCCCGGCAAGATGATTGAGGAAATCGGCCGGCACGCGCAACTCGGGCGGTGCGCAGCGCCAGAACAGGTAGGTCGGCGCGGTGCTGACGACGGTCATGTCAGGCTCGAATGCGGCGACGCGATCGGCGAGCGCGGCGTTGTCGAGCTTCTGGATCTGCCCGTCCAGCATCAGCACCTCGTGGCCGGCTGCTTCGAGCAGCGCTTTCGAATAGCCGAGTTCGAGCGGCAGATGCGGCTGGCGGCAGCCGAAATAGATGCTGTCCTGGTAGGTCCAGGACGGACTGATCAGAGCGACCCTCATGCCACGTACCTCGCCGGTTCGGGATGCGGGTCGAGGCGATGACGCTGCAGCCAGTCGGCGAGGTCGCGGATGCCGTTTTGCCACGGGACGTGCGCTTTCCATCCCAGTGCCACCTCGATCGCGCGTGTGTCGGCGACGAAGAACGGTTGGTCGCCGGTGCGTTCGCGGTCGTAACGGATCGGAACGTCCCGTTTCGTTATGTCGCGAATTTCCTTCAGCAGCATGCGCAGGCTGACGGCGTTGTCCGGTCCGCCGCCGAGATTGAATGCTTGGCCCTTGATCGCCTCGATCCGGTCGAGCACGGCGCGATAAGCCGCGACCGCGTCGGCAACGTGGAGGATGTCGCGCACCTGCTTGCCGTTGCCATAGATGGTGATCGGCCGGTCGGAGAACGCGCTAAGCAGGAAATGGGCGACCCAGCCCTGATCCTCCGTCCCGAACTGGCGCGGTCCGTAGATGCAGCTCATGCGCAGCACCGCCGTCGGCAGATCGTATGACTTGGCGTAGTCGAGGACATACTGGTCCGCCGCGCCCTTGGAGCAGCCATAGGGCGTGCAGAAATCGAGGCCGCGCGTCTCGTCGACGCCATGCGCTCGGATGCCCGCGTCGCGAGGCGCGTATCTGCCGTCTTCTTCGCGCATGGCAAGGTCGGCGAGGCGGCCATAGACCTTGTTGGTGCTGGCGAAAACGACGGGGATGCGCTTGCCGCTGCGGCGAGCGGCTTCCAGGACGTTGAACGTCCCGCGCAGGTTGATGTCGAAATCCTCGTCCGGCCGAACCAGGCTCGTGGTGACGGCGGTCTGCGCGGCAAAGTGGAAAACCGCCCTCGAGCCTGCCACCAACGGCGCGAGCGCCTCGGCGTCACGGACATCGGCGATTTCGACGGCGAGGCGGTTGCCGTGCTTTTGCGTCAGCCATTCCAGGTTCTGCTCGACGCCGGGACGGCTCAGATTGTCGATGACCAGCACCGGCTCGCCATCCGACAACACGCTGTCGGCGAGGTTCGAGCCGATGAAGCCGCTGCCGCCGATAATGGCGACGGGCGCTTCGCGAAAATTGCGTGAATCCGGTCTCATGATACCAGCCCTCGCGCTTCGAGTTCCCGCTTCATCTCGGCGCTGCGATCGATGGCGACCGTGTTACGCACCCAGGCGACGAAATCGCCGAGCGAATGCTCCAGCCGATGCTGCGGCTGGAAGCCGAGCAGTTCGCGCGCCTTGGAGATGTCGGCAAAGCAATTGCGGATATCGCCGGAGCGTGCCTTGCCGAGGATTTCGGGCTGGCGGCCAGGCACGCCCATTGCTTCGGCGAGCAGCCGGGCGACCTCGCTGACCGCGTAGGCTCGCCCGCTGCCGATGTTGATGACGTGGCCGCGCGCCTGGGGCTGTTCCAGCGCCAGCCGGAAGGCGAGGGCGACATCGCGTACATGAACGAAGTCGCGCTGCTGTTCGCCGTCTTCGAAAATCAGCGGCCGCTGGCCATTGGCGATGCGCGAGGCGAAGTTCGCCAACACGCCGGTATACGGGTTGGAGAGTGCCTGTCCGGCGCCGAAGACATTGAACAGGCGCAGCGCCACCGCATCGACGCCATAGGCTTCGCCGAAGATCAGTACGGCGCGTTCCTGGGCGTATTTCGTCAGCGCGTAGATCGAGGCGAGGTCGACCGGTTTCTGCTCGTCGGTCGGCAGCGGCAACAGGACTTCACCTTCCGGCGACAGGGGATTCCATTGGCCGCTGCGGATGTCGTCCGGCTGCCGTCTTGCATTGTCGATGCGCCGGCCGTCCGGCGTGGCATAGAGACCCTCGCCATAGACGCTCATCGACGACGCAACGACGATCCGTTCGATCGGCCGTTTGATCAGTGCCTCCAGCAACGTGGCGGTGCCGAGGTCGTTGGCGCCGACATAGCGGGCGATCTCGTACATGGACTGGCCGACGCCCACTTCAGCCGCCAGGTGAATGATCGCGTCGACATCGTCGACCGCCTCTGCGATGGCGTCGCGATCACGAACGTCGCCTTTGATCAGCTTGGCGCCTGGCGGCAGGCTGATTGCCTCGCCGCCATGCACCTGGTCCAGCAGCGCATCGAGAATTGAAACCCCATAGCCATGTTCAACGAGTTCCTGGGCGACGTGGCGGCCGATAAAACCGCAGCCTCCCGTGACCAGTATACGTTTCACGACAACTCCTCATACGAATGGCTTTGCCGCCCCAAACTTCCGGGCGAAAGGTTTGTTCCCTTGCTTCAACAAAGTTCAGGAGGCTCGCCGGGGTAGGTTCAACCAGGCGTGGGAACATCGAAGGCTGCTTGGTGTTAGGAGCCATGTTCGACCAACCGCGCGCACATGCCGGGCAGCGATGCATCTGCTGGTTGTGTGGAGGCAGACCTGCAACGCGGGGGTCCCGCGGTCTGCGGTGGAATCGAAGGGAGATTGCGATGTCTGAATCGAAGACGACCACCGATCACGACGAAATCCGCCGTTGGGCCGAGGATCGCGACGGGCGGCCGGCGGTGGTGCGCACCAAGGGCGAGGGCGGCATACTGCGCATCGACTTCGGCGAGCCTGAAGAGACGTTCGAGCCCGTTGAATGGGACGAGTTCTTCAGGATCTTCGATGAGAACGAACTGGCGTTCCTCTACCAGGATGAGACCAGCGGCGGAAAGACCAGCCGCTTCAACAAGTTCGTCGAGCGCAGCCGGAAAGGCTAACATCGTCTAGTACCCCTGCACAGAGGATTCGACGGGTTCGATGGGTTGTAGCCTGGGTCGGATATCGGGTTTGACGAGCAGTTCAATGCTGCGCGCGAGGCCCGGTTGCCTGCGGATCAATCCGGCCCGCTCGAGGGTGAGCACCATCTGATGGACGGAAGGCGCGGTGACGCCGAAGAAGCGCTGCATGTCGCGTTGGCCGCAGAACTATTCGAGACGGCGGAAGCGATCGAGCGCGTCCTCGTCATAAGGGATGCCTCCCAACTCTCAGGGTGCGCCGAGGCTAGACTTCGCCTGGAAAAGGCGACGACGCGCATCATCGACTATGGCGGCGGCGACCTCACGCAAGAACCCTTTCACGTGAGGATCGTGCTTGCAGATGGCGTCGCCGCCTACGTCGGATCGGCCAACCTGCTCAGGCGCTCGAAGGCAGCAAACCCGAGTGCGGAATGTTATCGAGGGTCCGGCTGTTCATGCCGTCAAAGTGCTCATCGATGCGGTTGCCAACATTGCGGAAGCAATCTCCACGAGGTGCTGACCACGAAACGGTATCATGCAACTATTGCCCGTGCCGTCATGGCGAGAGTGTTAGCGCAATCGCTGTCACCGGAAGCGCGCGCTTATGTGCCGTGCTGGAATGCACATGAAGAATCCGCGTCCGCGCGGCCTCGTCGACTTCCTTGCCTTCGAGGAAATCGTCGATCTGTTCATACGTGACGCCATGGGCATCTTCGTCAGGACGAAGCGGGACAAGGTTCTCCAGGTCGGCGGTCGGGATCTTGTCGACGAGTTCGGGCGGAGCGCCCAGATGCGCGGCCAAGGCTCGCACCCTGCGTTTGTTTAGCCCCGAAAGAGGAAGGATATCGGCGGCTCCGTCGCCGAACTTGGTGAAGAAGCCCATCAGTGCCTCGGCCGCATGGTCGGTGCCGATGACCAGTCCTCGGCTGGCGCCGGCGAGCGCGAACTGGGCAATCATGCGCTGACGCGCCTTGATGTTGCCAAGCAAGAAATCCTCGCGGCCTGCGTCGCCGAACTCGACACCAGCCCGCTTGATCGAATCTAGCATTGCGTCGGCAGCCGGCTTGATGTCGACCCGATGCACTTCGTCCGCCCCTATGGTGTCCAAAGCCCGCTGGGCGTCGCTCTCGTCGGCCTGGTTGCCATACGGGAGCCGAACGGCCAGGAATTTGGCGTCGTATCCAGCCGTTCGCAGTTCCTCAACGGCCCGTTGAGCCAGAAGGGCCGCGGCAAGTGAATCCACTCCGCCGCTGATCCCCAGCACATAGGTGCTGAGCCCCGATGCACGCAGATACGTGCCGAGAAAGTCGATACGCCGGCGTGCTTCCAGCGCGACGTCAACACTGGGAGCGACACCCAACGCGTTGATAATCATTTCCTGTTCGGTCATTGGCAGTGGGTGCTCCTGATATCACAGCAATGACGGGTTCGATGGGTTGTAGCCTGGGTAAGATATCCGGTTTGACGAGCAGTTCAATGCTGTGCGCGAGGCTGGGTTGCCTGCGGATCAATCCGCTCAAGGGCGAGCACCATCTGATGGACGGAAGCACCGCCGCAACTGGATATTCTCAACCGAACAGGCGCGCCTCAAATTGGCCAAGGCTATCCAAAGCCAACCGCCAAAGAGTCATAATCCATGTGCAGAGGTACTAGTTGCCGGCGGGCATGGTCAGTGCAGCAGGTTTGCTCCGCGTGCCTTGACGATGTTTCGCATGATGCCGTTAAGCCAGTCCTCGGTGGAGGAACCGGATCGTCTCCTGTCGATCTCGCCGATCGCCTGCTCGAGCGTCCGCTCGACCAGCCGGTCGGAAGCGTCAACGTCTCCCAGCAGCAGACGCGCTGCGAGCCTGAGCTTAGGCAGCAGGGAAAATACGTCGTCTGACGGCTCGGTCGCCAGATTTCCGCTTGATGCTTTGGGCTCGGAGGGGAAGAGAGCATCGAAAACAGCCTGGCCGTCCGAGGATTTTCTGAGGCTGCTGGCATACCGAAGGCGCTCAGGAATAACGATGTCTTCGTCGCCGCTGAAAAACACGAACGGCACGCCGCGGCGCATCAGTTCGTCCGCGATCGGGAATACCCGTCTTCCGTTGAGATTGACGTCCAGGATTGCGGCTTCCGCCTCGTCGGTATGCTTCGACGCCTGTTCGACCGTCGCCACGGGGCCAAGCACGACGGCGCCCATCTTGCTGAAATAGCGTGCAAGATCGCCCGCCAGCATCCATTCGTCCTCGACGATCAGGATATGCAAGCCTTGCAGGTCGCGCACCTCATTGTTCCTTCTTTCTGCGGGAGTCACGGCTGTCGGCGCGGACTTGTACAAAATGACGGGACAAAGCCTCTTGCAACCGTTCCGCGCGCGCGAGCAGACGAGGCGGGATTTCTTCGGATACCGGGACCTTGGCCAGATCCGGCGAACGTAACGAGATTTGTTTTGCCGGCTTTATCTCAGGTGGTCGTTTTGCCATTGGAACCGCCTCGAAAACCGGATGTTAATGCCCGCCGGCGGTGCTTTGTTCCGTTCGAGGACTATTTACTGGCCTGAGGCTCGGTCCGGTCCTAAAGCACGTCGCGTTTTGCCGGCCTCATGCGACGCGCTTTAGGCTGTTGTTTTTATTCATATCGTTATCGCAAAACCGCTGCACACTTTTGCGCGACATGCATTAGTCTGAGGTCCGATTTGGCGGTTTCGCAGCCGCGGCTGTTACCGAGGCGTGGCATGGTATTCCAGAACGGAAGATTTCCCATTGTCGGCGTCGGCGCATCGGCCGGCGGCATTCCCGCGATGGAGGGCCTGTTCAAAGGACTGACCGGCGGCACCGGCATGGCGTTCGTCGTCGTCACCAATCTGAGCCCAGAACGCGAAAGCCTGCTGCATGACGTTATCGCACGTTACACCGGAATGCCGGTCATCGTCGCCGAGGAGGGCATGGCGGTCCAACCCGACCAAGTCTATGTGATGCCGCAAAACGTCGTCCTCACCATCCGTAAGGGCGCGCTTTCGCTACGCCGGCCGAACACGCTTAACCGCGAGCGCAAACCAATCGACATCTTCTTCCGTGCACTGGCCGAGGACCAAGGGGAGTACGCCATAGGCATCATCCTGTCGGGGGGCGATTCGGACGGCACGCTGGGCGCCAGGGCGATCAAGGAACATGGCGGACTGACGATTGCCCAAGCCTCCAACGGTTCCGGCGCGCGCAACCCGGACATGCCGCAGAGCGCGATTTCGAGCGGCCTGATCGACATCGCAGCGCCCGCCGAGGAAATCGGCGCAAAGCTTCAGGCGTTTGCCCGCGGTTTCAATGTGCTGAATGGGCTGCCCGAAGGGGGTGGCGAGCACAAGGCTGACATGGATCGGGCCGCCGATGAAATCGACCCCACTCTGCGCGGCCATTCCGGTCACGACTTTTCCAGCTATAAGACGAAGACGTTCTCCGCCAATGAAGAGGCGCAGTCGACTAATGAGGAGCTTGAGGCCTCGAAGGAGGAGAAGCAGTCGCTCAATGAAGAGCTCAGCACCATCAACGCGGAGCTGACCAGCAAGATTGAAGAGCTCGACCGCGCCAACAGCGATCTCAGAAACCTGTTCGAAAGCACAGAAATCGCAACCATCTTCCTCGACCGCAACCTTGTGGTGCGGACCTTTACCCCCGCTGCATCGGCCTTCTTCAACCTGCGCCCATCCGATGTCGGACGGCCGCTGACCGACCTTTCAAGCCAGCTCGACTATCCCGAGCTGAAGCCTCACATCGAGGCAGTGTTCGAGACGGGAGAGATCCTGAACCATCACCTTGCGCGCGACGACAAGGGCCGGTTCTACCTGGTTCGCATCAACCCGTACCGGGACAAGAGCGGCAGCATCCAGGGCGTCGTCGTGACCCTGATCGACGTGACGACGCTGGCGCAGGCGGAAGAGCGTCAGCAGGTGCTCATCTCCGAGCTGAACCATCGCGTCAAGAACATGCTGGCGGTTGTCGCCAGCATCACCAACCGGACCCGTGAAAACTCGGCATCGAAAGAGGAGTTCGCCGAAGCCTTGATCGGGCGCCTGCATGCAATGTCACGAGCCTATAGTCTGCTCTCGCGCGAGAGCTGGACGGAAGCCTCAGTCGAGGAACTGCTGCGTCAGGAACTCGATCCCTTCGGCCCCGAACGGTTTGAGCTCGATGGCAAGAGGGTAAATCTCAAGCCGGCACAAGGGCTTTCGTTCGGCATGGCCATCCATGAACTGGCGACGAATGCCGCCAAGTATGGCGCACTGTCGAGGCCTGCCGGGCGGATAGTTGTCAAATGGTCGGTGGCCGACGGAACCTTCAAGCTCGTCTGGCGCGAGAAGGGCGGCCCCCGCATCAAGGAGCCAACCGACAGCGGCTTCGGCCTTACCCTTCTGCGCGGAGAAATCGGCTATAGGCTGGGCGGAAAAGTTGAAACAAGTTTCCGCTCAAATGGTTTGGAGGCGGAAATCGCATTCCCTCTGACCCGCGAGGGCTCGTCGTGACCGGAAAGGTGCGTGTGCTGATCGTCGAGGATGAATGGCTGATCGCCGACGATGCGGCGGCTTACCTGCGCAAAGCCGGCCATCAGGTGGTTGGACCTGTTTCGTCGGTGACGGCGGCACTCCGGCTCGTTGGCGAAGGCGGCGTCGACGCGGCGTTACTGGATATCCAGTTGAACGACGAAACCAGCTATCCGATTGCGGAAGCGTTGCGGACGCGTGGTGTTCCGTTCGCCTTCCTCTCAGGCTTTGGTGAACGCGAAATTCCGGCCGGGTTCCGCGCTTGCAGGATCGTGCAGAAGCCGGCGAGCCAGAGTGCGATCCTGAATGCCGTGGATGAACTCGCGCGAGCCGGCTGAGGTCGCGATTTGAAAGTCGCGCCAGGTCACATCGGCGTGGTGCGTGCCTGCCGCGAACGACGAACGCCTATGGCAATATCCGCACCGGTACCGATTTGACCGCCGGAACATGAGCCTTCTCGGCTCTGTGCCACAAAGGAACCAGCGGGTTGAGCTCGGGGTAGTAACCGGCGCAATTTCCCTCCGGCACCGAGTAAGGTGTAACGCGCAGCCCGTGCACGCGGCGCTCCACACCGTCCTGCGCATTGGCTTCGAGATCGACTTCCTGTCCGGCGCTCAAACCGAAGCGCTGGATATCCTTCTCGTTCATCAACAGCACCATGCGTGTGCCGCTGATGCCGCGCAGCCGGTCGTTGTAGCCGTAGACCGTCGTGTTGAACTGGTCGTTGGAGCGGACCGTGATCAGTGTCAGCACATCGTGGCCGGCGACATCGATGTCGGGATCGGTTTCAAGGCCACTTGGCAGCTTGAAGTTGGCCTTCTTGTTCGGCGTCTCCCACACCCGCTTGCTCGCCTTGATGTCGCGATGGAAGCCGCCGGGTGTCAGGAAACGCTTGTTGAAGTCGCGGAAATGTTGGGGGTAGCAGCGCTCGATTTCGTCGCGGATGCGGGAATAATCCCCAACCCACTCGTCCCATGGGATCGAACTCCTGCCCGGCACTGTCGCCTTGGCGAGCTCGGCAACGATCCTGGGCTCGGAAAGCAGATGCGGCGAAGCCGGAGGTCGCGATCCGAACGAGCCGTGGATACAGGCGGTGGAATCCTCTACCGACACCCTTTGGTCGCCGCTTGCCTGATGATCTCGTTCCAGCCGTGACAGGCAAGGCAGCAAATAGGTTGTCCGGCCGGCGATCAGATGGCTGCGGTTGAGCTTGGTCGCGATCTCGACATGCAGGTCGAGCCCACGCCAGGCTTTCTCGACCAGGCCGGTTTCCGGAACGGCCCGCACGAAATTGCCGCCGAGTCCGATGAAGCCCTTGACCGATCCGTCGATGACGCCTTCGCAGGTTTCGACCGTATCGAGGCCTTTTTCGCGCGGCGGTTCAAAGGCGTAGAATTCGGCGAACTTGTCGAGCGGCACGAGCTCGGGTTTTTCCGATATGCCGACGGTGCGCTGCCCCTGGACATTGGAATGGCCGCGCAGCGGCGAAATGCCGGCGCCGGGTTTTCCGATATTGCCGCGCATCATCAAAAGGTTGCACAGCATCTGGACGTTCTCGGTGCCGTGCCGATGCTGGGTCAGGCCCATGCCGTAATTGCCGATCACCGCGTTGGCATGGCTGTAGACTTCGGCGACATGCTCCAGGTCGGTCTGCGCAATGCCGGATCGTGCGACGATATCGCCCCACTGGGTGTTGCGCAGGAAGGCTTCGAACTCGGCGAAGCCATGCGTGTGCTCGGCGATGAAAGCCGTGTCGAGGACACGCGTCCTGCCGCTTTCGCGGGCGGCATCGTCGAGCGCCAGCAACGCTTTGCCGATGCCCGTTATCGCGGCAATGTCGCCGCCCGAACGAACCTGGAAAAAGTCGCTGGACATTTTGGTGCCAGGCCCGGGCGACAGCATGTCGACAGGGTTTTGCGGGTTCTTGAAGCGTTTCAGTCCCCGCTCGGGCAAGGGATTGAAGGTGAAGACGGGCACGTTGCGTTGACGTGCCTCCTGCAGCGGATGCAGCAGGCGCGGCGCCGTCACCCCGGTGTTGTGCCCGAAGAAGAACATCATGTCGCATTTCGCAAAGTCTTCGAGCTGCACGGTCCCGACCGGCGA
Source organism: Mesorhizobium sp. M0800 (assembly GCF_040320095.1). Taxonomy (NCBI): domain Bacteria; kingdom Pseudomonadati; phylum Pseudomonadota; class Alphaproteobacteria; order Hyphomicrobiales; family Phyllobacteriaceae; genus Mesorhizobium; species Mesorhizobium sp. M0800. The sequence goes on from NZ_JAMYOZ010000006.1 coordinate 156,175, forward strand.
GCCGATCGATTCCGGCAAGCCGACCGAGGTCGATTCATGACACATGTTGGACGAATCGGGCAGGTTCGAAGACCCATAGATTCGTGCAAAAAGCTGGTACATGAACGAGGCCTCGAGCGAGGCCCGGCCAGAGGTGTAGAACACTACCGATTTGGGATCGAGCCGCCCCAGTTCGGCAGCTATGTCGCGGAACGCATCGTCCCAGGAGACCGGCTCGTAATGGTCGGTGGCGGCATTGTAGCGCATGGGCTCTGTTAGCCTGCCCTGTTTCTCCAGATCGTGGTCCGGCCAATCGAGCAGTTCCGTCACCGAATGCTCGGCGAAGAATGCGGGTTCGCAGCGCAGCTTGGTCTGATCCCACATCGTCGCCTTGGCGCCGTTTTCACAGAATTCGAAAGGCCTCGGCTGGGCTGGCTTTGCCCATGAGCAAGACACGCACATATAGCCGTCGGCCTTGTTCTGCTTGAGCAGCGTGCTCCATATCCCGGACAAGAGCAGGCCTTCGCCTCGCGCCTTGCGGACCAGGGATTTGAGCGATCCCCAGCCGCCTGTCGGGTGGTCGTATTTCTTGGTTTCGATGCGATCGGTTACGGCGGGTTTCATGCAAGCCATTCCCTGTAGAAGAGCACTCATACGAACCCGCGGTGAGGCTGAATGTTCCGGGCTGGGTCCGTACCGTCACGCCGGTCCGTCTCGCCGGAACCATTTCCGCCATCGTTTGTTCGGCTCGAAGAAAGGAGCCGCGCGAAATGGAGCGACGTAACGCGTTAATTGCGATGGTGATTTCGGCCATCATCATCGTCGGCTTTCTCATAGGCTTTTTGTACGGCGATATGGGCTGGCAGACTTCGCCGCTCAAAAGAGCCCCTGAGCAGAACCAGGGTGGCAATGCTCCGGCCGATACCTCGCCTGCCGCCGGCATCAAGAAGAACCCCAAGGAAAATACCGAAATGCCAGGTCAGCAATGAAGGCGAATCCAGCGATGACGTTAGCCAATGGCACGAACTGAAACGGGGTCCTGTTTTTGCGGCGCCATAACGGCGGAGATGCGCGGCGAGCCTTTCTGGGTTTGCTCCGATCACGATGACGACTGCCGCAAGGCGATAGGAAGCCCTCTGTCGGTGTGGGTCGGTTATCGGCCTTCCGAATTCACATTGCTCACCGGCGCACCGAAGACCTTTTCGAAAACCCCCGGCGTGCTCCGGTCCTTCTGCGCGGATTGCGGAACATCGATCGGCTATGTCGACCAGGGCCTGCCCGACGAACTCTATCTGGCGATCGGCTTTCTCGACCACCCCGAACGGTTTCCGCCCCAAGCTCACGCATATTGGGACATGAGGCTTCCCTGGGTCGACTTTCCAGACGAGCTGCCGCGGGTGGGGACGTACTCGAGGCGGCGAGATCCGGCCTTCGGAAATCCGGCGGAACGCTAGCTACTGCCCGCCTGCAGGTGGAAAACGTACCGTTCGCAGCTTCGTACGAAAACAACAATTGGCGCACGGCTGAAAACGCGCGATCATGTGCCAATGGGCCGCCGTTTGGATGACAAGCTCGATTGCAAGGCGTGCGGGACGATCCTGATGGAGATTCCCGACAATCCGAAGGATTCGACGCCGATCCATTGCAGCAATTGCGGCGCCTATCTCGGCGAATGGGGCGATCTGCAGGAGGATTTCTTCAGGCAGGCGTTCGGTGCCCAGGCCTTCGATCTGAACAACGGAAACATCATCAAGAAATAATCCTGGATCCCGCCGGCCTCAAGCCACGGCCTGTGGACCCGGCTCGTTGCGGCAATCACCGTTAGTGTCGGACCCTTGGGAACCTTTCTCCCGAGCCGCTTGTTTGGGTGGCGGAAGGAGAAACGCCATGAGCACAAAACCTCCGCCTGTGCCGCCGAAGAATCTGAGCCCAAAGGGCGCCGGTGACAAAAAATCGGTAGCAGCCGACCAGGCGCCGCAATCTGCCGTTCCGGATCCCGACAAGCAGGGCCAGCAAGGCAATACGAAGGTCAACACCACCCATCAAGGCAACGTTCAGGATCGCTAGGTCATGTCCACGTCGAAGAAGACTCCTGCCAGCATCCGCCAGGGCGGTCCCGGCGCCGCGCACGAAAACGCCAAGAAGCCGCTGAGCATCGAAAAGCCGCCGGCCGACTCCGACCGTCGCAGCCACAGCAAGGTCTCCGGCGGCGGCGGTGAACGCGACAGCCACCATACCCACGACCCCGAAAAGAAAGGCGACACTCGGCCCGCGCATCAGGGCAAGTGAAATCGGGCGGCGACGCGACGATCGGTGGGGTTCGAGCGAAGTGTCAGCGGGGACGCCGCGCCGAGGCGAACGGCACGACATTGTCGACATTTGCCACCGGCAAATCGAACAACATCGGAAGCCCCCGCGTCGCGGCCATTTCCACGATCAGCTCCTCGATGGAGTGATCGGTCAGACGGGTCTCGACGCCCAGCCGGATCATCGCCGCCAGCTTGTGCACCGGCACTGGCACGGACTTCGCCCGGTCGTCGAGCAGCTTGCTGATTTCGATCACAACGTCGGCGTCGATATTCCTGGGCAAGTCTCGCATAAGCGCCTCCCCGCTAAACGAAACGAAAAGCCCGCCGCACCTTTCGATACGGCGGGCGATCCAGTAATGCGTACCGGCGAGGGGATCGGGGTGGGCGTGCCGGCGCGCGCAGATCGCAAGTAATTTTAGTTAAATCCGTCAACTTCGATGTGTCACGGAAAAACGTCTGTACGTTTTTTACCGAACCGCGCGGATCGTTAGCTGTCCCTGCCGTCGCGCGGCGCGGCGCGGTCCATTGCCCTCCGGACAGCGAACTCAAACAGTATACATTATAAACTTAAAACATCTTGCCAGGTGATCCAGCCTATGCTCCACTTGAGCCGGGAACATGGCTGATAGGTCGATTTCTGCCGACACGTGGCTGCATTTCAAACGGCACGACTGCGAGAACACAGCCTCAAACGATATACGAAATCTTCGCATGGGAAGGCGTGGATGACGGAAACGATAGAGCTCAAACGGGTTGGCGATGGCAATCTGCGTGCCCAGGTCTATCAACAAATCCGGCTGACGATACAGCATGGCGAATTGGCGCCTGGCCAGAAGCTCGTCGACGTCGATATTGCCGCCCAGCTCGGTATTTCCAGAATGCCTGTTCGCGACGCCTTGATGCAGTTGGTGCATGAGGGCTATCTCGTCGGCACCACACGCGGCTTCACCTTGCCCACGCTTACCGCGACGGATGTCGCCGACATCTTCGAGGTCCGCCGCCTGCTTGAGCCGCGGGCCGCCGCGCACGCCGCACGGACACTTGACGCCGCTGGCCTCAAGACGCTGGCAGCCGCGCTTCGGGAGGCCGAGGCTGCGGCCGCCGCCGGCGATGCCGACCGCTTTTTCCAGGCCAATTCGGCATTCAGAAATTGTTGGCTCGGCGCCGTCGAGAACGAGCGCCTTTCACAAACCATTGCAAGGTTCGCCGACCACGTGCTCGTCGTCCGCTTAAGGACGCTGTCGCACCAGCCGACGCAGGCCGTTATCGTTGCCGGCATGCGCGCAATCTATGAGGCATTCGTCAAGCGCGACGCCGTCGCCGCTTACGACCGCATGACCCACTTCATTCAGAACGCCGAGGAGCGTTTCATGAAGCTTAGCCCACCGTTTCAAAACTCCAACGGTGAAGGTGAGGGCATGTCGCGGCGGGGGAAAGCATGATCAGGAAGCAGCACCCGCTGAAAGGGCCGAACAGGTTCAAGCTCGGCGTCTTTTCGATGAATGCCGATGGCGGCCTGGCAATGACCACCGTTCCCGAGCGCTGGCGTGCCCGCTGGGAAGACAACCTCAACTCCGCCTGCATCGCCGATCGCGCCGGCCTCGAGTTTCTGCTGCCGATCGCCCGCTGGCGCGGCTTCGGCGGATTGACGCATGTGCGGGAATGGTCGTTCGAGACTTTCACCTGGGCGGCGGGCCTTGCTGTCGCCACCGAGAACATCGGCCTGTTCATGACGGTGCATGTGCCGCTGGTACATCCGCTGCAGGCTGCAAAAGCGCTGGCGACGGTCGACCACATCTCCAACGGGCGGGCCGGCTTGAACATTGTCTGCGGCTGGAACCCCGACGAGTTCGCCATGTTCGGGCAGACGGTCGGCGAGCGGACCTACGATCAGGCCGAGGAATGGATCAACATCATCGTGCGTGCCTATCAATCGAGGGAGCCGTTCGACTTCAGCGGCGAGTTCTATGATCTGAAGGGTGTCGTCAGCCGGCCGCCAAGCCTGCAGGCGCCGCGACCGGTGACCATGAACGCCGCCTTCGGCGCGCCGGGGCGCAACTACGCAGCGCGCCACTGTGACTATCTGTTTTCGACTTTTTCCGAAATCGCCGACGGCCGTGCGCATGTGGTCGACATTACCAACCGCGCGGCCGAAGTCGGGCGCGAAGTCGGCGTCTATACGGTCTGTCACGTCGTCTGCCGGGAGACCCAGCAGGAAGCCGAGGACTACTACCGGCACTACGCGCTGGAATGCGCGGACGAGGGTGCGGTCGACGAGCACATGCGCAAGAAGAAGGAATTCGCGAACTCGCACGATGCGAAGGCTTTCACCGAATATCGACAAAGGTTCGCCGGCGGTGCCGGAACGTTCCCGCTCATCGGCACGCCGGAAAAGATCGTCGACGATCTCACTGAGATCATGGACCAGGGCTATTCCGGCGCCGCCCTTACATTCGTCAACTACACCTACGAATTGCCCTTCTTCTGCGACCGCGTGCTGCCGCTGATGCGCCAGGCCGGGCTTCGAGTAAATTGATGCCGGCGGCCGCCATTCCGACCCCGTGGGTGCATGGGCACGACGCCATCAATCCGCGCGCCTTCAAGCAGGCGATGCGGGCCGTGGCGGGCTCGGTCGCCATCCTCGCGTCGGAACATGACGAGATCGGTTTTTGCGGCATCACGGCGACGGCCCTCTGTTCGTTCAGCGCCGAGCCGCCGTCGCTGCTGGCCTGCGTCAACCGCGGCAGCACCTTTGCCTCGGCCATTCGCGAAGGATTGCCGTTTTCGGTCAATCTTCCCGCCGGCGACCAGGAGAATGTCGCACGTGCCTTTGGCGGCATGACCAAAGCCAAGGGCGCCGCGCGGTTCTCGTCCGGATCATGGGTGCGTGGCGAAACCGGCGCGCCCTTGCTTGTCGGCGCGCGTGCAATGTTCGAATGCCGGGTGGCCGAAATTATTGTGCGGGCGTCGCACATGATCGTCATCGGCATCGTCTCGGGCGTTGCGCTGGATCGCGCTGACCGATCGCCGGTCTTCTACGCGCATGGGCGGTTCCTGACAGTAGGAGATGATGTCAACTAACCGCCGTTCGCGTGGCGGCGCAGCGATCGCAATTTCAGATCGGCCCGATCATGGGCCGGTTCATGGACGAACTATCAAAGGGAGTATGGCAATGCGCATTTGGAAATCCCTTGTTCTGGCTGCACTCATGTCGGGTGTGGCGGGTATCGCCGCGGCCGAAGAGGTCGTCCTCAACGCCGTGCATTTTACACCGACGCAGAACGGCTACGCCCAGAGCTTCCTGAAGTTCGTTCAGGAAGTGAACGAAAAGGGCAAGGGCGTGGTCCAGATCAACGTCCGTGGCGGGCCGGAGGTCATTCCGCCGATCCAGCAGGGCGCGGCGCTCAGGAGCGGCCTGATCGACGTGATCGGCACACCGGCAGGGCAGTTCCTCGAACTCGTGCCCGAAGGCGAGGTTTTCTCCGCATCGACGAAGACGCCCTGGGAGGTTCGCGACAATGGCGGCTGGGACTTCATCAGCGGGATTTTCGAGAAGAAGGCCAATGCCCATCTGCTGGCGCATGTCGACGCGGGCTCGGGCTTCAACGTCTTCACCGTCGACGAACCCAAGCTCAATAGCGAAGGCAGCATCGACTGGGGCGGCCTGAAGATACGTTCCTCGCCGCTCTATCGCGATTTCCTCGAATCCCTGGGCGCGACGGTCATCGTGCAAGCGCCGGGAGACGTCTATACTTCGCTCGAGCGCGGCGTCGTCAATGCCAACGCCTATACCGTATTTGGCTATGCGTCCTTCGGCTGGGACAAATTCACCAAATACCGTGTCGACCCGCAGTTCTTCAAAACCGACGTGCTGATCTCGATCAACAAGGCCAAATGGGACACGCTGTCGCCCGAGGCGCAGAAGCTGCTTGCCGACACGGCCGTCGAATACGAGCGCGTGAGCTATGACGCCAATCTCGCCGAGTCCGAAAAGCAGGCACAGGCAATGATCGGCGGCGGGCAGAAGGTGATCAGCTTGACCGGCGCCGGCCGCGACAAATTCCTGGCGGCTGCCACGCAGGCGAGCTGGGCGAGAATGACCAAACGCGATCCCACCAACATCGATCAGTTGAAGAAATTCTTCCAGTAGCCCGAGCGGAGGGCGCTGGTGCGCCCTTCATCAAGGTGGACATGAGGGTCGTCGGAAATGGACGGATTGTTTGCAGCGATCGGGAAGCTGAGCCTTGCGTTGGCGGCGGCGGCAAAAGTGGTGCTTGGCCTCATCATTGTCGCTGTGGTTGCTGATGTATGCGTCCGCAATCTGGGCCTGAGGCCGCTTGCCTGGGCAGTATCGGCGACGGAATACGGTCTGCTCTATGCGGCATTTCTGCCGATGCCCTGGCTGGTCCACAGCAAGGGCCATGTCTTCGTCGAGTTCCTGCGCCAGGCGCTGCCGGTGCGGGCACGGGCGGTGCTTGAAAAGCTGGTCTATCTCGCCTGCATTGCCGTCAGCCTCTACCTCGGCAGCGTCGCTCTGTCTTCGCTGACAAGTGCTGTGGCGGGCGGCGAATACGAAACGCGCAGTTTCGATATGCCGAAATGGCTGGTCTTTCTGCCCATCATGCTCGCCTTCTATCTCTCGGCGCTGGAATGGCTCAGATATCTGCTCGGCCGTGACACGCTGTACACGCTCGATCCGCTGGAAATGGAAGGGCTCTGAGGAGTGGCCTGGCTGTTTCCATTCGCCGTGCTCGTTGGCACCATCCTTGTCTTGATGGGCCTTGGGCTGCCGGTCGCCTTCGCATTCTTCGTCACCAATGTGATCGGGCTGTACCTGTTCTTCGGCGGTTCGATCGGCGTGACGCAGATGGTCGCCAACTTCTCCGACGCTGTCTCGACCTATGCGCTTGCCCCGCTGCCGATGTTCCTCGTCATGGGCAGCCTGTTCTTCCGCTCCGGCCTCGGCGAGAAAGTCATCTACGCGCTCGACCTGTGCATCGGCAATCTGCGCGGACGCCTTGCCTATGTCGTCCTCGCCGCCGGCACGATCTTTTCCGCGCTGTCAGGTTCCAGCCTTGCCAATACCGGCATGATGGGCTCGCTGATGGTGCCCGAGATGCTGAAGCGAGGCTACAAGCCGCATATGGCCTACGGCCCGGTGCTTGGCGCCGGAAGCCTTGCCGTCATCATCCCGCCATCCTCGCTGGCCGTCTTGCTCGGCTCGCTTGCCCAGATCGACGTCGGCGCGCTGCTCATAGCGGGGGCTCTGCCCGGACTGCTGCTCGTTGTCATGTACGCGGCGCTGATCTTCGCCCAGACGAAGATCGATCCGGACGCCGCTCCGCACTATCCGGTGCCCGCCGTTCGTGCGGCCGAGAAGGTGAGGGCGGTTGCCGTCAACATCATTCCGATGAGCGTCATCGTATTCATGGTGGTCGGCACGATCATCCTTGGGATAGCGACGCCGACGGAATCGGCCGGACTCGGCTGTGCCGCCGTCTTCGCCTTGTTGTTTGTCTACCGACGGTTCAGCTGGTCGGTTGTCTGGAAGTCGCTGGACGATGCGATGAAGGTCACCGGCATGACCTTCCTGATCATCTCGGCTTCGACGACGTTCTCGCAGATATTCGCCTTCTCCGGCGCCTCCAACGGCTTTATCCAGTTCATCGTCGGCTACGATCTTGGACCGTATCCCATGCTGCTCATGATGGTGCTCGTCATCCTGCTGCTCGGCATGTTCATGGATCAGGTCTCGATGATGCTGATCACGCTGCCGATCTTCCTGCCGATCGCCCAGCAATTCGGCTACGAGCCGGTATGGTTCGGGCTGATCCTGCTGCTCGCCTACGAGGTCGGCTTCACCACGCCGCCGTTTGGTCTGCTGCTGTTCATCATGATCGGCGTTGCGCCGAAAGGCACATCGCTCAAGACGGTTGCCATGGCTGCGGCGCCTTACATCGCGCTGACGCTTCTGCTGATCCTGCTGATTGTCCTCTTTCCGCAGATCGCTCTCTTTCTTCCGAATTTGATCTAGTCGAACTCGATCCAGCAGGTGTCCACATGCGCTTTGCCTATCTTGCTTTCTTCCATGATGACCGCGAGGCAAATTTGGCCATCGCCGGCGAAGATGTTGACGCCGTGCGGCGTGTGATTGCTTCAACGCCGGGCCTTGCGCTTGCAAACATCTATCTGCCCGAAGTGGCGACGGACATGTTCAACAACGATGGTCCACCGCCGGTCTTTGGCTTCCAGCTCTATTTCGACGAACTGGCGGACATGGAGGCGGCGCTGGCGCCGTCCGGCCATCTGCAGGCGCTTGCCGCACCGGGTATGCTGTCGAGCATCGCCGGTTCGAGGCCGACGCAGCAGGCAATGTGCGTGCGTCCGTTTCCCGTCGACGACGCTGGCGTCAAGACGTCCGGGCTCCCCTGCAGCTATCTTGTCCACTATCCCGGGCCGGCCGAAGACATGAATGCCTGGCTCTACCACTATGTGACGCATCATCCGCAATTGATGCGGGGCTTCCCCGGCATTCGCCACATCGAGGTTCTGTCGCGACTGGATTGGTGCGGTTCGCTGCCCTGGCCGCGGATCGACCATATGCAGCGCAATCGCGTCATGTTCGACAGTCCCGCGGCATTGACGCACGCGCTGCAATCGCCGGCGCGGCTGCAGATGCGCGCCGACTACAAGACCTTCCCGCCGTTTTCAGGCGGCAGCCGGCATTTTCCGATGTCGACGGAAGCCGTGCATCCTTCGTCAAGGGCCACATAGGCAAACAGGTTTTTGCCGACGCCGAAAATTTCTGGAGATTTCATGTACGACTTTCGCAAGAAATGTATCTCTCTCGATCGCCTCATCGGTACCTTCTGTGCCATCCCGCACCCTGTGGCGGTCGAAGTGGCCGCCGCCAGCGGGGTCGATTTCCTGTGCATCGACTGGGAGCATTCGCAGATCGGCCGCGAACGGCTCGAGGATCTGATCCGCGCCGCCGATGTCCACAGGATTCCCGCGATGGTGCGCGTTCCCGGCCACACGCCGGAGTGGATGGCGGCCGCGCTCGACGCCGGCGCGTCGGGTGTCCTGGTACCCCGCGTCTCCACGGCCGAGCAAGCGCGCATGGCGGTCATGGCCTGCCGGTACCCGCCGGTCGGCGCCCGCGGTGTCGGCCCAGGCCGCGCCGCCGGTTATGGCTACAGGATTCCGGACTACCTCAAATCGGCCAACGAGGTCCTGACGGTCGCCATCCAGGTCGAGACGGCCGAAGGGCTCGCCAACATCGACGACATCGTCCAGGTCGACGGCGTCGACGTGGTCTTCATTGGCCCCGGCGACCTGTCGGTCTCGATCGACGCCATGGGGCCGGCCGGCCAGGACAAGCTCAATGCCGCGATTATCAGGATCGCGGCCGCGGCGCGCACGGCCCGCAAGGCCGTCGGCATCTTTCGCCCTTCGGCGGATGATGTCGGCAAATGGTCGCGGCACGGCATCAGCTTCTACATGCTGGCCAGCGACACGATGTTTCTCGGGGCCGGCCTTGCCGCCGGCGTCGCCTCGGCGCGCAGCGCCTCATAGCAAGAGTTTGCCATGAAGATCATCAAGACCGACGGTGTGCTGTCAGTCGAGGAGGAGCAGCTGCGCTACCTCGACGGCTTGAACGTCGAATTTGTCGAAAAGACGCTGCTCACGGAAGATGCCCTGATCGAACACTGCCGCGACGCCGACGCATTGATGGTATTGCGGGAGCCGATCACGGCTCGCGTTTTGGCGGAACTGAAGAGGCTCAAGGTCATCGGGCGGTTCGGCGTAGGGCTTGATTCGATCGACGTCGAGGCCGCCAGCCGTGCCGGTGTTCAGGTAACCTACGTGCCGGACGCCAATCTGGTTGAAGTCAGCACCCACGCCATGGCCCTGATCCTGGCCTTGACGCGCAGGCTGAAACAGTTCGACAGCGCGGTGCGCGCCGGCCGCTGGGCTGCAATGACCGACGGCGCCGGCATCACGCGGCCCGACAGGCAGATCCTCGGCCTGATCGGCTTCGGCCAGATCGGGCGGCTGACTGCCGAGCGGGCGCGGGTCTTCGGCTACCACATCATCGCCTACGACCCGCATATGCCGGCCGAGCGCATCGCGGCCGGTGGTGCCGAACCGGTCGGCTTCGACGAGCTGCTGGCCAGGGCCGACATCGTCTCGCTGCACGTTCCCGCGACACCGGAGACCAGAAACATCATGTCGGCGCAAGCCCTGTCGCGGATGAAGGAAGGGGCGATACTCATCAACGTGGCCCGCGGCGGCCTCGTCGACGAGGTCGCCTTGGCGGACGCGATCCGGCGCGGCCATCTGGCAGGCGCCGGCATCGACACGTTCGAGCGGGAGCCGCCTTCGCCCGACAATCCGCTGCTGGCGCTGGACACCGTCCTGGTCAGTCCACACGCGGCGCACTACTCGACCCAGTCTTACGCGGAGGTTCGCAACAAGGTGTTTGCCGATGTCGCATCGGTCCTGCGCGGCGGCAAGCCGGTATATCCGGTCAACCGGATATGACCAATTCCCGATGTCGGCACCACCTCTATCCGCCTGCTCCGCGGAACTTGGGTTCCTCGCCCCACGAAGTGGGGAGAGGTGGCCCGGCGAAGCCGGGACGGAGAGGGGTCTTCGCAGCGGCTGGAAATGTTCAGGGCTCCTGATGGACTTCCTCTAATACTCGCGCCCGTTCCTCACAGGTTCTGGCTTCGCGAATGTCGTCCCCCTCTCCGTCCCGGCTTCGCCGGGCCACCTCACCCCGCTCCGCGGGGGCGAGGAACCCAAGTCCTGCAAGTCGGGGTTCGCAAGGCGATAAGGGGCAGCGCAACCTGTCGCGATTTATCCGGTTTGCCACATTTTGTTCTTGCTTTGTGCCGGCAGCTATGCTATTAATTTGCGTATGGTGCTGATTTGGACCGAGAACCCGCCGCAAGGCGGTTTTTTTGTCTTTAGGTTTTCAGCGCCATCCGTCGAGCCTCAACTCGGCTTGTCGCGACGCTCGACGATGTAGATGTGATCGGCGACCAGCACCACGTCGCCATGCTGGTTGATCACCTCGCAGCGCTCGACGACCCGGCCTGAATCGGGTCGCTTCGGGTCGTCTTCCTTAGCCGAGATGGTGGTGCGGGTCCTGATCGTATCGCCGATGAACACCGGCTTGATGAAGCGCAGCCGGTCGTAGCCATAGGAGAAGGCAACCGGGTTGACGACGCTGGCCGTCAGCCCGACGCCGACCGAAAACACCAGCGTGCCGTGGGCGATGCGCTGCCCGAACGGCGTCGTCTTCATGAACTCGGCGTCCATGTGGTGGGGAAAGAAATCGCCGGTATGGCCGGCATGGACGACGAAGTCGGTCTCGGTGATGGTGCGCCCGCTGGTCATGCGCGACGAGCCGATCCGGTAGTCCTCGAAATAGACAGTCTGCTCCATGTCAGGGCCTCGCCGCTATCGGTGTTGCCGGCGCCGCGCTCGATCGGTAGGCGGCTTCGACCAGCGCCATGGTGTTCCAGCCGTCCTCGACGGAACTGACAAGCTCGGCGTCCTCGCCCGACGCGTAGCGCTGGACATTGGCCATGCGGCCGGCAAAGGCGTCCGGAAACCATGCGCCGACGAGTGGAACCGCAATCCAGTCCGTGCCGCCTTTGGGGTAGATTTCGAGAATGTCCGGCTCGCCGCGCGGATAGTCGAGGTTGACGCCTAATTTGAGGTAAGCGGCGCCCTCGGTGCCGCAGATGCGGAATTCGCAGGCCTGGTGTTTTCGACCGAATTTGTGATCGTGGTTGATCGACAGTGCACAGCGCACGGTGTCGCCATAGTCGAGGATCGCGCTGGTGCGCGTTTGCGCAACCTTATGGCCGGGGTGGCCGAGTGTCTTGGCGTGAACCCCCTTGGGGTCGCCGAGCAATTGCCGGATCAGGTCGAGATAATGGATGGAATGCATGGTGATCTCGACGCGCGGCGCCTGCAACAGGAATTCCCAGAGCTGCCAGGGTGTCGCCAGCGCCAGCCATGCGTCGAAATCGACCACGTCGCCGAGCCAGCCCTTGGCGATCGCATCCCTGAGCGCCAGCATCATCGGCGCGAAGCGAAGCTGGAAATTCACCGCCGCCTTCAGGTCTTTGGCGCGGCAGATTTCGAGGATCTCGGTCGCCTCGATGAGATTGCTGCCCATCGGCTTCTGGATCAGCGCCACCGCACCATTGGGCAGCGCCCTGAGCACCCCGGCATGATAGGCCGGCGGCGTCGCCAGATCGAAGACGGCGTCCTTGATTGACGCAGCTTCCTCGACCGACCGGTAAGCGGTGACGCCCCATTTCTGCGCCAGTTTTTCTGCCTTGGCCAGGTCGGGGTCGAAAAGCCCGGCAACCGGGAAACCGGCTTTCCCATAGGCCGGGAAATGCGCATCGCCGACGATCGAGCCGGCGCCGAAAATCACGATCGGCCTGGGCTTTGACGGCTGTGCCCAGGCCTGGGAGAGCGAGGCAGGATCGAAAATGTCATCAGTCATAATGGAAGACTTCGTCCATCGACGCCCACCACTCGCCCTCCTTGCGGGTCGGCAGCGGCTCCTGGCATGGCATGCAGAGCGCCCACCATTCCTGCGTTGTGGGATCGGCAGCCATCTTCGCCATGTCGGCGGCATAGTCGGTGCCGTGGTACTCGAAGGTGCTGAACAAAAGGTGCTCCGGCTCCCTCAGATAGATCGAATAATTCTTGATGTTGCAGGCGGAAATCATCTTGAGGACGTCCGGCCAGACGGCAGCGTGAAGCCGCACATACTCGGCGACTTTCTCCGGCTTGAGGCCGAGCACCATTCCCATTCGCTGCATGTCCGCCTCCTATTTTTCTATCGCCATGGTGAATTCCGCGATGCTCTTCGCCTTGATCGCATCCCAATCCCAGTCGATGCCGATGCCGGGCTCGTCCGGCGCCAGCGCGTGCCCGTCCTCGATTCGCATTTTCTTGCCGGTCAGCTCGTCGAGCTGGGGAATATACTCGACATATCTGCCGTTCTGAACGGCGCATGTCAGGCTGACATGCAGTTCCATCAGGAAATGCGGGCAGACCGGTATGTCGAACGCCTCGGCTGCATGCGCCACCTTCAGCCACGGCGTGATGCCGCCGATGCGACCGACATCGACCTGCACGATCGAACACGCGCCCTTTTGCATATATTCGCGGAAATGCCGGATCGAATAGAGCGACTCGCCGATGGCGACCGGCGTCGACGTCGCACTCGACAGCCGCACATGGCCGTCAATGTCGTCGGCCGGCAAAGGTTCCTCGATCCAGGCCAGGTCGAGCTCACGCAGCCGCTCGGCCCGGCGGATCGCCTCGTCGACCGAAAAGCCCTGGTTGCAGTCGGTCATGATTTCGTAGGAGTCTCCAACCGCCCGGCGCACCGCCGTCAGCCGGACAAGATCCTCGGAGCCGTGCGGCTTGCCGATCTTGACCTTCGAGCCGCGAAACCCCTTGCCCTTGGCGGCCAGCGCATCCGCGACCAGCGCCTCGGTTTCGATATGCAGCCAACCGCCTTCGGTCGTGTAGAGCGGGCAGCGGTCCTTGGCGCCGCCGGCCAGCTTCCACAGCGGCAGCCTCTGTTTCTTGGCCCGCAGGTCCCAAAGGGCAGTGTCGATGGCCGCCAGCGCGATTGCCGTGATCGCGCCGATCGTCGTGGCATGGGTGGCGAACTCCAGCTCGTGCCAGATCGCCTCGATCATGTCGGCGTCGCGGCCGATCAGCCGCGGCGCAAGGTGGTCGGCCAGCAGCCGCATCACCGAGGAGCCGCCCGTGCCGATCGTATAGCTGTAGCCGGTGCCGACCGCGCCGTCGGCGTCGGTGATGGTGACGATCGGTGTTTCCTGGCTGACAAAACTCTGGATGGCATCGGTGCGCTTGACCTTCGGCACCAGGTCGACCATCCGCAGTTCGATTTTCTCGATCTTTGCCATGATTTTAACCTCGCAATGTCTTGCCCGTTTCGGCGGAAAACAGATGGGCCTGCGACAGGTCCAGGCTCATCTTGACCCGGTCGCCGGCTTTCAGCGGCTTTGGATTGAGCATCCGCGATACCCAGTCGCTGCCGTTGAATTCGGCGAACACCAGCGTCTCGTTGCCGAGCGGCTCGGTGACGGTCACCGGCAACTCCACCTGGTGGACGTCGACCTCTTCGCCGGAGCTGATGCCATGCCCGGTCGGATAGATGTCGTCGGGCCTGAGGCCGAACACGACTTTGTCGCCGGCCTCGATATTGGCCTTGAACTGGCTGGGCAAAGGCAGCCTCTCGCCGCTGGCGAACAGCAACTGTCCGTCGTCGACAACCGCCTCGTGCAGATTCATCGGCGGCGAGCCGATGAAGCCCGCGACGAAGCGTGTCTGCGGCCGGCGGAAGACCTCGTCGGGTGTGCCGACCTGCTCGATGAAACCGTCACGCATGATGACGATACGGTCCGCCAATGTCATCGCTTCGACCTGGTCATGGGTGACGTAGATCACTGTCGAGTTGACCTTGGCGTGCAGCTTCTTGATCTCGGTGCGCATCTGCGTCCGAAGCTTGGCGTCGAGATTGGAAAGCGGCTCGTCGAACAGGAAGACGTCGGGATCGCGCACGATTGCGCGGCCCATGGCGACGCGCTGGCGCTGTCCGCCGGACAGCTGCGACGGCCGGCGGTCGAGCAATTGGTCGAGGCCGAGAATGCCGGACGCTTCGGCGACGCGACGGTCCATTTCTTCTTTCGCGGCGCCCGCTATCTTGAGCGAGAAGCCGAGGTTTTCGCGCACGGTCATATGCGGGTAGAGCGCGTAAGATTGGAACACCATCGAGATGTTGCGCGAGCGCGGCGGCAGATCGTTGACCATGCGGCCGCCGATCTCGATGACGCCGTCGCTGATCGCCTCGAGGCCGGCGATCATGCGCAGGGTTGTCGACTTGCCGCAGCCGGACGGCCCGACCAGCGCGATGAACTCGCGGTCGGCGACCTCGAGGTCGATGCCGTGCACGACCGCCACCGGGCCGTAGCTCTTGGTGAGTTTCTTGAGCGATACTGTTGCCATGTCAGCCTTTCACCGCGCCCGAAGTGAGGCCGCCGACGAGGTGTTTCTGGACGATGAAGGTAAGCGTGAGCGCCGGTATGATCATGACCACGGCGAGCGCGCACATGCCGCGCCAGTCGATGGTGAACTCGGCCGTGTAGTCGAGCAGGCCGACCGGCAGCGTCTTGGAATTGATCGAGCGCGTCAGCTGCGAAGCGAGCGCAAACTCGTTCCAGGAGGTGAGGAAGGCAAAGATGCCGGCCGAGGCGATGCCGGGCCCGGCGAGTGGAAACTCGACCTGCCAGAAGGCCTGCCAGCGCGTGCAGCCGTCGATCTGCGCGGCTTCGGCGAGATCTTTCGGCACCTGGCGGAAAAAGCCGTCGATCAGCCAGACGGTGAACGGCACGTTGAGCGCGACATAGACCAGGATCAGCCCGAAATGCGTGTCGATGATGCCGAGCCGCGCAAAGACGAAGAACAGCGGCAGCGACAGCGCGATGCCGGGCACCGTGCGCGTCAGCATCAGGCCGAGGAACATCGCCGACTTGGCGCGAAAGCGGTAGCGCGCAAAGGCGTAGCCGCCGGCCATGCCGATGACGATGGCGATCACCGTCGAGGTCACCGAGATGATCAGCGAATTGCGGAAGTAGTCGAGCACCGGAATGCCGCCCTGGCCGACGCCGCTGAACATGGCGATGT
The DNA here is from genome assembly GCF_040320095.1 of Mesorhizobium sp. M0800. Lineage (NCBI taxonomy): Bacteria > Pseudomonadati > Pseudomonadota > Alphaproteobacteria > Hyphomicrobiales > Phyllobacteriaceae > Mesorhizobium > Mesorhizobium sp. M0800. Next base: position 172,218 of record NZ_JAMYOZ010000006.1, read on the forward strand.
AGGCGTCGAGCGAGAGTTGCTGCGGGATCCACACCGGCGGCTTGGCCATGATTTCGACGGTCGGCCGCAGTGACGACAGCACGATCCAGATGCCGGGCAGGCAGATGACCAGCATGGCCAGGAACAGTCCGATGCCGTGAACGATTCCGAGCGCTTTGTTGCCGACGCGATGCAGGCTGTTCTGGTCCATCCTCACCACTCCGCCGCGATCTGCGTGCGCGCTGCGGCGAGCTTGCGGTAGAAATAGACGGTGAACAGGATCGACAGCAGGATAGAGAAATAGGCCATGGCATTGGCCATTCCCATCCTGGCGTCGCTGTAGGCGGTGCGGGCGACCAGCGTCCAGACCAGTTCGGTGCGGCCGGCGGGGCCGCCGTCGGTCATGATCTTTACGATGTCATAGGCGCGCGCGACGTCGAGTGAGCGGATGGTCATGGCGATGAAGGCAAACGGCATGACGAACGGCCAGGTGACATAGCGGAATGTCTGCCACGGCGTGCAGCCGTCGACGCGGGCTGCCTCGACCGGTTCGCGCGGCATCGCCAGCAGCCCGGCCAGGATCAGGATCGCGAACACCGAGGTCGACGACCAGATCTCGGCGGTCAGGATGGCGATGAAGGCGAGATTGCCGTCGATCAGCCACGGGATGGCGCGGTCGGTAAGGCCGAGCCCCTGCAGGGCATTGTTCACCAGGCCGATATTGTCGTTGAACATGAATTTGAACTGGAAGCCGACGAGGATCGGCGAAAACATCATCGGAAACATCATGATGGTGCGCAGGATCCGCTGGCCGCGCGATGCCTTCTCCACCAGCAGTGCCAGCCCGAGCCCGATCAGCATTTCCAGGTTGAGCGCCACCGTCAGCAGCACCACGGTGCGGGCAAAGGCGACCCAGAAAGCGCGGCTGGTCAGGATGGCGACGTAGTTGCGCGCGCCGATGAAGACCCAGAACGTCTCCGGCCTGGTCAGCCGGAACGGTGTGAAGCTGGAGTAGAGCGATAACAGCAACGGCACCACCACCACCGCCGCCAGCACGATCACCGCCGGCAGCAGGAGCAGCAATGGCGGCGAAGGTCTCCAGCCTTTCATGGCGATCCGGTTCTGGTTGGTGCCCGGACACCGAAGGCCGCCATCGGCCAGCCGGGATCAAGACAAAGCGTATTGCGCATGGTCCGAAAAAAGTTCGGGGGCGCCGCTCTTCGATGAGCGCGGCGCCCCCTTGGGAAAATGGTCAAAGCTTGCCGGCGTCCTCGAGGATCTGGGTGGCCTTGGCGGCAGCGTCGTCCAGCGCCTGCTTGGAGGTCTTGTCGCCGAGGATGGCGGCCTGCAATTCGGGATAGACGGCGTTGGAGATTTCGATCCATTCAGGTGTCTGCGGCACGGCAAAAGCGTGCTTTGCCTCCTCCTGGAAAGCCGCCAGCACTTCCTTCTTGTAAGGATCGCTGGCCGCCTGCTGGATATCCCAGTCCCACACCGCCGTGCGGGTCGGCAGTGGGCCGCTTGCCGCCTCGAGCTTCTGGCTGTCCTCATTGGTCAGGAACCAGACCAGCGACGCCGCAGCCTCCTTGCTGGCGCAGTTCTCGGTGACCGAAAATCCGTGGTGCCCCGACCAGCCGGTGCGAATGCCGGCCGATCCCTTCGGCGCCACCTTCACGCCGACATTGCCGGCGACCTTCGACGACTTCGGATCGTTGAAGAAGCCTGCCCAGCCCGGCCAGTCGAGGTTGATGGCGACGGTGCCCGAGGCAAAGCCCTGGCCGAGATCGTCCCACAGATAGTTGGTGGTGCCGGCCGGCACCGCCTTGGCCTTATAGAGATTGACGAACCAGTCGAGCGCGTGCACGCCGGCTTCCGAGTTGAAGGCCGGCTTGCCATCCTTGTCGAGGTATTCGCCGCCGTCGGCGATGAGCATCTCGTAAAAGCGGCCGTTGATCGCCTCTTCCTTGCCGGCGAACTGGGTACCGTAGAAATCGGGCGGGCTGGCGAAGAATTCCGCCTGCTGGGCGACCTCGTCCCAGGTGTCGGGCGGTGTCAGTTCCTTGCCGTACTTGGCCTTGTAGGCGGCCTTCTTGGCTTCGTCCTGGTAGAGGCTCTTCTGGTAGTAGAGCGCCGAGACGTCGAACTGCGCGCGCGGCAGCATCACCAGCTTGTCGTCGAGCGTCGAGGCCTTGATCGTCGACGGCACGAAGGCGTCGATCTCCTCCTTCGGCAGCAGCTTGTTGAGATCGGTGTAGATATCAGGATATTGCGGCGCGAAGGACGAGTGGTTCGACCCAACGCACCAGTTGATGCTGCCGGAGGCGATGTCCGACTTGATTTCCTTGTCGAGCTCGAAGTGGTTTTTCTTCGAGATCACGTTGACCTTGGCGCCGGTCAGTTTTTCCCATTCGCCGATGCGTGCGTACAGCCCTTCATATTGCTGGCCGCCGATCAGCTTGGCGTCGATGGTGACGCCGTCGAATTTGCCGGGCAGGTCGGCAGCAAGGGCACTCGCACCCAGTGCGAGCAGCGTTACGCCGGCCGACAGGCCGCAAAACAGTTTCGTCATTGGTATCCTCCCAAGAGTCTGCGTCGATCCATAGCGAGGGCTGATCGGCAGCTTCATTCATATACAAACAAAACATTTATAGGATCGTCAAGCCGAAAGTTCTTCCGGAAGCAATGCCGTTATGCGTATATGAAAGGTGAAATTCACTGGAGAAGCCCAATGGCAGAGGACGACGAAGACGACCGCTATCGAGCCCCGGCGTTGGACAAGGGGCTCGACATTCTCGAGCTGCTGGCCGGCGTCGATGGCGGCCTGACGCAGGCGGAAATCGCCAAGAAGCTCGACCGCAGCCCGAACGAGTTCTACCGCATGCTGGACCGGCTGGTGCGGCGTGGCTACGTCACGCGGCCTGACGGCGACCGTTATTCGCTGACACTCAAGCTGTTTGGCTTGGCGCAGTTGCACGCGCCGGTGCGGCGGCTGGTTTCCTATGCGACGCCGCTGATGCGTGAGCTAGCCGAAACCTCGCAGCAGGCAAACCAGCTTGTCGTTTTCGATCGCGGCTCCGCCGTGGTGATTGCACAGCAGGAAGCGCCGGATTACTGGGGCATCTCCATCCGCGTCGGCTCGCATATCAGCCTGTTCGACACCGGCTCCGGCCATGTGTTGCTGGCGTTCCGCCCGCCGGAAGAGCGGCAGATGATGATTTCAGAACATCTGCGCAGCACCGACAAGCCACCGCAATCGCCGGAGTTCTTTGCCCGCCTCGACCAGATCCGGGAACGCGGCTACGAGATGATGGCATCGATGCAGACCGCCGGTGTCTTCAACCTGTCGACACCGGTTCTCGGCTCGGACGGCAAGGCGATCGCCGCGCTGTCGATCCCCTACATAACCCTGGTCAACGCACCCAAGGCGCCCGACATTACGAGGACGATTGAGCTGCTGCTGGCAGCGACCGAAAAGCTGTCGCAACTGGCGGGATCGACCGTCAAGCAATCAAGATGAATTCTTATTTGAATGAAGAATTTCTCCGTGAGATGATCTCGAAGTCGCCAAGGAGGAGCGCGCCACCATGATCTTCGACACCCATCTGCACCTGATCGACCAGTCCGCGTTGCGCTACCCCTGGCTCTTCGGCGTGCCGACGCTCAACCGCGATTTCTCCTACGACGAATATGCACTCCAGGCGCGCCGGGCTGGCATCGAGGGCGCGTTGCACATGGAAGTCGATGTCGATCCAGCCGACATCGAGGCCGAAACCGGCCATGTCAAAGCGCTGTCGCAGCAAAAGGGCACTCTGCTGAGGGGAGCGATTGCCTCCTGCCGTCCGGAAGAGCCAGGCTTTGCCGCCTATCTCGAGCGCCAGCGCGCCGATCCTTTCGTCAAAGGCTTTCGCCGCGTGCTGCACGTCATGCCGGACGAGCTTTCGGAGGGCGCGCTGTTTCGTGAAAACATCAAGCGGCTTGCCGGCACCGGCCTGACCTTCGAACTTGTCGTTCTGCCGCACCAGATCCCCAAGGCGATTGCACTCGCCGACCTCGCGCCGGATGTGCAGTTCGTGCTCGACCATTGTGGCGTGCCCGACATCAAGGGTGGTGCCGAGCACCCCTGGCGCGAGCACATGGCGGGGATCGCGCGGCGCCCGAACGTCGTCGGCAAAATTTCCGGTGTGGTCGCCTATGCGGATGCCGGATCCTGGACTGTCGAAACGCTTCGTTCCTATGTCGAGCACACCATCGAATGCTTCGGCTGGGATCGCGTCGTCTGGGGCAGCGACTGGCCGGTCTGCACGCTCGGCGGCGGGCTTGCGACCTGGATTGCGGCAACGCATGCGCTGCTTGCCGGCACCAGCACCGATGAACGGCAGCAACTGCTGTCCGGCAACGCCAAGCGGCTGTGGAGTTTGTAGAGCATTTTGCAGCCAAGTGGAATCGGGCGTCGCACAAATGCGGCTAAAACGAATAGGTGGCCTCAGATCGTCGCCGACACGTGCCGCTCGCGACCGTAGAGCGAAACCAGGAGCACGATAACCAGGCCAAGTGCCGCCTGCACGGTCGAGGGCCGGAAGCCGAGGCCGATCAGCAGTGTGTTGATCTCCGTCAGCACCAGCACGCCGGCAATGGTGCCGAAATAGCTGCCGCGGCCGCCGACAAGGGCGGCGCCGCCGACCACCACGGCCGCGATCGTCTGGAACAGATAGGGCTGGCCGACATCGCCATAGGCAGAGCCGGTGAAGCCGAGCAGCAGCACGCCGGCCGCGGCGGCGAAGAAGGCACTCGCGGCATAGGTGACCGTCCACATGCGGACCGGATCGATCAGCGCCAGCGGCGCAGCACCTGGATTGCTGCCTAGAGCGTAGAGACGGCGGCCGTATGGCGTGCGCGCCAGCACCAGCGCCACCAGCAAGGTCAGCACCGCGACGCATGGCACCAGCCCCGGCACCGGCAGCGGTCCGACCGAACCGCCGATCGAAACGAAGGCGGAAACCGCGGCAGGCGCCGATCCGGATGGAAAGCCACCGGTCCACAACAGGACGGCACCTTGCACGATCATGCCAGTGCCGAGCGTGACGATCAGCGGGTGGATATCGAGCCCACGCGAGATCAGGCCGTTCAGCGCCCCGATCAGTATGGCGAGCGCGACGACGACTGCGCAGACAAGAGCAAAATTCCAGCCGACGCCGTAGAGCTGTGCGGCAACGACATTGGCAAAGCCGATGATGAAGGGGATCGACAGATCGATACCGCCGAGGATTACGACGAGGGTCTGGCCGATCGATGCCACCGCCAGCAGCGAGGCGATCACCAGCAGCGCCCGGATGGCGAACGGCTGGGAGTAGCCCGGGATGAGCAAGGTGCCAAGGATATGCAAGGCGACAGCGACCGCAAAGGCACCGGCGACACGGGCATTGGCGGATTGGAACCAGGTCTGGCGCATGCGTCTCAGCCTTTCCCTCCCGAGAGCCGTTCCTGCAACGCCGTCATGATGACGGCCACAACTAGGATCGCGCCATAGGCGATCTGCAGCACATAGGTGGAGACGTTGAAGGCGGTCAGCACGCTCTGCAACAGGAAGATGTCGACAGCGCCGATGGCGGCCCCGGCGAGACCGCAGCGCCCGCCGGCGAGGCTGACGCCGCCGAGCGCCACCGCGGCAATCGCGATCAGCGTGTAGGTCGGCCCGATATTGGGGTCGGCCGAACCGATCAGCGCGGTCAGCATCAGGCCCGCGCAGGCGGCGAGTATGCCGGTCATGACATAGGCGATGAAACGCACTTTGGTGACCTGAACGCCGGCCGTGTAGGCGGCGCGGTCGTCGCTGCCCACCGCCATCAACTGGTCGTAATAGGGCGTCTGCCGCACCAGCCACCAGAACAGGAAGATCAACGCCAGCGGCAGCGCCGACCAGGGTCCGGCCATTGCCTTCAGCCAGCCCGGCGCCGGGCCGATCGGCGCCGGCAGGATGGTCAGCGTCATGCCGGTGAGGATCAGATAGGTGCCGAGCGTCGCAACGATCGGCTGGATGCGGACGATGGTCGCCAGAAAGCCGTTGGCGGCGCCAACGATCGCGCCGATCAGAAGCGCCGCCGGCACGATGACCAGCGGCGAAGATATGCCGAGCTTGAGAAACAGCAGCTGGATCACCATCGCATTGACGAAGCCCATCAATGGCCCGACGGAAATATCGATGCCGCCGCGCCCGGCGAGGATCACGGGAGCCGAGGCGAGCGCTGCGCCGATCAGCGGTGCGGCGAGCCCGATCAGCGTGCCCCAGGCGGCAGGATGAAGGCGCGCCGGATTGAGCAGCAGATTGACCGCGATCAGGATCACCAACAGCACTGCCGCAAAGCCCGCGCCGCGCCATCTCGCCGCCATGCGCCGCAAGCCGCTCATGTGGCGCGTCCGAACATGGCGGCGATCACCGTATCGCTTTTCATCGCGTCTCCGGTGATTTCAGCCGCCACCTGCTGTTCGCGGAACACCAGCACGCGATGGCAAAGCAGGAGGATCTCCTCGATCTCGCTCGACAGGATGACCAGAGCCATGCCGTCCGCCGCCAGTCGACGAAACACATCGTAGAGGACATGGCGCGTCGCCACGTCGACACCGCGCGTCGGATCATTGAGGAGCAGGATCGCCGGTTCCAGCGCCAATGCGCGGGCCAGCAGCACCTTCTGCTGATTGCCGCCGGAAAGCGTGGTGATGGGGGCGTCCGGCCGTGGCGCGATGATCGACAGTCTGTCCCGATAGCGTTCATAGCGCTGCCGCCGCGCGGCGAAGCTGAGCAGACCGAAACGCATGTCGCGCGACAGCGTCGAGACGGCAAAATTGTCGAGTACCGATTGGGTCGGAAAGATGCCGGTGGCCCGCCGGTCGCGCGGCAGATAGGCGATGCCGCTGGCGACCGCCTTGTGGAAGCTGGTAATTGCGCGGGCACCGTTTGATGTGTCGATGGTCACGTCACCGCCGGCCGGCTGTTCCAGCCCGGCCAGTACTTTCAGGAAGCGCTCCTGACCATGGCCGTCGAGGCCGGCAAGGCCGACGATCTCGCCCGGCGCAATGGTTTGCGTCATGGGGCTTGCGCCCGGCGCGATCACCAGGCCACGCACCGAAAGCCTGGCGCGATCAGCCATGCGCCAGCTCCGCCGCCGTGCGTGGCGCCATCGCTCTGAGAAGTTCGGATGCGGTGGACGTGCCGCGTTCCTCAGTCGTCACCACGCTGCCGCCGCGCAGCACGGAAATCCGGTCCGAAAGCGACATCACCTCGTCCATGCGATGGGTGATGAACAGGATCAGGCAGCCTTCGGAGGCAAGCTTGCGCATCATGGCAAAGACCGCCTCGCGATCGGCAAAGTCGAGCGCCGCTGTAACCTCGTCGAGGATGAGAATGCGCGGGCTGCGCACCACGGCGCGGGCGAGCACTACCAATTGCTGAACCGCAAGCGGCAATTGCCCGGCCAACTGGTCGAGCGGGATCTCGGTCACCGCGAAGCGCTTCAGCACCGCTTGCGCGTGTTGCCGCCGCTCGGCACGCGGCACGGTGCGCGTCAGCAGGCCGTCGAGGCCGAGCAGGATGTTGTCCGTCACCGAACGGTCAGGCGCGATCAGCACTTCCTGGAACACGGTGGCCAACCCGGCGGTCTGGAACGCCGCCGGCGAGAGGCCGGTAAAGGGCGCTCCGTCGAGCAGGATCGCGCCGCTGTCCTGCTGCACGATCCCCGACAGCAGCTTGACCAGGGTGCTCTTGCCCGAACCGTTCTCGCCCAGGATGGTGTGGATCGTGCCGGCGCGGAATGCGATGGAGGCATTGGCCAGCGCAATCGTTTCGCCGTAGCGTTTCGAGATGGCCTGGACTTCCAGCATGAGCAATCCTGATGGAGAAAGCCGGCACCGCCCGTGCGGAGCCGGCCTTCGTGTCCTACTTGGCGCAGGCGTCCGGCACCTTCGAATAATCCCAGCCCTTGGTCGGTGCCGGATTGGCGAAGTAGGCATCGAGCCATTCCTCCGGCATCGGATCCTTCGGCGGGACCGGGAAGATCGAGACGGCGTCCGGCGTCATGCAGTCCTTGTACCAGGCGCCGAGGTCGGCATTGTGCACCGGCGGAATCGGGATCAGCAGCGTGTTGAGCTTGGGCTTCTGCCCATCCAGCATGCGCGCCCCGACACGAAACAGCGTCTCGGCCGTCCAGTGCGGCAGAACCGCATGGCCTTCGAAGCGGTATTTGTCGGGATTGGCCTTCCAGTAGCCGAGCGCATTGCCGGTGATCGAGCCGGTGATCAGCGGGGCAGGGCGGCCGGCCTCGGCAAAGGCCTCGGCGACGACGCGGCTTTCGCTGCCCGTCGTCCACACTGCATCGATCGGCGCCGGATTGGTGGCGATTGCCTGCAGCACCGCCGTCTTGGTGACGTTGGCCGTCCAATTGCCGTTGACGCTGCGCGAGACCGTCAGCTTCGGATTCTCAGCCAGCGCCTTGTCGCCGCCCTGGCGCTCCTGCACGACGATCGGGTGACCGGCAATGCCTTCGACCAGAAGCACGCTGCCGCCGTCCGGCATTGCTTTGCCGATCGCCGTCATCATGTCGTAGCCCCAGCGCGCATAGTTGGAATCGACATTGATCGCATTCGCGCTGGTCACCGACCCAGCTGCCGTGATGAAGGGGATGCCGGCTTTGGCTGCGGCATCGATGGCATCGTCCAGCGCCGTCGCCGAGCCGGGGATCGAGGTGATGATCGAGCATTTCTTGTCGATGAAGGCGCGGATCTGGTTGATCTGCTGACTGGCGTCGTTGTTGGAATCCGACACCTCGAAGCTCGCCACGGTGCCGTCGGCGATCAGGCCGTCGACCAGCCGCTTCAACTCCTTGGTCACGGTGACGCGCCACGGATTGCCCTGGTAGGACTCGGAGTGGCACCATTTCCATGGCTTTGGCGGCGGCGTGAAATTATCCCAGGCCGACGGCAGCACCTTTTGCGGCGCGCCGTCATATTGCGCCTTCAGTTCGGTCGGCAATCCAGCAATCACGCCCGAAACGTCTTGAGCGCAGGCTATGGTCGTGACCGATACAAGTGCGGTTGCGGCCATAAGGCCGCGGATCAGGCTGTTCATGTTCTCCTCCGTTCGCTTGTTTTCAGGCTCCTCCGCCGGCAATGCCGGACACCTGCGTCGAAAGGCTCTCCCGAAACAGGCGATTGAGATCGGCAACGACGCGAGCGGCATTGTGCCTTTCGCTCAGGCCGAGATTGATGCGATCGGACGCCGCCTGCTGGAACGCCATGTAGCCGTCGTGCCGCGGCCTCACCCAGGCACCTTCGAGCGTGGCCCGCGTGTCCTTGTAGAAATTGCCGGCGGCGGCGTTGACGGCGGCATCCGCCCAGGCTGCCGCATGGCCGGGCTGGCCGCCGGCCGAGGCGTAAGGGCCGCGCTGCACGTCACCGCTGGCGATCCAGTAGGCGAAGTCGATTGCTTCCTGTCCGGCCTTCGAGAAGGCCGACACGGCGATGCCGGTCCCGCCGAGCGCCGAGCCTTTGGGGCCGGCATTGCCAGCGGCCGGGATATCCGCGAAAGCCAGGCGGTTGGGTCGAAACCCGGCGATGGCATAGGAGACATAGCCATAGATCAGCGGCGCGCAGGCGATCCGCGAGCCGGATCCGGCCATTTGCTTCAGAACCGCGATCGGATCCATGCCAAGACAGGCCGGGTCGACGAGGGCTGCGATCTCGCGCATCATCTCAAAGACCTGCTTGCCCGTTGCCGGATCCACATGGTCGCCAGGGCCTTCACCGGCGGGCCGGCCGAGATTGCCGGCAAGCGTGTAGAACACCATCAGCGAATGCGGCGGCCTGAGCGGCAACAGCACGTGGCCTTGCCGGGCCAGATCGAGGGCATCGGCCCAGCTCGCCGGCGCAGCCGAAAGCATGTCGGGCCGCCATGCCTGCACCTGGCTGGCCGCGTCGATCGGAAACGCCCACTGCCGGCCTTGCCAGTTGTAGCTCGGATAGGACCGGCCGACACTGCCCGCCGCAAGTGCCGCGCGTTCGGCTTCCCGGCCGGCGACATCGAGCGGCGTCAGGCAATTCTCGGCGGTGATCTGGCCGACATGCGGATGGTCGACGACGATCAGGTCGTAGGCACGGGCCAGTTCCTCGACCGGGAAGGATTCGAAATCCTGCAGCGAGCGCTTGTCCCATTCGATAGTGACGCCGGTCCGTTCCGTCCACAGCGCCGAACAGGCGACCATCGGGTCATAGCCACGCGGATGGCTCCAGGTCATGCCTTTGAGCGTGACGTCGCTCACAGCCCGAACTCCTTGCGGATCTTCGCGCTGTGCTCGCCGATGCGCGGCGCGGCCCGCTCGACCTTGGCGCGGATGCCGTCGACCCTGAGCGGCGAGCGCGTGGTGAGGATCGAAACGTCATCCTCGCGCGTCACCGTCTGCAGCATGTCGAGGACCTGGAAGCCTTCGCTGGCCATCATTTCCGGCCAGGCCAAAACCTTGGCGCACCAGATGTCGGCAGGCTCGAGAATGGCAAGCCATTCGTCGACCGTCTTCGTTGCGATCTTTTGCCCGATGATCGCCTTGATCTCGTCGCGGGCGGTGAACCAGGTCGACGGCTGGTCACGATAGGGCGCAAGCTCCTCGAGCCCGAGGAGATCGGCGAGTTTCGAGATCGGCGTCATGGCGATCGCCAGATAGCCGCCCTTGGCCGGATAGACGCCGTAGGGCGCCGAGAGATAGGCGTGCGCGCTGCGGAAGCTCGACCGCCGCGGCAGCCGGCGCCCGTCATTGAGATGCGTGGTCAGCACCTCGAACTGGAAGTCGACCAGCGCTTCGAGCAGGCTGGTCTCGACATGGCTGCCCTTGCCGGTCACGCCGCGCCGCACCAGTGCGGCGAGGATGCCTTGCGCGGCGGCGGAACCCGCCAGCATGTCGGCGATCGCCAGGCCGAAGGGCACCGGCCCTTGGTCCTCGTCGCCGTTCAGCCACATCACGCCGGAGCGGGCCTGCGCCAGCAGATCCTGCCCGGGCCGCTTGACCCACGGGCCTTCCTCGCCATAGCCGCTGATCGAGGCATAGACCAGGCGCGGATTGATCTTGCGCACCGCCTCGTAATCGAAGCCCAGGCGTTCGATGACGCCGGGCCTGAAATTCTGGATCAGCACGTCGGCCTTGGCCAGCAGGCCGCGCAGCGCCGCAAGGTCGGCCTCGTCCTTCAAGTCGATGGCAAGGCTTTCCTTGGCGCGGTTGATCGCATGGAAAATGGTGGAATCGCCGCCGATCTCGGTGTCGCTGAGATAGAGCCGGCGCGACAGATCGCCGCCGTCCGGCCGTTCGATCTTGATGACGCGAGCGCCGAGGTCGAGCAGTCGCAGCGAGCAGTAAGGCCCGGACAAGAACTGGCTCATATCGACAACGACGAGCCCGGTCAGCGGCAGTTCGGCAATGGCAGCCATTGCCTATTTCTCCGTCTTGCCGGCGAAATCGGCCGGATTGCGGTACTTCACCGTCTGCAGGTGCTCGCAATAAAGCACGAGCTCGCCTTCACCCTTGAAGACTTCATAGCTGGCGCGGATCAGCCCCATTTCCTTGTATTTTGGCTTCTTGTCGAGGTTGGAGCGGATCGAATAGATCGTGTCGCCTATGAACACCGGCTTGATGAAGCGCAATTTGTCGTAGCCATACGAAAAGGCGTTGATGCAATTGGTGGCGACGAGACCGAGCCCGGCCGAGAACACGAAGGCCCCTGCCACCAGCCGCTTGCCGAAAATGCCTTGCGTCTCGGCGAACATCTGGTCCTGCACGTATGGATGGATGTCGAGCACCAGCGTGTTGAAGAGATGGCTGTCGCCCTCGGCAATGGTCCGGCGCAGCGAGCGGATCTTCTGGCCGACCGGCCAGTCTTCGTAGAACCAGTTCTCGGCGTTCCAGACGGGAAGGTCGGCGTGATCCCTAGGCATGTTGGCGGGGTGTGTCGATGCCACGCCCACGGTTGGCGCGAAACCGCTCACGACGACTTCCTCTGGGAGCGGGAATCGTCCATCAGGGCGCGCCGCAGACCAGCGAAATGCATGATCGATCCTCCCGTCAATCTTCTTTTGTGAATAGTATTTTCACATATGGGGTTGTGTTGCAAGCGTGAACAGGCGAAATTTTGCCTGCTCCGTCGGGGGCAATGCCGGCGGAACAAGGGAGGAAGTGATGCAGAATGCCTGTCTGGTTTTCGTCGGCAGCCTCAATCGCGACGCCCCGTATTTTCAGGGCGCGCGCGGCATCGGGCTGGGTGTCTACAGTTTCGACGAAGGGACGCTGCAGACGAAGAAACTGGCCGAGACGGGAGACATCGACAATCCCACCTTCCTGTCGGTGACGCCGGACGGCTCCCACATCTATGCCAACTCAGAAGTGTTCACCTGGCGCGAAGGGGTGGTCTCGGCCTACCGTTTCGACAGGCAGACCGCCACGCTGTCCTACATCAACAAGCAGCCGACGCTGGGCAGCATCACGGCGCACAACACCATCACGCGCGACCGGACGAAGCTGCTGGTCGCCAATTACGGCATGGGCGAGGGCGGCCCCGATCGCTCGGTCGTGGTCTATGGGTTGGGTGAGAGTGGCGGCCTGACAGCGCCGTTGTCGAGCGTTGCCCATAGCGGGACCGGACCAGATCCTGCCCGCCAGGAGCGGCCGCATGCCCATAGCGTAACCGAGACGGTTGCCGGCGGCATGGCGATCGTCGCTGACCTCGGCATCGACCGGCTGGTGTCCTATCGCATCGGCTCAGACGGCAGCCTGACGAAGCTCGCCGAGTCGGCGCTTGCGCCAGGCGCGGGTCCGCGCCATCTCGCACTGCATCCGGGCGGTCGCTTCGTGTTCGTCATGAACGAGCTGGATTCGACGGTTGTCTCGCTGGCGCTGGACGAAGGATCAGGCAAGCTTACGGTGATCGACAGCAAGCCGGCCGTGCCGCCCGAGGCGCGCGACGGCAATCACTGCGCCGACATCCAGATCTCGCCTGACGGCCGCTTTCTCTACGGCTCCAACCGCGGCCATGACAGCATAGTGGTGTTTTCGATCGACCAGCAAACCGGCAGGCTTGCCCTTGTGGGCTATACGCCTTGCGGCGGCGCCACGCCGCGCAATCTGGCACTGACGCCCTCGGGCGGCCATCTGTTCTCGGCCAACCAGAATGCCGACCGCATCTCGATTTTCGCCCGTGATGCCGCAACCGGCCGGCTGACCGACACCGGCCGATCCATCGAAATTGGCACGCCGATGTGTGTGAGGATCGTGCGTTGACGCGATCTCAGAGCTCGAGCGCCTGCCTGAGTGCCGGGCCGCTCCTGACGCGCAGATCGAGGTCGGCCTCGATATGGTCGATGTGGTGCAGCATCAGCGCGCTGGCGCGTTCGGCATTGCCATTTTCCAGCGCCTCGAGGATCTGCGTGTGTTCGTTGTGGCCGCAGCTCGAGATACCCGAGCGGCCATAGAGTGCGATCACCAGCGATGAACGAGCGACCAATTCCTCCATGAAGCGCTGCAGGATGACGTTTCCCGCGACCGACGCCAGAAGCAGGTGAAAATCCCCCGACGCCTTGATCTCCGATCGCCTTGCGTTGGGTCCGCGTTCGGCGATGAAACGGCCTTCTTCGTCGAGCTGGGCCTTGAACGCGGCGACATGCGCCGGCGTCATCCGTCCGGCGGCGGCAATCGCGATGCCTGGTTCGATGAGCCGGCGCGAAGCAAAAACCTGCCGCGCTTCCTCCGGCGACGGATTGGCGACGAAGGCGCCGCGATTGCGCTCGGTGCGCACCAATCCCTCGAAGGAAAGCATCTGCAGTGCCGCACGCGCCACGGTGCGGCTGACATCGAACAGCGTGCCGACTTCGCCTTCGGAAAGCTTTGTTCCCGGCGCCAGCCGGCGATCGACGATCGCGTCGCGCAACTGGTCGCGGATCGCCTGCGCGCGATCCTCGTTGGCGGCCTCGATAGCAGGGAAGGTCTGGTCGGCAATGTTCATGGCAGTGGTCCTGCGTTCTTCTACCCTGAATCGCATCGCTTGGACGAGAGACAAAGTGAATACAGAGATGAAAAAGATTGCATACAATCTTTGCGAAGATCGGCGGCAATCGCCTATAATTTGTGCATTGCACAAGGGTGACGTATCGGCAGCTATATAGAGGCGGCCCTGATTTCTTCGAGGATTCAGTCGGTTGGTGCGGCGGCGCGCAACTGGCACGCATGATGCTTTGGCTAATCCGACCAAAGGGGAAGCTGGATGTCCAAAGCCGCCGAAATCGACATTGTGTCCGTTTCGAAAGTCTATGGCGCGACGACTGCCGTCGAAGGCATCAGCCTGAAAATCCCTGCGGGAACCTATTGCTGCCTGCTCGGTCCGTCCGGCTGTGGCAAGACCTCGACGCTGCGCATGATCGCCGGGCACGAGAGCATATCGAGTGGCGACGTGCGTCTCGGCAACACAGTGGTCACCGACCTGCCGCCGGCCAGGCGCGGCACTGCCATGATGTTCCAGTCCTACGCACTGTTTCCGCATCTCGACCTGATCGACAATGTCGCCTTCAGCCTGAAGATGAAAGGCGTCGGCAAGGAGGAGCGCCGCGCCAAGGCACTCGACATGCTGAAGCTGATGCAGATGGAGGCCTATGCCAGCCGCCGCCCGGCGCAGCTTTCCGGCGGGCAGCAGCAGCGCGTTGCTCTTGCGCGCGCATTGATCACCGATCCCGAGGCGCTGTTGCTCGACGAACCGCTTTCGGCGCTCGATCCTTTCCTGAAGATCCGCATGCGAGCCGAACTGAAGAAGCTGCAGACGTCGCTCGGCATCACTTTCGTCCACGTCACCCACAGCCAGGAAGAGGCGATGGCGCTGGCCGACCTGATCGTGGTGATGAACGACGGCCGTATCGAGCAGGCGGCGCACCCTCGCACGGTGTTCGAGCGGCCGGCCACGGCCTTCGTCGCTCGTTTCATGGGCGACCACAATGTCATCTCCGGGCGCGTCGCCGGCAGTCGCGACGGCATGGTCGTTTTCGATGTGCCCGGCGGCGTCACGCTCGTCGCCAGCGGGCAGGGCAGGGAGACTGGGGAACCCATCGACATCGCCATTCGCACCGACCACGTGCGCATCGGCGAGCCGCCGGCAGCCGGGCTCGGCTTCACCGGCATTATTGCAAACGTCGAGTACCGCGGTTCGACCGTGAAGCTCTCGGTCAATGGCGCCGGCATCGAGGAGTTCACGGTGATCGTCGACGACACCAGCTTCTTCGCCAGGCCTGTTGCCGTCGGCGACGCAGTGCCGATCGCCTGGGACGCCGAGGACGCGATCGTCCTTGGCCGTCTCGATTCCTGAAACCCAGCATAACCAACCAAAACAGGGGAACTGAACATGACCAACACCACCGACAAGAAGACTGGAATATCGCGACGTTCGCTGCTCAAGACAGGTGCCGCCGCCGTCGGTTTCGCCGCCGGTTCCGGCGCCATATCAGGCTTTCCGACCATCTGGGCGCAATCGAACATCACGCTGCGCCAGTTCGGCACCGGCGTATCCAACCTCAATGCCATCGCCGACAAGTGCAAGGCCGACCTCGGCATCACGCTGGAGATGACAGCAACCGATTCCGACGCCGCCGCGCAGCGCGCCGTGACGCAGCCCGACAGCTACGACATCGCCGACATCGAATACTGGATCTGCAAGAAGGTGTTCCCGACAGGCGTCCTGCAGCCGATGGATGTCACCAAGCTGAAATATTACGACGAGCTGGTGCCGCTGTTCAAAACCGGCAAGCTGACGCCGGACAGCGTTATCGCCCAGGGCACCGCGCCGCATACGGTCGGTTACGTCGAGGCGCAGGAAAGCAAGGTCTTCGCCAAGGCGCCGACCAACTGGTTCACCATGGTGCCGACGATCTACAATGCCGATACACTCGGTATCCGCCCCGACCTCGTCGGTCGTGACATCACCACCTGGGCCGACATCATGGATCCGGCCTTCAAGGGCAAGACCGCCATCCTCAACATCCCATCGATCGGCATCATGGATGCGGCGATGATCATGGAAGCCACCGGCAATATCAAATATGCCGACAAGGGCAACATGACCAAGGAGGAGATCGACAAGACGATCGACTTCCTGATCAAGGCCAAGCAAGCCGGCCAGTTTCGCGCCTTCTGGAAATCCTTCGACGAGAGCGTCAACCTGATGGCTTCAGGCGAAGTGGTGATCCAGTCGATGTGGTCGCCGGCCGTGGCCGCGGTCCGCTCCAAGGGCATCGCGTGCCGGTTCCAGCCGCTCAAGGAAGGCTACCGGTCCTGGGGTGGCGGGCTTGGCCTGGCAGCCCATCTCTCCGGCGCCGAACTCGATGCCGCCTATGAATACATCAACTGGTACACGTCCGGCTGGGTTGGCGGCTATCTCAACCGCCAGGGCTATTACTCGGCCAACATGGTGTCGGCCAAGAAGTTCATGTCCGAGGACGAGTGGGGCTACTGGATCGAAGGCAAGCCGGCAAAGGGCGATATCCTGTCGCCGGACGGCAAGGTCATGGAAAAGGCTGGCGCCGTGCGTGACGGCGGCTCTTTCGAAGAGCGCATGGGCAAGGTCGCCTGCTGGAACTCGGTCATGGACGAGGACCGCTACATGGTGAAGCGCTGGAACGAGTTCATCGCTGCTTGATGCAAGGCAGGCGATAACTGAGATGTTGCATTCCTTCGCGCCCCCCTCTGTCCTGCCGGACATCTCCCCCACAAGGGGGGAGATCGGCTGTGGCTCTCTTCAGCGCTCTTCGTCATACGGCGATGATTGGCGGGGGTCGGCATGCAAGCCAATCTCCCCCCTTGTGGGGGAGATGTCCGGCAGGACAGAGGGGGGCGCGAAGGATCACAGCCCGGCAAAATACCACCGAGGCTGTTCCAGATGACAGTGGCACTCGATCAGCCCGCAACCATTGCCACAAAGCCTGCCAGACGTAGGCGCTCCTTTGTCGGAGTCGCACCCTATCTTCAGGCGGCACCGCTGGCGCTGATCCTCGGCGCGTTCCTCCTGCTGCCAATTCTGATGATCGCCGTGGTCTCATTCTGGGATTACGATTTCGCGGCGATGTATCCGGATTTCCTGACCACCAATTATTCCGACACGCTCGGCTCCTGGGTCACCTGGAAAACCTACCTAAATACGCTGAAATACGCCGCCATCGTCTGGGCGCTGACGCTGTTCATCGGTTTCTGGGTCGCCTATTTCCTTGCCTTCCATATCAGGACCACGGCCATGCAGATGGTGCTGTTCCTTGTCTGCACGGTGCCGTTCCTGACCTCCAACATCATCCGCATGATCTCGTGGATTCCGGTGCTTGGCCGCAATGGCCTAGTCAACTCGACGCTGGTGCAAATGGGGCTGATCCCGAAGCCGATCGAATGGCTGCTCTATTCCGAATTCGCCGTGGTGCTGGCCATGGTGCATCTCTATACGCTGTTCATGGTGACGCCGATCTTCAACACGCTGATGCGCATCGACAAGTCGTTGATAGAAGCCGCGCGCGACGCCGGCGCTTCCGGCTGGCAGGTTCTGTGGAACGTCGTCATTCCGCTCGCCAAGCCCGGCATGGCGATCGGCACCATTTTCGTCGTCACCCTGGTGATGGCCGACTTCTCGACGGTGCAGGTGATGTCCGGCGGGCAGAGCGCCTCCGTCGCGCTGATGATGAAGAACCAGATGTCGCTGCTGCAATATCCGGCAGCCGCCGCCAACGCCGTCGTGCTCTTGGTGCTGGTGCTGCTGATGGTCGCGGGCATCCTGCGCATCGTCGACATCCGCAAGGAGCTGTGAGGCGATGAGCCAGGACAATCGCACCCTCGAATTCTATGTGTTGGCGGCGTTCTTCGGTCTTTTCGTGTTGTTCCTCTACGGCCCGCTTTCGGCGATCCTGATCCTCTCTTTCCAGGGCGAGAACGGCGGTCTGACATTTCCGCTGAACGGCGTGTCGCTGCACTGGTTCGCCAATTTGTTCGAGCGCCAGGCGGTCGGCGACTTCGGCGGCAGCTTCAAACGCTCGCTCGTCCTTGGCCTGATGGTGATGGTCGTCACTGTCGCCGTGTCGCTGCTCGCCGGCCTGGCCTTCCGGCAGAAATTTCGCGGCGCAACCGCACTGTTCTATCTGGCCGTCGCCAGCTTGGTCGTGCCGTCGATCATCATCAGTCTCGGCATCGGCGTCGTCTTCCAGCAGATCGGCTTCCGCCCCGCCTGGTACACCTCCGCTTTCGGCGCCCATCTGACCTGGACCTTGCCTTTCGGCGTGCTGATCATGTTTGCTGTCTTCAACCGGTTCTCGCCAGCCTATGAGGAAGCCGCGCGCGATCTCGGAGCATCGTCGTGGCAGACCTTTGCCCATGTCGTGCTGCCGATGATCGCGCCCAGCCTGATCGGCGTCGGCCTGTTCGGCTTCACTCTGTCATATGACGAGTTCGCCCGCACGCTGATGACCTCGGGCACGTTCAACACGTTGCCGCTCGAAATCTACGGCATGACGACGAATGTCACGACGCCGGTGCTCTATGCGCTGGGCACCGTGACGACCGTGTTTTCCTTCCTGGTGATCCTGCTGACGCTCGGCGCAATCGTCTATGTCGGCCGCCGCCGCGAGCGTGCCTGACAGTGCAGATCCTCGTCGTCAATCCAAACACCACCGCCAGCATGACCGGCACTATCGCGGCGGCGGCCCGATCGGTCGCTGCTCAATCGACGAAGATCGTTGCCGTCACCTCGTCGATGGGACCTGTATCGATCGAAGGCTATTACGATGAAGCACTTGCCGTGCCCGGCCTGCTGGTCGAGATCGCCGCCGGCGAACGCTCGGGCGCGCAAGCCGCGATCATTGCCTGTTTCGACGACACCGGCCTCGATGCCGCGCGCTCCATGGCCAACATTCCGGTCATCGGCATTTGCGAGGCATCGCTCAGCACGGCCTCGTTCATCGCCCAGCGCTTCACCGTCGTCACCACCACCGGACGTTCGCGCGTGCCGGTCGAAGGGTTGGTGCAGCGCTATGGCATGGCAGGGCGCGCGCGTGTGCGCGCCGCCGACATCCCGGTTCTTGCCCTCGAAGATCCGGCGTCCGACGCACTGCTCAGGCTGCGCAACGAGATTGCGCGCGCCATCGACGAGGATCGCGCCGAGGCGATCGTGCTCGGCTGTGCCGGCATGGCCGATCTGGCGGCGGCGCTGCAGCGGGAATTCGGGCTTCCGGTCATCGACGGCGTGGGCGCTGCCGTGAAACAGGCCGAGGCATTGATCGCCCTTGGCCTGACGACATCCAAGCGCGGCGCCTATGCAAGCCCGTTGGCAAAGTCCTATCATGGCGCGTTGAAATCCTTCGCGCCTGGCGCCGCCGAGTGATCGCAATGCCCCGAACGATCCGAACGCTCGCACGTGAAGAAGTGCAAACCCTTGTCGATTGGGCGGCGGCGGAAGGCTGGAATCCCGGCCTTAACGATGCCGCGCTGTTTCAGGCAGCCGACCCGCAGGGCTTCATCGGCGCCTTTATCGATGGCGAGATGGCGGCCGGCATTTCGGCCGTCGCCTATGGCGACGGTTTCGGCTTCATCGGCCTCTACATCTGCCGGCCGGACAAGCGTGGCCAAGGCCATGGCAAGGTCGTTTGGGATGCCGGCACGGCGCGGCTCGGCAAGCGCACGATCGGCCTCGACGGTGTCGTCGAACAGCAGGCCAACTACCGCAGCATGGGTTTTGCACCGGCCTACCGGACGATCCGGTTCATGGGGTCACCGAATGTCCCGGCAGCCGTCGGCAACGACATTCGCGCCATAGGGCCGGAACTCGTGCCGGACATACTGGACTATGACCGCCGCTTCTTTCCCGGCCCGAGGCGATCCTTCCTGGAACACTGGCTGCGCCCGCCGCATATGGCGCTTGCGATCCTCAAGCACGGCGCCATTGCGGGATACGGCGTCGCGCGCCAATGCCGGGACGGCTGCAAGATCGGCCCGCTCTTTGCCGACAGCCTGGACGCGGCAAGCCATCTCTTCGCCGCGCTCGCGCACATGTCCGGTCCCGGAAACGTCCATCTCGACGTTCCCGAAACCAGCCGGCAATTTGCAGACTTGCTGTCGTCCGCAGGCCTTCAACCGGGCTTCGAGACGGCTCGGATGTACAAGGGAAAGGCGCCGCAGCTCATGCAGTCCGGAATTTTTGCGATAACGACGTTGGAGTTGGGGTGAGGCGGTACAAGCCGACTTCCCGTGCAAAGTCGGGCAACAGGACTACGCGGTCTATTTTTCCTGAACTGAAATGCCGGAATCGTCGATGCGAAGTTCCACGCCTTTCGGCCTAGTCTCCTCGCGATAAACGTAAATCCCCAACGCAATAACGGCGACGGCCAAAGCGCCGATGATGAGATAAAGATAGTTCTGCTTCATCCGCTGTCGTTAACAACATGATGTGGGCGAGTCTAGCAGTTCGGGTATCAGGACGGCGGCCGGAGACGCACGTCGATCAGCCATCCAGCCGGTCGCGCAGCATGCTCCAGGGGAGCACCATGTTTGGTGCATGACGCATCAGGCTATGGAACGGGATCGGCGACGGCGGCGCAAACGGCAGCGGCAAATCCTGAGGTTTTGTTCCATCAGCCCAATCCGCAAGCACCTTGCCCATCGCAGTGGTCATGGCGATGCCGCGTCCGTTGCACGCCAAGCCGGCGATCAGCCCGGGGCCGAGATCGACGAGGTGCGGCAGGAAGTCGGGCTCGACGGCAGCCATCCCCGACCAGCTGTATTCAAGCGGCGGCATGTCCGGGAGATCGAGATGCCCGGCAAGCCGCCGCCAGATCGCCCGCGGCACCCGCGTGTCGGCACCGGGGCCAAAAACATGCATGCCGCCGGTGATCAGCCTGTTTTCGCCGTCGAAGCGGAAGGTGAAGAGATTGCGTCTTGTGTCGCCGACGCCTTGCCCGCCAGGAAGCAGGCGAGTTCGTATTTCGCGCGGCAGCGGCGCTGTCGCGATCTGGAAGATTTTCAGCGGGAAATAGGTTCGCTGCAACGCGCGATCCAGCGCTCCGCCATAGGCGTTGGTGGCGACCAGCACCTTTCCTGCGCGTACCGAACCGGAGGCCGTCTTCAAAGCCCAACCATCGCCTATGTGATCGATCGACGCGACACGCGTATGCTCGAAGATGCGCGCTCCGGCCTTTTCAGCCGCGTCGGCCAATCCGCGCGCATATTCGACCGGATTGAGGACGCCACCCGATCTGTCGATCCAGCCGCCGAGATAACCGCGAACGCCGGTCAGCTCTTCGACCGCCTGTCTATCCAGCGCAACAGCCGGCCTTCCGCGTGGTGCCCATTGTTCGGCGCGCGATCTGGTCTTTTGCAAAGCGGCCGGTGAATGGGCTGGTTGTATCCAGCCGCTCTGGACGGCATCGCATTCGATGGCATGCCGCCTGATCAGGTCGAAGACGAGGTCGGCGCTGCCGGCGGCGAAATCGACAAGGCGTTCGCCGCGTTCGGGCCCGAGCTGGGCAATGATATCGTCGGGGTCTCTTTTCGCGAAATTCGGCACGACGAAGCCGGCATTCCTGCCGGTTGCCCCCCAGGCGATGATTTCCGCCTCGAGGACGGCAACCGAGATGCCTTTCTCGGCACTGTGCAGCGCGGCGGAAAGGCCTGAAAACCCGCCGCCGACAATTGCCAGATCGACATCGAGTGCGCCTTCGAGGGTGGGCCGGTCGCGGCGACTGCGGCTGACGGCATGCCAAAGGGAAACGCCGTGCGGCCGGGTCACAGCGTTCATGAGCCGCTCTCGCTCGGGGCCACGCGTGCACGCTTGCCGAACCTTGGACGCCGCGGCCTGTCGCCAAACAGGCCGTTCGGCCTGACCAGAAGGATGACGCACAGCATCACGCCGATGGCGACGATCTGCAGCGAAGCGGCGCGGGCCTGCTGTTCGGGCGAGAACAACATACTGGTCAAGGCTCCCGATCCGGCCCATATCGCCCAGACCAGGATGCTGCCGATGACGGCGCCGATGTTGCTGCCCGAGCCACCGACGATCAGCATCACCCAGACCTGGAAAGTCAGCGCCGGCAAATAATTGTCCGGGGCGATGAAGCCGGTGAAATGCGCCTGCAGCGCACCGGCAAGCCCCATGATGGCGCCACCGACGGCAAAGGCCTGGACGCGGTAGAACCGCGCGCTTTTACCTAGGGATATCGCGGCCCGCTCATCCTCGCGAAGCGCCTTCAACACGCGCCCCCATGGGCTGCGCGACAGATGCTCCAGCGCGAAATAGACGATCAGCGTCACCACCGAGACGATCGCAAGGTTCGAAAGGTTGAACAGCAACGGCGTTTCGGCAAGACCGCCGAACGGACGCGGAATGAAGCCGATGCCGAACGGCCCGCCGGTCAGCTTCTGGGCATTGAGCGCTACCAGTTGCACGACGACGGCGACGCCGAAAGTAGTGATCGCCAGATAGTCCGATCTCAGACGTAGCGTGGCAATGCCGGTGATGGCGGCGGCGACGCCGCCCAACAGCATGGCGCCAAGCCAGCCGATAAGGATCGGCAGGTCGAAGCCGCCCAGGCGCGCGGCATCGTCGGGCGTGGTCAGCAGCGCCGAGGTGTAGGCGCCGATGGCAACGAAGCCGGCGACCCCGACATTGAAAAGCCCGGTCAGCCCCCATTGCAGATTGAGCCCGAGCGTGATGAGCGAAAAGATCAGCGCGGTGGTCAGGAAGAAGGCGCCGTAGCCGAGCAGATCCATCAGCGTTCCCTCACTCCGAAAAGGCCGATGGGCCGCACGAACAGCACCGCCATCAGGATGATGAACGAGACGGCTGCCCGCCATTCGGCGCCGATCAATTGCACGGCAGCCGCTTCGGCCATGCCGATGATCAGGCCGCCGAGAACGGCGCCGGGCGCGCTGCCGATGCCGCCGAGGATGGCGGCCGCGAACATCGGCAGCAGCATCTCGAACCCCATGAACGGGCGGATCTGGATGAGAATGCCGATCATGACGCCGGCGACGCAGGCCAGCGCGCCGCCGATGATCCAGGTGACGCGCACCACCCTGGCGACGTCGATGCCGACGATGCGGGCAAGTGCCGCGTTCTGGCTCAATGCCTGCATCGAGCGGCCGGTCTGGGTCCGCGTCATCAGGAGATGCACGCCGAGCACCAGCACAGCGGTCAGCAGCAGCAGCGCGATCTGGTCCGGGGTGATGCGGATGCCGAAACCTATCGGCATGGCGATCTGGATCGCCCGGCTGAAATAGGTCGGACGCGAGGTGAAGATGAATTCGAGCAGGCTTCTCAGCGCCATCGAGGCGCCGAAGCTCGCCATCACCACGATGATCGCCTGGCCCTTGGCCCGCAGCCGCGCGAACAGCACCATGTCGAGCGCCAGCGCCAGCAGGCCGGTGGCCGCCATGCCGATGATGAGCGCGACGATCAGCGGCCAACCGAAGGAGAGGGGCGCGATCGGCGCGATCCTGCCGAAAATCGCGCCAATGGCGCCAACCACGGCGAGCGTCGCATAGGCGCCCCAGGCCATGAAGTCGCCATGGGCGAAGTTCGAGAAGCGCAGGATCGAATAGGTGAGTGTCACGCCGATGGCGCCGAGGCCGATCATCGACCCTGCCAGCAGTCCGTCGACGACGAATTGCAGGTTCATGCCGCGCTTCCTTGTCCAAGGTCGAGGCGGCGCTGGCCAAGATAGAGTTCAGCGACGACCGGGTCGTTCCAGAGCTCGGAGGCGACGCCCTGGTGCCGCTCCTTGCCCTCGACCAGCACATAGGCGCGGTCTCCAATGGCAAGCGCTGCCTTGGCGTTCTGTTCGACCAGCAGAATGGTGACGCCGGACTTTCGGATGCCGGCCAGCATCTCGAACACCATCGCCACGAATTTCGGCGACAGGCCGGCCGACGGCTCGTCGAGCACCAGCACCTTGGGATGGACGATCAACGCCCGGGCGACGGCCAGCATCTGCCGCTGTCCACCCGACAGATTGCCCGCGGCCGTTCTGCGCTGACGGGCGAGATCGGGAAAGACCGCATACATTTCCTCGATGCGGGCTGGGACCTCGCGCGGCCTCAGGATGCCGCAGGCGACCCTGAGATTGTCCTCGACCGACATCAGCGGGAAGATGTTCTCTGTCTGTGGCACGAAGGCAAGGCCAAGGCGGACCATGATGTGAGCGGGCGACGCCGTGATATCCTTGCCGTCCAGCAGCACCGTGCCGCCGGTGATCGGGACAAGGCCGGCGATGGCCTTGATAAGGCTCGACTTGCCGGCGCCGTTGGGGCCGAGAACGACGACGATCTCGCCCTGGTCGACGGTGATCGAAGCGCCGCGCACGATCGGCACGCCGGGCTCATAGCCGGCTTCGAGATCGCGGACATCGAGTACCCTTTGGCTCATGCCGTGCCTCCGAGGTAGGCCTCGATGACGCGTGGGTCGCGCGCCACCTCCTCCGGGGTGCCTTCGCACAGAAGCTGGCCGCTCGCCATGACCAGCACGCGGTGGCAAAGCCGCGTCACCATGTCGATATTGTGCTCGATCAGCAGGAAGGTGATGCCGCGCGCATTGATGTCGCGGATGCGGTCGATAATGATCTCGAGCAGGGTTGCGTTGACCCCGGCCGCCGGCTCGTCGAGCAGGATGATCGCCGGGTCGGCCATCATCACGCGGGCCAACTCGAGCAGCTTGCGCTGGCCGCCTGAAAGCACGCGCGCAGGTTCGTGCGCGAGGTGAGCGATCGTGACGAGCTCGAGCAGTTCGACGGCTCTTGTCTCGGCAGCCCTTTCTTCGGCAGCGACCCGCCGGGGCGTCAGGAAATTGGCGAGCAGTTTTTCTCCGGCCTGCCCTTGCGCGGCCAGCATGACGTTTTCGATCAGCGTCAGGTTGGGCAAAGGCCGGGGGATCTGGAACGTGCGGCCAAGGCCGCGGCCAATGCGGCGATGGGCAGCCTCCCCCGACACCGATACGCCGTTGAGGAGGATTTCGCCGCTGGTCGGCAGAATGCTGCCGGCGAGCAGGTCGAACATCGTGGTCTTGCCGGCGCCGTTCGGGCCGATAAGGCCAAGTATTTCGCCCGGCCGGACGTCGAACGAGACATTGTTGACCGCGACCAGGCCGCCGAAGCGTCTGAGGACGTTCCTGGCCGTGAGGACCGGCGTACGGATCTCCTCCTGCCGTTCCGTCGTGTCGCTCATCAATTCCTCTGGCCGAAAAGCGATCTTCGTCGCCTATGATTTGATTTGTGATCACGCTTGCTTTGATCACGCTATTCGGCTTTAATTTCTTCCGCAAGCCGAAAACGGCCAAGACCGGGATTGCCTATGCAGAAGGCCGCCATCGAAAAGAACAATGAGATGATCGCAGCCCAGCTTACGCCGGTCGGCCGCGAGACCGTGCAGGATCGCGTCTATTCGGAGCTGCGCCGCGCCTTGATCGGCGGCCTTTTCGAGCCGAGCCAGGTGCTGACCATCCGCGGCCTGGCCGACGCGCTGGTCACCAGCACCATGCCGGTGCGCGAGGCGCTCGGACGGCTGATCACCGAGAAGGCACTGGAGGCGCTTCCCAACCGTTCGGTGCGCGTGCCGCCGATCACGCTGGAGCGCATCGACGACCTCTTGCGCGCCCGCTCTCTGATCGAGGGCGAAGCGATCGCGCTGGCCGCCACGCGCATGAACCCGCGCCAGATCGCTTCGGTCGAAGCCATGCTTGGCGAGTGGGACGAGATGCGGGCGCTGAAGCACAAGAAGGATATCGACCGCGAGGCCACGCTCAACCAGAGCTTCCATTTCGAGATCTACCGTTGCTGCGGTTCCGCCGTGCTGATCCCGATGATCGAGAGCCTGTGGTTGCAATCCGGGCCTTGCATCCGCGTTGCCATTTACGCCTTCTCCGACGCCGGCGAGGTCGATACGGCCCACTACCACCGCAGCATCGTCGCAGCGCTTTCCAGGCAGGATGCGCAAGCGGCGCGCGAGGCGCTGGTGGCCGACATCAGCCGGCCCTTCGCCTTTCTGCGCGACAAGCTCCAATCCACAAGCAAGGAAGGATTGAGGGCATGACGGTGCCTGGCATCAACATCACCGAGCCACACTCGATGCTTTCCGTGACCGCGCTGCTGTTGCCTGAAAAGGCGCCCGACAACGCTGCCTTCCTGCTGGCGTATCTCGAGCAGCCGCGCGTCGTTGCCGGCATCCATGCTATGTGGACGGGGCCGGAAATCTCCTGCCCGGTTCCATCAGCCGAACTTGAGGGCCAAACCTATGCCAGGCCCTTGCCGGCGGAGAACGCAACGCTGACGCCGCAGCCGGGCGACGTCGTGTTGTCCTACGTGCCGCCGCGCATGTGGGGCGGCAACCCGAATGCCATCTTTGACGTCGGCTTGTTCTACGGAGCGGGTGCACGCCTGCTGTTCCCGATCGGCTGGCTTGCCGGAAGCGTCGTCGCGCAGGTGGTGCCTGAGGATCGCGATAAATTCGCCGCCGCTTGTGGCGTGATCCGCCGCAACGGTGCCTGCGACATCACCTTCACCCGGGTGGAGATCTGAATGGCTGAGACCGACGACAGTTTCGAACTCTTCGACCTTCGCGTCGAGGCGGTTATCCCCGAGGGCAAGCCGATCTATTGCGGCGCCAAGCCCGGCGACTATTTCGAGTTGAAGGGCGAGATGCTGTCGATGCCGGCGGGGCAAGGTTTCTCGATCTATTCCATTGCGGCAGTGTTGCCGCTTCTGGCCGCAAAGCAGCGCCCGACCCACAGGAACGACTGGATGACGTCGGACGCCGAGATCGCTTGTCCGGATCCCAATTGTGCCAGCCGGCTGAGGATCGTCAGGGCCGGCAAGCGGCGGTTCAGCCATACCGAAACGACGGCGGTGCCGCTGCCGAAGGAGAATGACCGGAGATGACCGCCAAGGCTTTCGAGCTCAGCCCCGGCTATACGATCTCGCGCGTTATTCGCGGCGGCTGGCAGCTTGCCGGCGGGCACGGCGCGATCGACCGCCAACAGGCGGTAACCGACCTGATCGCCACCTTCGACGCCGGCATCAGGACCTATGATTGCGCCGATATCTATACCGGTGTCGAGGAGCTGATCGGCGCGGCACGCCTGCGCCTTGCCAATGAGCGTGGCCTTGATGCTGCCACCAAAATGAAGGTGCACACCAAGCTGGTGCCTGACCTGGAAAGGCTTTCCAATATCAGCCGCGACTACATCAGAGGCATCGTCGAGCAGTCGCTGCGGCGGCTGAAGACCGAGCGGCTCGATCTCGTGCAGTTCCACTGGTGGGACTATGCGCTGCCCGGCTACGTCGAAGCGATGGGCTGGCTCAACGAAATCCGCAGGGAAGGCAAGGTGCGCAACATCGGCACCACGAACTTCGACACGCCGCGGTTGGCCGAGATCCTGGCCGCCGGTGTGCCGCTGGTCAGCCAGCAATTGCAATACTCGGTGCTCGACCAGCGGCCAGCCAACAGCCTTGCAGCGCTCGCCAGCCGGCACGGCGTCAGTTTCCTCTGCTACGGTTCGGTGGCGGGCGGCTTCCTCAGCGAAAAATGGCTTGGCGCTGCCGAGCCGCAGACGCCGCTCGAAAACCGATCGCTGGTCAAATACAAGCTGATCATTGACGACTTTGGTGGCTGGGAGCTTTTCCAGGAGTTGCTTCGCACACTGAAGGCCGTCGCCGACCGCCACGGCGTCGATATCGCCACCATCGCCAGCGCCTGGGTGCTGGAGCAGCCGCAAGTGGCGGCCGTCATCGTCGGCGCCCGCAACCAGGCGCACGCCCTTGCCAATGCCAGAATCATGGACGTCGCGCTCGATGCCGACGACCGGGCGAGGATCGCTGCCGTGATCGCGCAAAGCCGTGGGCCGCTGGGCGACGTCTACACATTGGAACGCGACCGTCACGGCCGCCACGGCTCGATCATGCATTACAATTTGAATTCAGGCAGGAAATGAACGCGGCCATGGACGAAAAGCCCTCCTTGCTTTCCCGCGCCAGCGCCGAGGTGGTCGATCTCCACCGCTTCTTCGTCGACTGGTTCAATGCGGCGAGTGCGGACAATTCAGATTTCAGGCGCTTCGAACGCGTCATGGGCGAAGGCTTCTGCATGGTTGTGCCGGATGGCCAGGTCCTCGATCGTGACGCGGTGCTCGACCATGTCAGGGCAAGCCGCGCCACTTGTGACGGCGATTTCACCATCTCGATCGAGGAAATCCGGGCCGGCTGGCAACAAGGCGACACGATCGTCGTCAGCTACATCGAAGCGCAGCAGCGCGCCGGCAAACATAGCCGCCGCCGGTCGAGTGCCGTTTTCACCACAAGTTCATCGGCGCCCAACGGCGTCGAATGGCGACATCTGCATGAAACCTGGCTGCAGATGCCGGAAGGCTGAACAGGCTCAAGACATCAATGAGAGTCGTGTAACGAAAGGGGAACAACAATGAAAAAGACCATACTTCAGATCACCACCGCGCTCGCACTGCTGACAGCGGCCGGCGCAGCGCAAGCCGCCGATTGCAAGATCACCGTCGGCCTCGTCATGGAACTGACCGGGCCGGCCGGCGAGTACGGCCAGGCCGGCGCCAAATCGGTCGAGATGGCCTTCCGCGACATCAACGATGCGGGCGGCGTCCGCGGCTGCGATCTCGCGACCGACACGCGCGACAGCCAGAGCCAGGGCAACATTGCGGTCGACGCCGCGACGCAGCTCGTGCAGGTCAAGAAGGTGCCGGTGATCATCGGCGGCATCATCTCCTCGGTGTCGATCCCTATCCTGACCTCGGTCACCGCTCCGGCCAAGATAGTCCAGGTGTCGCCTGCTTCCTCGTCGCCGACGCTGACGGCGCTCGGGCGCGACGGCAAGACCAACGGCATCTTCTTCCGCACCATCACATCTGATGCGCTGCAGGGCGTCGCTGCCGCCAAATATGCCATCGACAAAGGCTTCAAGAAGCTGTCGGTCATCCACGTCAACAACGATTTCGGCGTCAACATGGTGGCGGAATTTTCGCGCGCCTATAAGGCACTCGGCGGCACCATCGTCTCCGACACGCCCTACAATGAAAAGCAGTCGAGCTATGCCTCGGAAGTGACGGTGGCGATGGCCGGCGAGCCCGACGGGCTTTATCTCGTCAGCACGCCTGTCGACGGCGCAACCATCGCCCGCACCTGGATTTCGCAGGGCGGTGTCCAGAAATTCCTGCTCAATGACGGCATGAACAGCCCGGACTTCATCGAATCCGTTGGCGCGGATTACCTGAAGGATGCGTACGGCACTTCCTCCGGCACCAGTCCGACCGCATCGACCGAGTATTTCACCAAGAACTACAAGGAATTTTCGGGCATCGAACCGTCGAACCCGGCGGCCGACCGGTCGTATGATGCCGGCGCCATCGTCGGCTTGGCCATCGCCATTGCCGGCTCCGAGGATCCGGCCAAGATCAAGGAGGCGATGTACAAGGCGGTCGACCCGGCCGGCACGCCGATCTATGCCGGCAAGGACGAGTTCGCCAAGGCGCTCGGCCTGATCAAGGATGGCAAGCCGATCCGCTACGAAGGCGTCATCGGCCCTGTCGCCTTCGACAAATATGGCGACATCACCGGCCCGTTCCGCCTCTGGAAGATCGTCGACGGCAAGGTGACGACCGACGGCGAAATGACCACGGATGACGTCAACGCCCTGCAGGCGAAGCTTCAGTAAGCCGCCTATGTCTTGTTCGGCATCGATCCCATTCCATTGAGGTTGATGCCGGACACTTGCATGTTCTGTTGCTAGCTAGGCCGGCCTGGAAACGACCACCGGACCAGCCGCCGGCATGATCCAGGGGCAGGCATAGTAATCGGCGATGCGATTTATGGTCCCGCCGGCGGCTTCGATCCGAACCGGATGGGCCGGCTTCCAACCGTTTTCGCCATGGTAGAGCACGAGCAGCACCGCCTCGCCATCAATCTCGCCAACCGCCATTTTCCATGTCGTCGAGGCTCTTTCGTATTCAACGAAGTAAGGTGATTCCGACAGCCTGCCCTTGAAGCAATCCGCGACCCGCAATTGTGCGTCGGCGCTGGTCAACGCTCGTACCCCATCCCAGTCGCGGCGGTTGAACAGTTCGACATAGCGGCTGAGCAATTCCAGGAGTTCCGGATCGCGTTGGGGCTCCGAACGGACGATTGGCTCGCCTAACAAGGCGGCCAATTTCGAACGGCCACGGCTCAACGCAGCCTTGACGCCACCCACCGTCGAGCCGACGAGATCGTCCATTGGTGCTTCGATGACGCCGTCCAGCGAAATGAAGCTGCCCACGATCAATTTTCTCATCGCGTGTCTCCGGTTGCGCAACAGGCATCCCGTCGGATCCAAGAACCGGCGCAAACGAACCGGCCGGACGGATGACCACAAGATGCAGTGCCTAAGACGTTTCCGGTTCGACTTTGGATACGCGTGAGAATCGTTTGAGCTAATAAAGCGGCTTGGCCATATGCCGGGGGGTCGGCCATTCCGTCGTTATCCCCGGCTGCACCGGCCGCTCGAGATAGGTCGACAGGACCACATAGCTTCGGGTCGAGGTGACGCCAGGCGTTTCGTAGAGGCGCGACAGCAGGCCCTCGAGCGCCCGCGTGTCCTCGGTGCGGACCTTGATCAGCATGCATGTGTCGCCGGCCACCGAATGGATCTCCTCGACTTCGGGGTGTTCGGAGATTGCCATCAGCTCCGGCGTCTTTCCCCACCCCTTGGTGTCGATATGGACGAAGGCAAGCAGCGGCTTGTGCACCGCCTTGGGGTCGATGATGACCGCGGTGTTGCGGATGGCGCCGCTGCGCCGCAGGCGCTTGACGCGTTCATGGGCGGCCGGCGGTGAAAGGCCGACGCGGTCGCCGAGCTCGGCATAGCTGATCGTGGCGTCGTCGACCAGAACGCCTAATATTTTTCGGTCGATTGCATCGATATCGCGGGCGGTGGGCCTGTTCTGCGGAATGCCATCTGTTTCTTCATCCATATTAAAATTCCCGATTGATGCAGAATTTAATACGGCCATTATTGCCATATGTCGAACACTGATCAAGTCGCCACATTCGCAGCGGCCCCCCAGCCGCCAATCCCGGCACTCGCTTACCTGCTGACGGGGTGCATTGCCGTGATCGGCTCGAACTCGCTGGTGCTCGGTCCGATCGCGCCGGCGGTGGCCGCGTCCTTCGGCACAAGCGTGCCGGCGGTTATGATCGCGTCCGCCGCGTTCGGGCTCGGTACGTCAGCGAGCGCCTTGTTCCTGGCGCGCTATATCGACCGGCTTGGTGCCCGCCGCATGCTGCAAGGAGCGTTGCTGCTGCTGGCGATAGCGCTCGTCGCCAGCGCTGCTGCGCCGACCGTGACGGCGCTGGTCGCGGCCCAGCTTCTCGCCGGCATCGCTGCAGGTGTCGCCATGCCGGCAATCTACGCCAGCTCCGCCGCGATTGCACCGCCCGGCCGCGAAAGCGGCACCATAGGCGTCGTGCTGACCGGCTGGACGCTGAGCATGGTCGCCGGCGTTTCACTGTCGGCCGTACTTGCCGACCTGGTGCATTGGCGCGCCGTTTTCGCGGCGGTCGCGGTGCTCGCAGCACTCGCATTGGCCAGCCTGTCTCTGACGTCGCTCAGCAATGTCAGGAAGAGCGGTTCGGCGCCGACGCCACTGGGTGCCTTGAGCGTTCCGGGCATCGTGCCGCTTCTGGTTGCCTGCGCCGCCTTCATGACCGCGTTCTACGGCATCTACGGCTATCTTGGCGATCACCTTCACAACGGCTTGGGACGGCCGGTCAGTGCCAATGGGCTTGCCGCGCTCGCCTATGGCGCCGGCTTCGGCGCGGCGGCACTTCTTGACGGCGTTATCGACCGCTTAGGTGCGCGGCGTGTCATGCCATTTGCCTACCTGCTCGTCGCGGCCGTATATGTCGCGATTGCCGCGGCGAGCAGTAGTTTCCATCTGACTATAGCGATGATAGCCGTCTGGGGCCTTGCCAATCATTTCGGGCTGAACGTCCTGGTGATGCGCCTGTCGGCGCTCGATCCTGCGCGGCGCGGCACGATCATGGGCTTGAACAGCGCGGTGACCTATCTCGCGGTGTTCGTCGGCACCACGGCGTTCGGACCGCTTTATTCCACATTCGGTTTTGCGGCGTCGGCGGTGGTTGCAGCCTTGCTCATGCTGATCGCTGCTGTTGCAGCGGCGTGGCGTTCGCCGAAGCTATAGCGCAGCAAGTCTTGCGTCTCGGCCCCGTCCTTCGATAGATGCTTGGTGGATGGACAATACAACGCTTGAGACAACCGCCGATCCCTTGCCGCACGAGCTGGCTTTTCTCGGAGAGCGGCTTGCGGCGTTCAACGACAGTGATGTCGGCGCCTCCTGCAGGAAGGCATTGGCCGTGTTCGTGCGCGATGAGCACGGCGCTATTGTCGCCGGCATCTCGGGATATACAGCCTGGGGCTGGCTCTATGTGCAATGGCTCTGGGTCGATGAAAAACTGCGCGGTCACCGCATGGCTGGCAGGATGCTCGAGGCGGCCGAGAGGGAGGCGATCGCGCGCGACTGTCACGGCGCCTGGATCGACACGTTCAATCCCAAGGCCGCCAAGGTCTATGAGCGCCAGGGCTATTTGCCCTTCGGCGTGCTTGCCGATTTCCCCATTGGCCGCAGCCGTATCTTCCTGCAGAAGAAATTGTTGGCTTAGTTAGCCGGCAAGGCGTCCGCCGCGCATCGGCTGGGGCACGCCGGTCGTACTGGGGAAGCTGATCGGCAAGCCTCTGAGCACGCGCACTGCCAGGAACGCAAAACACTCCGCCTCCACCGCATCGCCCTTCCAGCCAAGCGCCTCGGCCGGAACCGCTTCGACGCCAGCGCGGCTGGCAAGCATGGCCATGATCGTTGGGTTGTGTCGACCGCCACCGCTGACCACCAGCCGCTTCGGCCGGCGCGGCAGAAGATCGAGCGCCTTGCCGACGGCGGCCGCGGTGAAGGCCGTCAGCAGGGCTGCGCCATCCTCGGCGTTCATTCCGTCCGCCATCGAGGCGCCGAAATCGAAACGGTCCAGCGATTTCGGGTAGGGTTTGGTCAAATACGGATGCTGCAGGAGCTTGGCCAGCCGTGCCTCGTCGACCGTGCCGGCGCGGGCAAGGGCGCCGTCGCGGTCCATTTCGCCGAGCCCCTTCGATTTGATGAAATCGTTCAGCGGTGCGTTGGCGGGCCCGGTGTCGAAGGCAACAACATTGTCCGTGCCGTCCCACCAGGTGATGTTGGCGACGCCGCCGAGATTGAGTACCGCCGTGTCGCCGGTGGCGTCGGCTTCGCGCAGCAGCGCGGCGTGATAGGCGGCCGACAGCGGCGCGCCCTGGCCGCCGGCGCGCATGTCGGCCGAGCGGAAGTCATAGGCGACTTTGGTGCCCAGGATGGCATGCATCAGCTCGCCGTCGCCGAGCTGGCGGGTCTGGCCCAGTCGGCCCACTTGCGGGGCACGGTGCAGCACGGTCTGGCCGTGGAAGCCGACGACCCCTATATCGGCCATCGTCAGCCCGTGGCTTTCGACCAGATCCTTGACCGCCGCGGACTGGGCGCGCGTCAGCGCTTCCTCTGCCTCGTGGAAGATTGCCGGTTCCGGCCCTGTGAAATTCCAGCTCCTTGCCTGCCGCAGCGTCTCTTCCAGCAGACTGCGGATCGACCTGGGGTAAGGCGCCAGCGTGTAGGTGCCGAAATCCACGATCCGTTCGCCGTCGGTCTTGATCAGCGCGACATCGATATTGCCGTCCAGCACGGTGCCGGTCATCAGGCCGACGGCCCACATGGGTTCGCCATTTTTCGCAATCATGGTTGTCAGGCTCCGTTGACGAGATCGCCGACCGCTTGGCGAAGCGCTGCGATCCCGCTGTTGAAATGACGTGTCGGATGGATCCGGTTGGTGAGCAAGGTCCAGGCTCTGCCTTTGTCGAAGTCGACCCACAGCCCGATCCCGGTAAAGCCGGTATGCCCGATGGTTTCGGAGCTGCATAACCGGCCCCCGGACCAGCCTTCGTAGGGTCGCTCCCAGCCATGGGTGCGGGTTGCCGACAAGGGCGTGCGCATTAGCGCGATCGAACGCTGCGACGCGCCGGTCCCGTCCAGCAGCCCTTGCGCAAAGTCGAGGACCGAAGCCGCCGTTCCGAACAGGCCGGCGTGACCGGCACCTTGCAAGGCCGAGCAATTGTCGTCGTGGACTTCGCCGCAGAGCACGCGATGGCGCCATGTGCAGTCTTCGGTCGCCGCCGCTTGATCCGGTTCGGCGGAGAACGCGAAGCCCGGACGGGGATCTATGTCGCGAATGGTCTTGCCAGACAGGCGCTCCAGGACGAAGCCGAGCAGGATGAAGTTGATATCGGAATAGACCGGCTCGCCAGCCTGCCATTCGCGCTGCAGGATGAAGGCGCGCAGCAGCTCGGGGTCACGCCCATAGGTGTAGATTGGCGCGACGGCGGGAAACGGTGTCTGATGGCCGAGACACTGGCGAAACGTTACGTTCCGTTCCCAGGCTTTTTCGTCATATTGGCGAAGGTCGGACAGGACGGAAATCAGCGGCGTGTCGAGGTCGATGACGCCTTCTTCCGCCAGTGCCAGGATACGCGACGTGGTGAAGATGACTTTGGTCAGGGATGCCAGATCGAACCATGTCCCGACATGCATCGGCCGTATCTTGGGCACGACTTGGGCTGAGCCGATTGCCCGGACGATGCGTTCGCCGTCCCCGTCAACTATGCCGAGCACGCCGCCCGGAATGCGCGATGCGGCCACGGCCGCTTCGAGCGGGGCGAATGCGCGGGAGAAGAAATCATGGTCGATCAACTACGCCTCCGTTTGGAAGGCAGCGATGGGGCTGTCCCTCCGGCCTTTCATATCCTTGGGCGACAATCATCACGCTTCCACCCGTGCTCTATGATCCGGCCCGAATTGCTGCCAATTAGCCGGGCCCGGCTCAAACCCCAGCGGACGCACGAGCGAGGGGACCTGGCGCGTGTCCAGCTCGAAACGTTCATGCCGCCGGTCTATAGTAGGAACGGCCGCGATAAGCTGTTTGGTATAGGAGTGCTTCGGCTCCGAGAGCACCGATCTGGCATCGCCGATCTCGACAATCTGGCCGGCATAGATGACCGCGATGCGATGGGCGATCCGCTCGACGACAGCCATGTCATGCGAGATGAACAGATAGGCCAGCCCGAATTCACGCTGCAGCTCGATCAAAAGCTTCAACACCCTGGCCTGCACCGACACATCGAGCGCCGAAACCGCTTCGTCGAGGACGATAACCGAAGGATTGAGCATCAGCGCGCGAGCGATGCACAGGCGTTGCCGCTGGCCGCCGGAGAATTCGTGCGGATAGCGCTGCAGGCTGTTTTCCGGAAGGCCGACGCGTTTCAGCAGCGCGGCCATTTTCGCCCGCGTTTCAGCAGTTATCCGTCCGCCGGTAGCGATCACCGGCTCTGCGAGGAGGTTTTCGACGGTGAGTCTGGGATTGAGCGAGCCATAGGGATTCTGGAACACCATCTGCACGGGAAGGGCGCTCTGCCCGGCGGCGGCCTTGCGCACGCTGGCCGAGATTGTGCCGCGCGTCGAGCGCACCAGCCCCAGAATCGCGCGGGCGGTGGTGGACTTTCCGGAACCGCTCTCGCCGACGACCGCCAATGTCTCGCCCGGCATTAGCTCGAAATCCACACCGTCCACCGCGTGCACGGCACCGCTGGCGCGGCTGAAAAACCCACCCTTGACCGGAAATCGCACTACGAGGCCATCGACCTTCAGCGCCGGCTCGGCAGCTTTTTGCGTTTCGCGTTGCGCGTCCCTGCGTGTCGCGCTGCCGCCGGCGAAATGCGGAACCGCATGTAGCAGATGCCGCGTATAGGGATGCTGCGGATCGTCCAATATCTGGTTCAATGCGCCCTGCTCGACAGCTTCTCCGCCTTGCATCACCATCACCTTGTCGGCGATGCCTGCAACCAGACCGATGTCGTGGGTAATGAAGATCATCGACATCCCGGTTTCCTGCTTCAACTCGGCGAGCAGCGCCATGATCTGCGCCTGCACCGTAACATCCAGCGCCGTCGTTGGCTCGTCGGCAATGAGCAGGCGCGGGTTGCACGCAATCGCCATGGCGATCATCACCCGCTGCAGCATGCCGCCCGACAGCTGGTTGGGCGTGTATTTCAGCCGCCTCGCTGCGTCGGGAATACGGACGCGGTCGAGCGCGTCCTTGGCTGCCGCCGTTGCTTGTCGTCCGGTCAGGCCGCGATGCAGGCGAAACGATTCCTCGATCTGCCAGCCAATGGTCAGCACCGGATTGAGCGAGGTCATCGGCTCCTGGAAGATCATGCCGATTTCGCCCCCGCGGATCTTCGTCAATTGCGGCTCGGCTGCGGCTGTCAGGTCGAAGGTGCTGCCGTCGGCCCGCCTCAGCTTGATCGACCCGCCGGTGATGCGGCCGCCGCCATAATCGACAAGGCGATTGATCGACAGCGCCGTAACCGATTTGCCCGAGCCGCTTTCGCCGACGATGGCCAGCGTTTCGCCGTCGGCGAGATCGAAGCTGACGCCGCGCACGACCTCATTGGCTTGCGGGTTGCGGCCGAAGCCGACGCGCAATCCGCTGACGGACAGCAGCGGGATCATGCGATCGATCTCCGCATCTTCGGGTCGAGGACATCGCGCAACGCATCGCCGAGCAGGTTGAAACCGAGGATGCCGATCATGATCGCCACGCCCGGGAAGATCATCAGCCAGGGAGCTGTCTCCATCAGATTGCGGCTGTCGCTCAGCATCAGGCCGAGCGACGCGGCGGGCGGCTGCGTGCCGAGCCCGAGGAAGCTTAAGCCGGCTTCGGTCAGCAGTGCCCAGGCCAGCGCCAGCGTCACCTGAACCGTCAGCGGCGCCACCAGATTGAGCAGCAGATGCCGTGTTACGATATAGCCCGCACTGCTGCCGAACGTGCGGGCCGCGTCGACGAACTCGCGCGCCTTGAGCGACAGAGCCGGACCTCGCACGACGCGCGTGAAGATCGGTGTGTAGACGATGGCGATGGCAATGACGCTGGTCGAGGTTCCCGGTCCCGCAACCGCGACGATCAACAGCGCCAGCAGGATCGCCGGGAACGCCAGCACAACGTCCATGATGCGCATCACCAGGCCGTCCCAGCGGCGCCCGAACCAGGCTGCCGCCAGCCCGAGCACGGTGCCGGCCAGTGTCGCGACGGCGACCGAAAAGAAGGCCACGATGAAGGACTGGCCGATCCCGGTCATCAGCCGGCTTGCGACATCGCGGCCGAATAGGTCCGTGCCCATCCAGTAGGTGCTATCAGGCGCATGCAGCCGTTCGACCCGGTGCTGCGTCAGCGGATTGTGCGGCGTCAGCCCCAGCATGCCAAGCACGGCAAGCAGCAGATAAAGCGCAACGATCGCACCGCCGATGCGGCCGCTGGGATGTGCAAATATAGCTCGCAATGTCGCCATCAGTGCTCGCTTAGCCGGATACGCGGGTCGAGCGCGACATAGGCGAGGTCGACGAGGAGATTGACGATCATGAAGTTGAAGGCGATGAACAGCACGCTTCCCTGCACCAGCGCGTAGTCGCGCTGCAGGATGGCATCCAGCACCATGCGGCCGAGACCGGGCAGCGCATAGATCTGCTCGACGATGACAGCTCCGCCCAGGAGGTAGCCGAACTCTATGCCGCTCAGCGTCACGACCGGGATGAGCGCGTTGGGCAAGGCATGCCGCCAGATGACGCCGCGCGCCGAAACGCCCTTGCTGCGCGCCGTCCTGACATAGTCGTCGCTGAGCACATCGAGCATCGCCGAACGCGATATGCGGGTCACCGAAGCCGCGAAGGCAAATCCAAGCGTGACCGCAGGCAGCAACAGCTGGCCGAGATTGCGCAGCGGATCCTGCCACAGCGGCGAATACTCGCCCATCGCCGGCAAAACGCCAAACCCCGCCGACAGCGTGTAGATGATCAGCAGGGCAAGGACGAAGTTCGGCGTCGACTGCCCGATCATTGCGACAACGCGCACGCCGAGGTCGGACAGCCTTTCGTTATGGGTGGCGGCAAAGATCCCCGCCGGCATGCCGACAAGCAGGGCGATGACCATCGACAGCAAGGCGAGTTCCAACGTTAGCGGGAAACGCTCGAGGATGACGTCGAGCACCGGCCTGCCATAGGTGGACGAAATGCCGAGATTACCTTGGAAAAGACCAAGCAGCCAGCGCCAGTACTGGATGAACCAGGGCTGGTCGATGCCGAAATAAGCTGCAAGCGCATCGCGCTGCTGCGGCGTCAGCAGGCCGGCTTCGGTCCC
Organism: Mesorhizobium sp. M0800; assembly: GCF_040320095.1. Lineage (NCBI taxonomy): Bacteria > Pseudomonadati > Pseudomonadota > Alphaproteobacteria > Hyphomicrobiales > Phyllobacteriaceae > Mesorhizobium > Mesorhizobium sp. M0800. The sequence goes on from NZ_JAMYOZ010000006.1 coordinate 210,586, forward strand.
CAGCATTGCCGTGATCGAATCGCCCGGAACCATCCGGATCGCCAGGAACACCACGATGGACACGCCAAGCAGGACGAGAGGGAAGGTCGCCAGTCGCCGCATCAGATAGTTCACGCGAAGAATTCCTCTCGTCCGGCATCAAAGCAGCTACTGGATCGTCACCTTGGCGAGGCTGAACAGCGAACCTGTCGGCACCGGTTCGAATCCTGCGATATTCTTCTGCTGTGCCGTGTAGCTGTAGGACGTGTAGAGCCAGATCCAGGGCGACATCTCAGTGATGTGCTTCTCGAAGTCGGCGAAGATCGCTTTGCGCGCTGCCGGGTCGGTCTCGGTGCGGCCCTTCTGCATAAGCCTGTCCAGCGTGTCGTCGATATAGTTCGCCACCTTCTGCAGATTGCCCGTCTTGGTCCAGTAGCGGTTGTACATAGTGTAGGGATCGGCCCTGCCGCCGTTCAGCGCGACGGCCATGTCGAAATCGCCCTTCAGCCAGGCGTCGACATAGACGTTGAGCTCCATCATCTTGATGTCGAGCTTGACGCCGATTTCTGCGAGTTGCGACTGGATGACCTGGGCTTCCGCCGCTGCCGTCGGCGGCTCGCCGGTGGCGCCGATCACGGTCGCCGAAAAGCCGTCGGCATAGCCGGCTTCGGCCATCAACTGCTTGGCCTTCTCAATGTCGCGCTTATAGCAGAACAACTGCTTCGGATCGGTCGCCAGTGCCGGGATGGTCAGCGGGCCGGTGACCTTGCCTTCGTCGAGCGAGGCGGTGTCCAGCACTTCCTGCCGGTCGATGGCGCAGGAAATCGCCTGACGCACCTTGAGTTCGGTCATCGGCTTGCGGGAGGGATTGAGCTGCAGCACGTGATAGGCAAGCACCGGCACACGGTTCAACTGCAGGCTGGCTTCCTTGGGCACCAGCGTGGCGACAAGCGGATCGTTGAGCAGGGCAAAATCGATCTGCTTGGTGCGCATCGCCGCCAGGATCGCCGTCTCGTCCGGCAGCACGCTGATTTCGATGCCGTCGACGCCGGTCGCGCCGCCTGCCCAGTCCTTGTTGGCGACAAGCACTTCCTTGGAATTCGGATCCCATTTTTCGAGCTTGAACGGACCCGAGCCGATCGTTGTCGTGCCGATCGAGCCGGCCGCGATTTCGCTTGCCGGGACGATCGCCGCATTGACGTCGCTCATCGCCGTCAGGATCGGCACGTCCGGCTGCGAGAGGTGGAACACGACGGTGGCGGGATCGGGCGTGTCGATGCTGGCGATCGAGAGAAAGTTGGCGCGCGCCGCAGCACCCGTCTTCTCGTCGAGTATGCGCTCGAACGATGCCTTGACGTCGGCCGAGGTCACGGCGGCGCCGTTCTGGAATTTTGCTTTCGGATTGAGCTTGAAGCTCAGCTCCTTGCCGTCCGGCGAGAACTGCCATGAATCGGCAATCGCGGGCGTGATTTGCAGGTTTGCGTCGAGCCGCACCAGCGGTTCGTAGATCAGCTCCAGCAGCCGCAGTGAGGAGAATGCGGTCTGCTTGTGCGGATCAAGACCGGTGGCGTCCTGCGACCACGCCATATGCAGCGTCGCCGCACTCGCCTGCACCGGTAGCGCGGCGATGGCAACCATTGCCGCGAGCGTCATGCCGGAAAGCAGTTTCTTGCCAATGTGCCGTACCATTGTCGTTCTCCCATTATTGTTAAACCAGATGCCTTGCAGTTCCCCGGACCGCTTCAAAGGGACACACGCCCCGGAACATCGGCCCAGTATCCATGCGGTCTTACACCGTCTTTTCGCCTATCGCCTTGCGCAGGAAACCTCCCGCGTTGGCAAGCGCCTTACGTGCTTCTTCGACACCCATGCCGGTGATCGTCACCAGGATTGCCAGTTTTACATCATTGCCGGTCTGGTCGAGTGCCTGTCGTGCCTGCTGTGCCGCGCAGCCGGTCGTCTGCATCACGATCCTGACCGCCCTTGCGACAAGCTTCTTGTTGCTTGGATTGAGGTCAACCATCAGGTTCTGATAGCTCTTGCCGATGCGGATCATGCTGGCGGTAGACAGCATATTGAGCACCAGCTTTTGCGCGGTTCCCGATTTCAGCCGGGTCGAGCCGGTGAGGACCTCCGGGCCAACCACCGGAGAGATGCCAATATCGGCAATGCCCGCAATGGTCGATCGAGGATTGCAGGACAACGCCACGGTGGTGGCTCCCACTTCCTTGGCATAGGTCAGGCCACCGATGACATAAGGTGTGCGTCCGCTGACAGCGATGCCGACCACCACGTCGCCAGCGGTCAGCTTGATGTCCTGCAGCGCCTTTATTCCCTGTTTCGGATCGTCCTCGGCGCCTTCCGCAGAGTGCACCAGCGCGTCGACGCCGCCGGCGATCAGGCCCACCACCATGTCCTCGGGTACGCCGAAGGTCGGCGGACATTCCGAGGCGTCGAGGACGCCGAGCCGGCCGCTGGTGCCAGCCCCCATATAGACAAGGCGTGCACCGTTCTGGAACGCGCTCACGATCCGATCCACGGCCGCAGCAATATCGGGGATGACCTTCTCGACGGCTGCCGCAACGCCTTTGTCCTCGTCATTGATCTTGCGCAGCACCTCGAGGGTCGGCAACAGATCGATGTCCATGGTTTTCGGGTTCCGGTCCTCGGAAACCAGCCGCTCCAGCTCCGACATCAACCCTTGTTCGACCACTTCGCTTACTTTCAAGTGCGACTGCGAGCAGGACTGTGATGCCCGCGGCAAGCGGCGTCCAGTGCCTGCACCTGGCCGTCGGCTCCGTACCGGCTGCGCCGGTTCTGTTTCGTTAACTTTTTAGAATTCGATATTCCCTTTGTCAATGGAAAGTAGGAATATTATATTCCTTGCCGAGCAAGGCATCACTGGCGGCAGAGGGATTTTCTGGCCAGGATTATGGCTCCCGAAACCGCATCGCCGTCGGCCGGCTTCAGCCGTCGGCGGACGTCGGGAGCGAGCCATGGCTCAAGCGGGCTGGACAACCCTCCGAGCAACGTAACCCGCGGCGCGCCTTTTTCGAACAGCACCCGCACGAAGGTGTCGATCTGCTCGGCAGCGCCTTGCACGATCCGCCGACCGGCCGGATCGCCCTGGTCGGCATGGCGGATCACCATCGGCGCCATGGCGGCATAGTCCGTCGCGCTGGCGCGGTCCATCCAGGCCACCGCCTCGAACGGATCGTCCTTGAAGCGCTGCATCACCTCGGCCAGCAGCGCCGTCCGCTCATGCCGGCCGTCATGGGCTCGCAAGGCAAGCTGCACTGCCTTCAGTCCAAGATCGGCGCCGCTGCCCTCGTCGGAAATCGGAAAACCGTAGCCGCCGACGCGCAGGTCGCGCCCTTCGACAAAGCCGAGCCCGATCGAACCGGTCCCGGCTATGACGATGGCGCCGTCTTGACCCGAATGCGCGCCAAGGCAAGCCGCGACGCCGTCGCTGAGGAAGTCGATGCTCGCAAAGGGTTGTTCGATGCCATGAAACGCCTCGAGCGCACCCTTACGGCCGATGCCGGCAACACCGATACCCGCGCGGATACTGGCGATTTCCGCCGCCGCGAACCCTGCCTCTTCGATCGCCGCGCCAAAGGCTTTGGCAATCGAGGCCCAGGCCACCTCTATACCGAGTCGCGTTGTCGCCGGGCCCGACAGGCCTTGCCCGAGCACGGTTCCTGCCTCGTCTTCGATACGCGCCCGGCAGCCGGTTCCGCCGCCATCGACGCCCAGGAAATAATGCGGAGACGCCCCACCGGCACTCATTGCCTTATTCGTTCGATCTGGGCGCCGCACAGCCGGAGCTTGCGGTCCAACTGCTCGTACCCGCGGTCGAGATGATAGACGCGATTGATCGTCGTCTCGCCCTCCGACACCAGCGCTGCCAGCACCAGCGAGACGGAGGCGCGCAGGTCGGTCGCCATCACTTGCGCGCCCTTCAGCTTCTCGCCTCCGCGCACCAGCGCCATGGTGCCTTGCAGCTTGATATTGGCGCCGAGCCGCATCAGTTCAGGCACATGCATGAAGCGGTTCTCGAAGATCGTCTCGCGCAACAGCGAAGCGCCCTCGGCACAGCACATCAACGCCATGAACTGCGCCTGGAGATCGGTCGGAAAGCCCGGATAGGGCTCCGTCGTCACGTCGACCGCCTTGAGCGGCCCGTCTCTCGATACGATCAGCCCGCGGTCGCCCGGCCATATTCTCACACCGGCTGCTTCGAGCAGCTGGACGACGGATGCCATGTGCTCGAGCCGCGCGTGGGTCAGCTCGAGCTGACCGCCGGTGATGGCCGCTGCGACGGCATAGGTGCCGGCCTCTATCCGGTCCGGGATGATGTCGTGCGTGGCGGCGCGCCAGTCTGTGCTGCCCCCGATCAGGATGCGGTGCGTGCCGGCGCCCTCGATCCGCGCGCCCATGTCGTTCAGGCAGGCGGCAAGATCGGCCACCTCCGGCTCGCGGGCCGCGTTGAGGATCTCGGTCTCGCCGTTTGCCGTCGTCGCCGCCATCATCGCCGTTTCGGTCGCGCCGACCGACGGCGAGCTCAAAACGATGCGCGCGCCTTTCAGTCCGCCCGGCGCAGACGCGACGATCAGTCCGTTTTTGATCGCGATATCGGCGCCAAGTGCGGCAAGTGCGGCGACATGCATGTCGACCGGCCGTGCGCCGATCGCGCAGCCGCCAGGCAGCGAGACCCGGGCATGGCCGAAGCGGGCAAGCAGTGGACCGAGAACCAGCACCGTCGCGCGCATGCGCCTGACGGTATCGTAGCTTGTCTCCCTGGAAGCGGCAGCACTGGTATCGATTGTGGCGGCATGCGCCGATCTGGTGACTTCGGCCCCATGAAGGCCGACGACGCCAAGCATGTTGTCGACATCCGTCACCTCAGGCAGGTTGGTCAGCTGCAGCGGATAGGGGCTGAGCAACGCCGCCGCTATTTGCGGCAAGGCCGCGTTCTTGGCGCCGGAGATCGTCACCGCGCCCTCAAGCCTGTGCCCGCCGACGATCCGCAATTTGTCCATGGCTCTGACCTAATCCCGAGCTGTCGGCGAGTCTACGATCTTTCATGTCCGAATCGTCGACATGCCCGAAGGCTGGGCCGCAACCGCACCAGTCGAGATTTGATGGTTCATTCTTGGCTGTCAATCAGAGACGGAATAATTTATTCCTTGGCTTGGCATTGTCGATGACAGGCAATGGAGGAACGCATGTCCGTCCTGAAGAAGATCGAGGCCAAGCTCGAAGTCATGGCGCCCGGCGACCGCGAGATCGGTCGGTATATCGTCGATAATCCCGACCAGATGCTCCGCCTGTCGACGGCGGCGCTTGCCGCCGAGATCGGCCGCAGCCAATCGAGCGTCGTCAAATTCAGCCAGAAGCTCGGCTATTCCAGCTATCAGGAGCTTAAGCTCGCCGTCAGTGAGGCCAAGTCGCAGGAATGGCACGTGCCGGCCGGCATGATCCACGGTTCGATTGAGGTCGATGACAGCTATCTGGTCATCTTGCGCAAGCTGATCGGCAGCAAGCTCTTGTCGATGCAACAGACCGTCGCGGCCAACACCGAGCAGGAAATCGGCAAGGCCCTCGAAGCGTTGCACGGTGCGCGCCGCATTCATTTGGCCGGCGTCGGCGCATCCTCGCTGGTGGCGCGCGATTTTTCCTACAAGCTGATGAAGCTCGGCCGCAACGTGCTGCATGACAGCGACAGCCATGTGCAAATGGCCAATGTCTCGACGCTTGGACGAGGTGACGTGCTGTTCGCGCTCTCCTATTCCGGGGCGAGCATCGAAACCCTGCGGATAGCTGAACTTGCCCGCAAACGTGGCACCACCGTTATCGCCGTCACCGGACTTCGCGACAATCCGCTGAGCCGGGTTGCCGACATTCGCCTCCACACGATCGCCGATGAAGAGCGCGCGCGCTCGTCATCGATAACTGCGCGTGATGCACAACTGACGCTGACCGACCTGCTGTTCATCCTGCTCGTGCAGAAGCAGCCTGACGCCAACGAATACGTCCACAACAGCGAATTGGCCGTCTCGGTGCTGAAGGCTTAGCGCTCTTCGCCGTCTCGCGTTAAGGCCTCAGTTCCTCCCTGGCGCTGCACGCCGACAAGAGCAACTTTCGTCCTCCTTGGTGAAATAGCTTTCTTCAATGTGCTCACCCGCTTTCTTCGTCCGGCTGGCAGAGAGTCGCGGGAGCGCCGATTGGTCAAATGCCGCCGGTCGAAACAAATGTTGACAATGTCATCTGTTGTTGCGAAAGCGTTCAGCCTCGAATTTGACGGCCGGGTGAGACAATGGACGACCTTGGAGCACAGGAACAAGCGGTTCTCGACCTCATTGCGGCGAACCCATTCGCCGGCCAGCAGGACATAGCAACGGTGCTCGGCATCGCCCGCTCGACGGTCGCGGCCCACATCGTGCAACTCGTCAACAAGGGATACATTCTCGGCCGTGGTTACGTCTTGCCGACGTCCAAGCGCATGGTCTGCGTCGGCGGCGCGGTGCTCGACCGCAAATACCACGCCAAGAAGGATCTGATTTTCGAGACGTCGAACCCGGTCGACGGCTATCGCAGCTTCGGCGGGGTTGCCCGCAACGTCGCCGAAAACCTTGCCCGCCTCGGCGTCGACATAAGCTTCGTCTCGATCGTCGGCGACGATGAAACCGGCCGCTCACTGGTGCGGCATCTGCGCGACCTCGGCGCCGATGTCAGCCAGGTCATCACCACCACGGAACGGCCGACGGCGGAATACGCGGCCATCCTCGACCGCAACAACGACCTCGTGCTCGGCATTGCCGACATGGAGATCTTCGATCTGTTTTCGTCGTCCTATCTCGACCGCTTCTGGCCGCATCTGGCTTCGGCGACATGGGTGTTCATCGACTGCAATCTGCCGGCCGCGACCCTCGCAGCACTGATCTCGCGCAAGCAGGGTGCGCGCTTCAAGCTCGCAGTCGACACGGTATCGGCGCCGAAATCAGCGCGCCTGCCGAAGGACCTGACCGGCGTCGATCTTCTGTTCACCAATCATGACGAGGCCAACACGATGCTCGGCATGACGGATGCCGACAGGCGGCTGACGCCGGAGGAAGCAGCGGCAGCGCTGCGCGCGGCCGGCGCCGGCGAGGTGGTCGTGACCGTGGGCGCGCATGGATTTGCCGTTGCGACCGAGAGCGGTGTGACGACCATGCACTCCGTCCCGGCGCAGCCCGTCGATATCACCGGCGCCGGTGACGCGATGATCGCCGGCACACTGTACAAGGTGCTTTCGGGTGAGCCGGTCGCTCATGCCGTGCGCACCGGCGCGCTGCTTGCCACACTGACCACCGAGAGCGAATCCAGCGTCCATCCCGATCTGTCGCCGCGCTTCCTTGCCGCCGGCATGTACCGCATTCCTGCCTGAAAGCGAGATGATATGAAACCTTTCCTTGTCCACCTGAACGATGAAGTCGCTGCTGCGCTTGATGAAGGCCGCGCGGTGGTGGCATTGGAATCGACGATTATCACCCACGGCATGCCATATCCGGCCAATCTGGAAACTGCCCGTGGTGTCGAGACCGTAGTGCGTGAAAACGGCGCCGTGCCCGCCACGATCGCAGTGGTCGCCGGCAAGATCAAGGTTGGCCTCGACGACCGTGAACTGGAAGAGCTGGCAGCGGCAAAGGGCGTGGTCAAGGCTTCCGGGCGCGATCTCGCCGCCATCATGGTGCGCGGCGGCTCGGCCGGAACCACCGTCTCGGCGACGATGCGGATCGCCGCTTTAGCCGGGATCGGCATTTTTGCGACCGGCGGCGTCGGCGGCGTGCATCGCGGCGCCGAAGCCACTTTCGATATCTCCGCCGACCTGACCGAACTCGGCCAAACCGGCACGACCGTCGTCTGCGCCGGAGTTAAGTCGATCCTCGATATTGCGAAGACGCTGGAATATCTGGAAACTCAGCGCGTGCCGGTGATCGCCTATGGGAGCGATGATTTTCCGGCTTTCTACACCCGCTCCAGCGGGCTCAAGGCCGATCATCGCCTCGACACGCCCGACGAGATCGCGCGAGCCATGCTGCTGCATGACGAGATGGAATCCGGCACCGGCATTCTCGTCGCCAACCCTATCCCCGAAGCGGACGCGCTCGATCCGGCGTTCATCGACGGCACGATCGCAGCGGCCGTGGCTGAGGCCGAGAAGCGCGGCATCGGGCGCAAGGAACTAACGCCGTTTCTGCTCGCACGCATCAATGAGCTTTCGCAAGGCCGCAGCCTGAAGGCCAACATCGCGCTGGTCCGCAACAACGCCGCGCTTGCTGCCCGCATTGCGGTGGCGCATGCGGAATTGAAGAGCGCGACCAGATAGAGACAGCATCCGGCCAGCGCTACCGGCCTTCGATTTCAGCCCGGCGCCAGGTCGAAGATGCGCCCGGCATTGAGGATGTTGTTCGGGTCGAAGGCTGCTTTCAGGCGGCGCATGGCCGCGATCTCGGCGTCGCTGCGCACAAGGTGCAGCCATTCCTTCTTGTCGAGGCCGATGCCATGTTCGGCCGAAACGCCGCCGCCGGCGGCGGCAACACCGCGGTACACGATGCCGTATGCGGCCGCCGGATCCGCGGTGCGGACCTGATAATGCAGATTGCCATCGCCGAGATGGCCGAAGACGTAGATGTCGGCGCCAGGGTCGACGGCCCTGATGGCGGCTTCTGTTTCGCCCAGGAAAGTCGCCATTCTCACCAGTGGGATGCTGATATCGACGCCGATCAGGCCTGCCATCGAAAACAGGAAACGGTTGGCCTCTTCTCGCACCGCCCAGAGCGCCCGGAATTCGCGCGGCGATTGCGAGACGACCACGTCGTCGATCACGCCATCTTCAACCGCCTGCATCAGCACCGCGGCAAAACGTTCGCCGTCGCGGTCGGGCTCGCTGCCCTGTATCTCGGCAAGCACATAGACGGGCGAGCCGGCGGGCAGCGGCGCCAGCGCCTCCATGCCGGCGATCATGGCGCCATAGAGCGGTGCGAAATTCACCTCATAGGCCGATAGCAAGGGCCCGAGCTTCCGCCTGAGCAGCGCAAGCAGCGTGATCGCCGCGTCCAGCGAAGCAAGCGCGCAGAAGCCGTTGATCTCGGTGGCCGGCTTCGGATGCAGCCGCAGGCATGCGCGCGTGACCACGCCGAGCGTGCCTTCGCTGCCGATGAACAATTGGCTGAGGTCGTAGCCGGAGTTGTCCTTCGCCAAACCCTTGAGCGAGGTCAGGATACTGCCGTCGGCAAGCACCGCTTCCAGGCCAAGCACCTGAGCCCGGTACATACCGTAGCGCAGCACGCGGATGCCGCCGGCATTGGTGGCGACATTGCCGCCGACGGTGGCCGTGCCGCGCGCTCCGATGTCGACGCCGAACAGCAAGCCGGCCGCATCGGCGGCTTCCTGCACCGCTTGCAGCGGCGCGCCGGCCTCGGCGATGATGGTCGCCGCCTCGCGGTCGAGAGCTTCAACGGAAGTCATGCGCTCCAGCGACAGCACAGCTTCGCCGGGTTGGATGCGAGCGCCGCCGGCAAGCCCGGTCCGGCCCCCCTGGACCACAAGCCTCTGCCCCGCCTCATTGCACAGGCGCAGTATGTCCGACACCTCGCCGGCAGTGCGCGGTCGCAGCACGACCTCCGGCCGCGCACCGGTTTTGCCGTCGGGGTCTTCCCTGTAACGCGGCCCGGCCTCATCTGCCGAGACGATCGCGGACCGATCCAGCCGACCCTCAAGTCGCGACAGAAGCTCGGCGGTTCGCGAGGAGAGGGCGCTCACGGACGCTATTGGCGCGCAGATATCGATGCAACGCACGCGAAGACCGGCGAGGATTGCAGGAGCGGCTTGACGCGAATTTCGCTGGAAAGAAAACATGCGGAAAACCCGCCAAAAATGCAGTCGGTTGCTGTCGCCATGCACCGCTCCTGTGTAACAGGTCGACCATAGGCGCGGACCGCGTTTTGTCAAACTGTGGCAGTTGGTGATGGGTGGCTCGACGCCTGCGTTTCGGCGCGGACCACCTTGATGTCGGCGCCTGCCGCCCATGCTCCGATATCGTCGCGGCGTAAGGCCGCAGCCATCATGTCCGGAAACAGATCCGGCGTGCAGGCAAAGACGGGAATACCAAGGGCTGCTACCGAGCCTGCCATTGTGGGATCGTAGCCGGGCCGGCCTTGATCGGTCAGCGCCAGAAGCACGACGACATTTACGCCGGATCGAACCAGCGCTGCCAGTCGCCGCAGCAGGTCCTGGCCATTACCGCCTTCATAGAGATCGGTGATCAGCACCAGATGCGACTTGGTGGGCCGTTCGATACGGTCGGCGCAATAGGCGACCGCCTGATTGATGTCGGTGCCGCCGCCAAGCTGCACGCCGAACAGCACCTCGACGGGATCGCTGAGCTCTTCGGTCAGGTCGACGATCGCCGTATCGAAGCAGACAAGCTTCGTGCGCACAACCGGCAGCGAGGCCATCACCGCCGCGAAGATCGAGGCGTAGACCACCGAGCTTGCCATCGAGCCGGACTGGTCGACGCAGAGAACGACCTCATCCAGATCGACAAGCCGGCGCTGCTTGCGCATGAAGCCGACCAGTTTCTCCGGCACGATGGTCCTATGCTCGGGTTGATAGTGGCGAAGGTTCGCCGAAATAGTGCGCTGCCAGTCGATATCGCGTGCACGCGGGCGGTTGGTGCGTCTCGATCGATCGAGAGCGCCGCGTATCGCCTCCGCGGTCTTCTGCTCCAGCTTCTGCATCAGCTTGCCGACGATATCGGCAATGATCGTCCGGGCAATGTCCTTGGTCTTGGCCGGCATGACCGAGCGCAGCGAAATCAGGTCGGCGACGAGATTGACGTCAGCCTCGATCGCTTTGAGGAATTCCGGTTCCATCAGCATCTGCTTCAGGTCCAGCCGTTCGAACGCGTCCTTCTGGACGATCTGGACGACCTGCGCCGGAAAGAAGGAGCGAATGTCGCTCATCCATTGCGCGACGCGCGGCGCCGACCGGCCAAGGCCGCCACGCCGCTTGCGCGGGTCGGCAGAAGCGGCGCTAACGCCGTCGCCGTAGAGAGCGTCGAGTGCCGCCGAAAGCCGTTTATCGTCGCTGGAAAGTGCCCCAGACGTTTCGTCATCGGCGCCGCTCGCCAGTCGCCAGCGGCGCTCCCTTCCGCCATCGGCAGTGAGCGGGCCGGGTTCGTTCATTTCGGCCTCGTCATCCATTGCCGGTTTCTCCGTTGAGCAACGGTCCAAGCAGCCCCAGGTGCCGGCGCCATGCCTCGCCGCCATCCGGCGTCGGCGTCACGCCAGCCGGCAAGCGCGCCGCGCGGCCGAGGACCGCTTCGATCAGCCGGCGGCGTTCCATGCTGTCCAGATTGGAAAAGACACGGCGCAGCAGCGGTAGATGCGCAATGAAAGCATCTTCGTCCAGGGATCTGAGCCACCCATCGACCGCACCGCGCAGACCCTCGTCATAAATCAGCCGTTGACCGGCTGTGCTGAAGAAGCCTTCGAAGAACCCGGCCGCGTCAGTGACAGGCGTCCCCGGTGACAGGCGTCGCCCGAGCAGCCCGGCAGCGGCTTCGGCGGACAGGCGACCAGCTTCATACAGCAGGTGTGCGGCGCACCCGGCCAGCAGCGCCGTCGACCGTGACGCCTCCAGCACGGCCGCCAGCCCGTTGCGCCATCCGTCCAGCACGTCTTGGCCGGGTTCGACCAGCCTGATCGCCTCATCGGCCTTGCGCATCGCACCAACCAGTGTCGCGGCGGCCTGCTCATCCAGATCGCGCGCAGCATAGGGAAGCGCGATCGCACCTTCGACGATCAGCCGCTCCATAAGGCCGGACAGCCGGTCCGTTTGCGTTTTGCGGGCCTCGCCGTAGCGGACAATGTCGGCGAGCGGCGGCACCGACGCCAGGATCTCCAGGCATTCACTGCTGCGCGCCGCGCGTGCCTCCAACGCCGCGAGGCCGGCAGTCGATGCTTCCGACAGGCTTGCAGTGATGGCGCTCTGGACCAGTGCCGCAAGCGTATCGAGCATCGCCGCCGTTTCGATCATCCGGATTAGGCGGCCACTGGCAGCCTTTTGGATGGTCGGCCCGTAGATCAGGTTCTCGACCAGACGAACGGCATATTCCGGTTCCCACGCTAGGGTCCACCGCTCGCGGAAGGTGCCACGGCTGCGACCGGCATCGGTGAGTCTGCCCCAATGCACACCAAGCACGTGCAGCCGATGCAGCAATGTCGAGCGAAATAGCCCGCTTTCGCTTCGCAGGTCGACCGACAGTTCCCGCTCCAGCGCCTCGGGTTTTAGGCGCGCCGCCTTTTGGCTACGCTGCAGATCCTCGATCAGCGGCGCCAGCGGTGTGTCGGGCGGAATTTCGCCGACGTCCGAACCCAGAAGCAGCTCGGCCTCGACCAGCCCCCACAGCAACGCTTCGCCGTTGAAGAGGGCGGCGATCGCGGCGTCGCGCAATTCCTCAAATCCGGGTTTCGGTCGTTCGCGAATCGCGGCTAGCGTCCGGGCGAGCCGCTCCGCTTCGATCAACGAAGCGGTCGAGATCAGGTGACCCTTCGCCCGCAGCACGGCGGCGATCGTCGCAAGCCACAGGGTCGCCGCATCGCGCCGGCCGCGCGTGCGCCAGAGATGCTTGCACCAGCCCGGTGCGACGACGCCTGCGCCATAGCCGTATCCCAGCGCCAGGCGCGGTCCCGTCCACGGTGCCCATGTCATTGTGCTCTTGCGCCGGGCAATTCCCTTGATCAGGACCTGATCGTTTTTCTGAGTGTGGGTGGCCTGCAGCGCCGGCACATGCCATGCCCCGCAGACGACGGCGATCGGCCCGCCGAACTGATTACGCGCCTTGGCGATTTCGAGCCGCATATGCGCCTCGCGCTTGGCTTCGAACTGCGCGATCGGACCCTCACCATTCCGCAGTGTCGTCATCGCATCGGCGATGGCCGCAAATATGGGGCCGGGTTCCGGGTTCTGTTCAATGATGTCCGACCACCAGCTTTCGCCGTCCTCATAACCGGCGGCGTGTGCCAGCATGGCTATCGGATCACGTGGAAGCGGAGCCGCGTCACCATCCTCGGGGGCTTGGGTAGCTTCGGTCGCATCGGTGTCCTCCGCACCACCGATCGCAGCAGTGGTGAACCGTGCCGATGACGGCAGGTCGATAAACTGCAACGTCGCCTTATTGCCCACAGCCCAAAGCGCCGCCTGGTATTCGGGCGAGAACTCGGCAAAAGGCCAGAAGCTTGTCGAAGCTGGATCGTCCTCCGGATAGCAAAGGAGCGCCACAGGCGGCTGCATTTCGGGGCGGGCCAGCATGGGCAGAAGCTCAGAGGCGTCGATCGGCCCCTCGATCAGCACGGCGACCGGGTTCAAATCCTGCAGTGCCTGCACCAGGCTGTCGGCGGAACCCGGCCCGTGATGGCGTATCCCGAAATAGGCAATGTCGCCGTGGCCCATGGCGTCAGATCGCTGCGTTCAGCGCCGCGTAATAGCCGGCATAGTCGGCCCGCTTCTTGAGCACTGTTTCCAGATATTCCTCCAGCACCACCTTGTCCTGCACCGGATCCTTCACGATCGCGCCGACAAGGCTGGCGGCGAGACCTTCGGCGCCGAGCTTGCCACTGTCGAACCACGCCGCCTGGCTGAGCCCGCCAACCATCGTGGCGATCGCTTCTGCGGTCGACAGCGAGCCGGAAGGCGTCTTCAGCGTCACCTTGCCGTCGGCAGTCGCGCCGGAGCGCAATTCGCGGAAGATGGTCAGCACACGGGCGATCTCCTCGCCGACATTTTTCGGCACCGGCAGGTCGAGTCCGCCAGCCATCTCGTCGACCCGTTTGGAGACGATCGCCACCTCTTCGGCCATGTCTTCCGGCAATGGCAGCACCACGACGTTGAAGCGACGCTTGAGCGCCGACGAGAGCTCGTTGACACCTTTGTCGCGGTTGTTTGCCGTGGCGATAATGTTGAAGCCGCGCTGGGCGTAGATCGAGGTGTTCAATTCCGGGATAGGCATCATCTTTTCGGAAAGCACGGTGATCAGCGTGTCCTGCACGTCTGAGCCCATGCGGGTCAGTTCCTCCAGCCGGCAGAGCTTGCCGTTCTGCATGGCTCGGTAGAGCGGCGTCGGCACCAACGCTTCCTGGCTCGGGCCCTTTGCCAGTAGCTGCGCATAGTTCCAGCCATAGCGGATCTGGTTCTCGTCGGTGCCGGCCGTGCACTGCACGATCAGCGTCGAGTCGCCCATGATGGTGGCGGCAAGATGTTCAGACACCCAGGACTTGGCGGTTCCGGGAACGCCGAGCAGCAGGAGTGCACGGTCGGTGGCGAGCGTCGCTACCGCGGTTTCCATCAACCGGCGGCGACCGACATATTTTGGCGTTACCAAGGTGCCGTCACCGGCCTTCCCGCCTAGCAAATAGGTCAGCACAGCCTGTGGCGACAGGCTCCAGCCGGCAGGCCTCTGCCGGTCGTCATCGCGCGCCAGCGCCTGCAATTCCGAAGCGTAGGCCTGCTCGACCGGGAGGCGGATGGCTGCGTTCATTTTGCTGTTCTCCGGATTGGTCATGTGTTGGTTCCAGGCCCCGCCAGTGATGCGTTGAGACGTAGAAGCCCGAGTGAAGGAGCCGCGGGCGGCACGCCCGCCGCGACCATGTCGTCGATCAATTTCGCTGCCGTGGTCGCGGTGGCAAGGAAGCCGATCGTCTCCAGTACATCGTCGAGACCCCGCCGCGCGGCGTCGTCTTTTCCGCCGGTGGCGGAACGCAGTGCGGCGAGCGCCTGTCCATTCGTCAGGTCGTCCCATTCCAGCCAGTCGACATCGATGCCTTCCGCCAGGTTGATCATGCCAAGATAAGCTGTCTCCTTGAGGATCAGCCTGATGAGGACACGCTTTCTGCGGCTGTCCAGGCGCGGCATGAGGTGAAGCACGAACAGCGCCGGTTTGCCGCCTTCGGCGATAAGCGTATCCGCCATCTGCGTAAGGGCGGCTTCGCTCCCTGAGGCGGCGACCATTCGTGCGATCAGGATGTCGGCTTTATTGTCGGCACCAAATTGCCAGCCTCCTATGAATTCGGCTTCCGTAGTGTTGAACCGTTCGGTAAGGTCGACGAGGTTGCATATCTCGAACAGTTCGGCGCGGCGATGCTCCTGCGCTTGGGATTTTAGTTTTGCTGGAGTGTAGATCGTCCGGCGGCGGATGAAGCCCGATCTGCCTTCAGTGATAAAGGCGGCGAGTTCGGCTACGGGATCGTCCGGTCCACGGTCGCTCGGGCGAACGTGCTCTCCTAATCTTGCCAGCAGCCGGCCAGCCAGTTCGCGCACCTTGCCGGACCTGTCGGCGGAAAGGCTTTTCAGGAAAGGCACGTCCTCGGCACTCAGGCCGAAGCGCATAAGCTCGACCAGCGAAAGCCTGACTTCCGCCGGTTCGCCCGACGCCTTGGCTTCGATCAACATTCGAGCCGATGTCGGGTCGGTACGGCGCATATCGGCAAGGACCAAGCGTCGCGCGGCGGGATAGAACTCATCCCAGTTTTCCGCAGTCAGTTTCTCTTGTGGGGCAAGCCTTTCCCCGTTCATGCTTGCTTGCCAGTCTACCCATGGTGCGTAGACGTCCGGGCTGTTCTGATCCGAGGGCATCCAGTCCATGGGATGGAGCACAAAGCCGCGGCTGGCGACGAGCGCCGCCACGCGTGCCTTTCGCCTCGCGTCGGCGGCGTGCTTCAGAGCGGCTCTCAACAACGGCCGAAATCGTGCCGGCAGAATGGGCAGGGCAAGTCTGGGCAGCGGCGGACGACGCTTGAGTGTCGTCGGCGCGGCCGGCCGCAGCGCGACGTCGAGCGCTTGTGCTGCGATTGCCAGGAGCCGGCGCTCCTGTTCGTCGGGATTTGCACCGCCGGCGATTGCCTTCCATCCGGCCGGAGCCAGATCGAGCGTAGCACCGCCGGTGATCCAGCAATCGCGCATTGCCGCCAGGCCTGTTTGCTCGCTTTCGTTCACGCCAGATCAAGCCTCCCGAACTCGCTTTGCGCCGCCAGAAGCTCAAGCCGGGCGCCGTTCCAGAGCGCTGCCGTGGCCGCAAGGTCGAGGCCGAGCAAGGTTTGATCTACCGCGCCGGCGATCGGCAAGGCGATCCCCTGCGGTTCATCCTCCGCCTGCCACCATGCCGTGCCCCGATCGTCGAGCAGGATAGCGCCGGGCGGCAGCATGAGGGGACAATCGGCGATCCAGGGCGCGGCGTCCTGATGGGAAGCATGCGTGGCGAGCGGATCCTTCGCGGTGCCAAAAGCAAAATCGGGCCACGCGCCGGGCGCAACCTCCCCCATGCGCTCCACCACGAGGGCGCGGAGCGGCATGCGTGATGGATAAAACACCAGTCGGGCATTGAAACGGTCGCCTGGTGCAAAAGCGTTGGACCGGCGCCCGGCCGAAGCCGGGAAAAAGTCGAGCAGCACGGCAAATTGCGGGGTGGCGCTTTTCAAATCGAGCAGCCAGGTCGAATGGCTGACCAGACCATCGCGGCGGCTCTCGATCTTCTCGCCGAGAACTTCCCAGAGGCTTTCAACCTGTCTTGCATCCGGACTGCTGAGAACCTGTTCGCGGGGTTCAGACGTTGATACGAGGCGCTTCAGCTCGGGGTCGTCGGGCTCCGACCGCCACGCCTTGGCCAGCAGCACGAGCTTGCCGAGCTCGCGGATTGCCGCATCAGACCGTTCCTCGCTGCGCAGCGCCATCAGCCGCGACGGAATCTCGTCGATACGGCCGGCGAGCGCGGCTGCCTTCATATCGACTAGCCGCGCAGCAATCCGCCGGCAACGGTCGCTGCTGGCGTCGACAAACCCGGACAGACCGAGCCGTAACTGGTCGGCTATCCACTGATCAAGCTCATCGAGCCCAGCCGACACTGCTTCTCGTGTGCTTTCCGCCCGCTTGCGCTGCGCCGCCTCGCGACGCTCCAGCGCCGCGATGTCTTCAACGGCGGTGCTCTCGTCGGCTTGTGAGGCTTCGCCGATGCGCTTGGCTTCCGCACCGGGTGCCGGTTGCGCCGGCTGTGGCGTTGTCTTCCTGCGTCGGCCAAGCCAGTCATTCACCCATTCCGGCGTGGTATTGGCAGCGGCAAAACTGGCTGGCGCGGTGGCGGCAATCCACATCAGGGCCAGCGTGTGCTTGCATGGGAATTTGCGCGAAGGGCAGGTGCATTTGTAGCCGTGATCACCCGTGTCGACCACCACTCGATAAGGATTGGAGCCGGAGCCCTGGCATTCGCCCCAGATGAGCGCCTGCTGCTCATGCTTTTCGAGCCGCGGCCAGTTCGTTCGTTTGCTGAGCTTGGAGGCGGCGCTCAGCGACGCCTGATCGGGAGCAAGCGCCTCAATGGTTTTCAGATCGAATTCCAAGCCGCGCTTCTCCCCGCCCCGACGCAGTATAGATAGCGGTTCGTGAAGAATTATTATAGCTCTGGCATGGTGAAGATTGGCATGCCTTGGCCCTGTTTTGATGGGCCAGGACATGCCTCAGACGCAAATGGGGTCGACTGTTATTCGGCAGACAGAACGGGCTTTGGTAGCCGGCGGCCTAGGCGGAAGCGTTCAGGCTCTGCCCTTCAGGAACTCGATCACCATTGCCGCGGTCCAGGTGAAGCGATTGCCGCCGAGCGGCTCGCCGCTGAGGGGATCGTAATATTCGGCAAAACCGCTCTCGGCGATCAGCTCGAGACTGGATTGCGTGATCCGTTGTGCGATTTGGCTGTGGCCGGCGGCGGCAAGGCCGTCGGCGATCATGTAGTTGACCACCAGCCAGACCGGGCCGCGCCAGTAGCGCTTTGGGTCGAAGCGCCCATCCTCAGGATCGTGCGACGGGACGATGTAACGCGCTTTGCCGGCGATGCGCTCGATCGTTGCAGCGATGGTCGCTGCCCGGCTTTCCGGGATGGCCGAAAATACCGACAGAATGCCGCCGACCGACGCGCTGTCAACATGCTTTCCGGCCACTCGGTCGAAACAAATGTACTGGCCATGCGCGTCGCTCCACAGCCGTTCCATTGCCGAAAGCCCCTTTTCGGCACGGGCGCGATTGGCTTCTGCGATTTCGGTTTCGCCAAGTGCCTCGGCGAGATCGGCAAGGTCGGCGGCGGAACGGATCAGGATGGCGTTGAAGCCGGGATCGACGACCTGGAATGGCGAGGCATCGTGCAGCCGGGCATTATCCCAGCCAAGCCCTTGGAAATGCTGCAACAGCCAGACATAGCGGTCATACTGTGCCTTGGTTGGACGATGCGCCGGATCGGCGTGCAGGATGTCGCGGCGGGTGTAGGGCTCGACGCCTTCGGTCGGCACGCGCTCGAACGCCTCGTCCCAGTCGATCGAGTTGTCGCGGCCGGACTCCCATGGGTGGATTATGGCGACCAGCCCTTCGCCGTCCGGGTCGCGATTTCCGTAGAACCAGCGGTGCCAGGCATCGATTTTCGGCAACAGCGCGCGGGCGCGCTCGGCCGCCAGGGTCTTGTCCTTGGCCTGGTCGAACAAGCGGCGCACGGCAAAGCCGGCGACCGCCGGCTGGGTGATGCCGGAGGTGGCAGTCGGGCGGTTGGTTCGCCAGACCTCCGGCCCGGGGAAATAGCCGTCGCTCCAGACATGGAAGACGATGTGCGGCACCATGCCGTCTGGCCATTGGTGGGCGAACAGCGTGTCGATCTCGGTCCAGGCGCGCGCCTCGTCATAGTGGGCAAGGCCGAGCGCGGTCAGGCAGGAATCCCAGTTCCACTGAAACGGGTAGAGGCCCTTGGTCGGTATGGTGTAGGTGCCTTGGTCATTTTCCCTGAGCACCTCGACGGCGCGGGCGATGGTTTCGTCGACAGCAAGAGATATCATCGGGGCGTTCGTACTTTCAGAATCGAAGGGGATCAAAGGGCGTTGGTGGTTTCGGGATCGAACCAGCGGATGCGATCGGGTTTGGGCGAAAGCCGCAAGTGATCGCCGACGGCGACCGTGGCATTCGATTCGAGGATGGCGCGGAACAGGCCCCCCTCGATGTCGCAGGTGACCAGCGTGTGCGGTCCGAGCGGCTCGACAACGCGCACGGTGGCGTTAATACCTTCGTTGCCGGCGTCCACATCCTCGGGGCGAATGGCGAATTCTATCGTCTGCTTGTCCGATTTGGGGCCGGGCAGCGTCAGCCCGGCGACGGTCCAACTGCCGTCGGCCGTCTTCGTCGCCGGGATGAAATTCATCGGCGGGTTGCCGATGAATGAGCCGACGAAGCGGGCCGCCGGATTGCGGTAGACCTCTACCGGCGAGGCGGCCTGGACGATACGGCCCTGATGCATGACGGCGATGCGGTCGGCAAGGCTCATCGCCTCGACCTGGTCGTGGGTAACGTAGATTGTGGTGGTCTTGGACGCCGCGAGCACACCTTTGAGCTCGGCGCGCATTTCGAGCCGCAGCAGCGCGTCTAGGTTGGACAGCGGCTCGTCCATCAAGATCACGTCAGGCTCCATCGCCAGGGCCCGGGCCACAGCCACGCGTTGGCGCTGACCGCCGGAAAGCTGGCCCGAATAGCGCTTCAAAAGCTGTTCGATATGCATGAGCTCGGCGGTACGGTTGACGCGCCCGTCGACCTCCTGCTGCGGCAGCTTCTTCATGCGCAGGCCGAAGGCGATATTCTCGAATACCGTCAGGTGCGGAAACACGGCGTAATTCTGGAACACCATAGCGATGCCGCGTTCGCGCGGCGGCAGATGGTCGACGCGACGGCCGCCGATCCAGACCTCGCCCTGGCTTGGCGTTTCCAGCCCGGCGACGATCCTCAGCAGCGTGGTCTTGCCGCAACCCGAGGCGCCAAGCAGCACCATGAATTCCTGGTCGGCGATGGTCAGGTCGATCGAATGCAGCGCGGTGAAGCCGCCGAAACGTTTTGCCACCTGCTTGATGACGATCTCAGCCATCGGCGTTCTCTTTTGTGCGCGTCATCGGTTGGCGATCCCCCACATGGCGAACAGATATTTGCGAACGGCGAAGATGAAGATCAGCGCCGGAATGACCAGTGCCGCGCCACCGGCAAATTTGAGGTAGAGCGGCGATTCGCCGAGGCTCTGCAATAGGAAGGCGGTCAGCGTCCGGTTCTCTATGGTGAGCACTGCGGCAGCAAACACCTCGTTCCAGGAGATGGTGAAGGCAAACACCGCCGACGCCGCGATGCCCGGCAGCGCCAGCGGCAGAATGACTTTTCGGAATGCCTGCAATCTCGTGCAGCCGAGCGTCCAGGCCGCCTCCTCCAGCTCGACGGGAATGCCGGAGAACAGCGAGAAGGTGATCAGCACCGCAAACGGCAGCGCCAGCGTGGTGTGGACCAGCGCCAGCCCGATCGCGGTGTCGTCGAGGCCGGTGCGGATGAACATCACCGCCAGCGGCAGCGCCAGCAGCGGCAGCGGGAAGGCGCGGGTCATCAGCACAAGGAAACGGAACGTTTCCTTGCCCGGGAATTCGAAGCGCGACAGCGCGTAGCCCGCGGGTGCGCCGAAGCCGATCGAGAGGAGCATCGTCAGCGTGGCGACGAGAACGGAGTTCCACAGCGCCTTGGCGACGCCGGCGAAATTGATGAAGAAAGAAAGGCTGCCGAAATCGAATGACGGGAAGAAGCGCTTGGGAAAGGCGGTCACCTCTTCCGGCGACGACAGCGCGTTGACGATCAACAGATAGATCGGCAGCAGCACCCAGACGCAAAGCAGGATGACCGTTGCGACCAGCAACCAGTTGCCGGCTTTGCGGGCCTCAGGCGCGGCGATCGAGAGCTCCGCGACAGTGCTCATATACGAGTCTCCTTCGGCACACGCAGCACCCGCAGGAAGAACAGCGTGAAGCCGATCGAGATGGCGAGGATGAACAGCGCCATGGCGGCGGCGACATTGTGGTCCTGCAGTGTGAACTGCCAATTGTAGGTCTCGCCCATCAGCACCGGCAGATTGGTGCCGCCGAGTGCTGCAACCACGGCAAAGACCTCAAAGGCAAGGATGACGCGCAGGATGATCGCCGTCTGCAGGCTTGGGCGCAGCAGAGGCAGCGTGATCTTGATGAAGCGCTTCCACGGGCTAGCGCCAAAAACCTCCGCCGCCTCGTAGTATTCCCGGGGGATCAGCCCCATGCCGGCGACCAGAATGACCATCATGATGGCGGTCGCGCGCCAGATCTCGGCCAGCGCCACGGCGATGAAGATCGTCAGCTTGCTCTGGTAGCCGAGGAACATAACCGGCCTGTCGATGACGCCGAGATTGGAGAGCAAGGTGTTCAGGAAGCCGGACTGGTCGAAGATGGCGAGCCAGATCAGCCCGGCGGCGAGATCGGAGATGCCGAGCGGAATAGCGAAGATGTAAAGCGCAGCGCTGCGCCCGGTTTCAAGCCGCGACACCACCGTTGCCATCAGCAGCGCCATCACCAGTTGGATCGGCACGACGATGGCGCTCAGCAGCAGCGTATTGCGGACAGTGACCGGGAACTTCCAGCTGCCCGCCATGGTGCGGAAATTGTCGAGCGTAAAACCGCCATCGCGGGTGAACGCCTCGAAGGCGACCAACACGAACGGGTAGAGGAAAAAGACACAGAGGAACAGCGTCGCCGGCGTCAGCAGCAGATAGGGCAGGGCCTTGCTGTGCATGGAGCGCTCTCTATTCGAAGCTTCAAAAGGGGTGGGCGCCCGGCGCGCTGGAAATCCGGACGCCCGGGAGGATTCTTAATCGACCGGGCAGGCGCCTTGTGAGGGCTTGTCGGGCGCCCAGCATGGCGCCTTCGCCTGGTCGATGATCGCCTTCAGCGCCGTCGCCTGTTCGTCGAGCACGCCGTGCACATCCTCGCCGCCGAGCACGATGCGCTCGAAGCTGTCGGTGTAGACCTGGTTGAACTTGCCGCCGAGGCCGCCAAGTCCCATCGGCAGCAGCGCCGGCAACGCATCGGGAGCTCCGGTCATGGTGGCGATCACTGGGCTGAAGGCCTTCACCGAGGCCGGCATGTCGTCTGGCAGCTTGACGTCGACGATGGGGAAGAAGTTTGTCGCCTTCAGCGTCGCGATCTGGGTTTCCGGTTTCAGCATATAGGCGACCAGCGCCTTGGCCTTGTCCATGTCAGGCGAGGTCTTCGGGACAGCGACGCCGGCCACCACCGGCATGTAGCCGCGGCCTGCCGGGCCAGCCGGCGCCGGGAAGGCGACAAACTCGTCGGGTTTCTGGTTGAAGGCGTCGGCGAGGCGCGCCACGTGATCGAATGCCACCCAGACTTCGCCGGTCAGCAGCGGCTCCTGCATGAAGGCATAGTTGGTCGAATTCGGGTTGGTGTATTGCCACAATTCCTTGAACTTGTTCCACGCCGTCTCGGCCTCCGCCGAGCGGAACTTCGTCACCATCGAGCCGGTATACGATGGAAGGAGAAAACCCTCGAAGAAACGGTGCTTCAGCCCTTTCGGGCCGGCCGGAAAACCGAATTTGGGCGAACCGGTCTTTTCAGCGATGTTTTTCGCCCACTCGATCAGTTGGTCATAAGTGATGGTGTTGAGATCGGTGCCGGCCGGCAGATATTGCAGCGCCTGTTTGTTGGCCGCCATCAGGAAGGTGGCCTGCATCCATGGCAGGTACTTCTGCTCGCCGGTGCCGAGCATGCCGAGCTTCTTGTAGGTCTCGTTGACCTTGACGCCACCGAGATCGACGCCAGAGAGATCGACAAGGTTCGCGCCGACGGTGGAGAAGTCTCCGTGCAGGCCGCCGAGCACGCCTATGGTGCCGGAGCCGGCCTGCAGTTCGGCCTGAAGGCGGGTGAGCCAGGGCCCGTCCTCGGCGACCTGATAGTCGACCTGGCCGTCAAACCCCTTCAGCACTTCGCTGCGCATCTTCTGTGTCTCTTCCACTGGTCGCGCCTGTGTCGACCAGAACAACACCTGCTGGGCTTGTGCTGCGCCGGCAGCAAGCGACAACGCCAGCACCGCACCTGCCAATGTCCTCAACGCATTCATCGTCGTCTTCCTCCCTGGTTGTGCGCCGCTAAGGCGTCAGTTCCGTCCTGTGGGTGCCGGGCCATGGCTTGCCCGCGAGACAAGTGTCGGCCGGACCAGCCGCGTCAGTGGCGCGTCCGGCCTGTCGCCGATGACGGTCAGCAGCATCTCGCCGATCTCGCGCGCGCACCGGCGGATCGAGGCGTCGAAAGTGGTCAGCCCCGGCGGCGCATAGGCGGAGGCGGCTATGTTGTCGAAGCCGATCACCGAAAGGTCGCGAGGAATGGCAAGTCCGGCGCGCCCCGCCTCTTCCATCACAGTCAGCGCCAGCTCGTCGAACAGCGCGACAATCGCCGTCGGCCGCTCGGTGGCGTGCAGAAGCCGGTTGATTGCCTGGATGCGGGCACCGCGATCGAAACGCGGCGCCGTCGCCACATCGAGCCTGACGGACGGATCGCCCCGGCGGGCGATCGCGGCGGCGAGCCCGTCCTGTCTGAGATGGCGAAATGTCATCGGCTCGGAAATCGTCACCAGGCCGAAATGGCGGTGTCCGAGATCGTAGAGCATGTCGAAGGCCTCGCCGAATGCGTGCGCGCCATCGGTATCGAGCCAATGGTAGGCAAAGTCGCCGTCGAGCAGCCGGCCATGCGCGACGAACGGGAAATTGCGGTGACGCAGATAGGCAAGCCGCTCGTCGACCTCGGCGATGCGGGTGACGACGACGCCGTCGGCGCGCCCGGATTCGACGACATGGCGAAGCACGGAAAGTTCCGACTGGCCCTGCGCCGCTGCGGCCAGGATCAGGTCGGAGCCGTGCGAAACCAGCCCTTCGCCCAATCCGGTGACGAATTCGCCGAGGAAGGAATCGACCAGATTGGGACCGCGGATCGGCAGCACCATGCCGACGAAGCCGCTGCGGCCGGAGACCAGCGTGCGGGCTGCGGTGTTCGGCACATAGCCGGCCTGATGCGCAGCCTCGGTGACACGTTGGCGCGTTTTCAAGGCGATCTGCTCGTGGCCGGCAAGGGCGCGCGAAACGGTCGTAATCGACAGGCCGAGCTGCGCAGCAAGTTCCTTCAGGGTGGTAACGCGGGCCGGCATCGTTCCTCCCGAACGAAGTTTGAAACGTTTGTAATCACTTCAAGCGAAATTGCAAACGTTTCAAATGACGCGCGGTCAGTGTTGTTTCTTGCCCATTGGTTAGCGCGGCCCTATTCGGCCCCGGCCGGCAAGCTCCTGGCCGGAGATTTAAACGCAGCGGTTGCTTGACTCGGGTGACGCCTTGTGAAAAATTTTGCAGCAACTGATAAAAATATCAAAGGGCGGAAATGGTTGGTTTTGGCAACGGCCTGCTGCGCGACGATGAGACCGGCATGGCAGCCCGTGCCGCCTGGCTTCACTATGCCGGCGGCCTGACCCAGTCGGAGGTCGCCAAACGGCTTGGCCTGACCAGTCTCAAGGCGCATCGCCTGATCACCAAGGCCAATCAGGAAGGCCTGGTCAAAGTCTACATCGACGGCGAAGTCTCAGAATGCGTGGAGCTTGAGGATGAGTTGTCCGGCCGGTACGGCCTCGACTACTGCGAGGTGGTTCCGGACTTCGATGCCGAAGACCTGCCGCTCAAGGCGCTCGGCATTGCCGGCGCGCAGTTTCTCAAGCGCGAGATCGAACGCGGCGAAGAGGCGCTGATCGGCGTCGGCCACGGCCGCACGCTTGCCGCCTGCGTCGAATATCTGCCGCGCATATCGGCCGGCAGGATCCGTTTCGTCTCGCTGCTTGGCGGCCTGACGCGCAAGTTCTCGGCCAATCCGCATGACGTCATCCACCGCGTCGCCGAACGCACCGGTGCGGAGGCCTATGTGATGCCCGTACCGATGTTCGCCAACACGGTCGAGGATCGAACAGTGTTGCTCGGGCAGAAAGGCGTCAGCGATGTCTTCGACCTCGCCAAGTCCGCCGACTTGCTCATCGCCGGCATCGGCACCGCCGAACGTGAGGCCTCGCTTGTCGCCACCGGTATGATCGAGAAGGGCGAGATGGAGGAGATCCGCCGCAACGGCGGTGTCGGCGAACTGCTCGGCCATTTCTTCGACGATGCCGGAAAGGCCGTTGCGACGACGCTTTCCGACCGGGCGCTGGCACTGGCGCGCGAAGACATCAGCAACCGCAGGATTGTCGCCGTCGCCGGCGGCAAGGTGAAGGTTCGCGCCATCAAGTCAGTGCTGGAGGGCCGTTATCTCAAAGGCTTGATAACCGACGAGCGGACGGCGCGATCGCTCGTGGAACAGACGCCGGTCGGGTAGCCGGCAACCATTTCGTTGAAACTACCCTGTGGAGGAGAAGAGAAATGCATGAGAAAGAGAAAGACCTCATCGACGCATTCCTGCGTGGACAAGTCGACCGCCGTGGGCTGATCAAGGGCCTCGGTGCAATGGGCCTTGCCGCCAGCACCGCCGGCACACTGCTCAATTTCGGGCAGACCCGCGCCCTGGCGGCTGATTTCGACTGGCAGGCGCATAAGGGCAAAACCATCAAGCTGTTGCTCAACAAGCATCCTTACGCCGATGCGATGATCGCCAACCTCGACAATTTCAAGAAGCTGACCGGCATGGAAGTCGTCTATGACGTGTTCCCCGAAGACGTCTATTTCGACAAGGTTACCGCCGCGCTGTCGGCCAGCTCGCCCGAATACGATGCCTTCATGACCGGCGCCTACATGACCTGGACCTACGGTCCGGCCGGCTGGATCACCGACCTCAACGAATGGATCAAGGATCCGGCCAAGACCAACCCGAAATATGCCTGGGACGACTTCCTGCCCGGCGTCAAGAACTCCTGCGCCTGGAACGGCCAGCCGGGCGGCGCCCTCGGTTCGGCGGACGCCAAGCAATGGTGCATTCCGTGGGGCTTCGAGCAGAACAACATCACCTACAACAAGGGCATGTTCGACAAGGTCGGCGTCAGCGTTCCCGGCAATATGGATGAGATGGTCGCTACGGCGGCGAAGCTCACCAAGGACGTCGGTGGCGGCGTCTACGGCATCGGCGTGCGCGGCTCGCGCTCCTGGGCAACGATCCACCCGGGCTTCCTGTCGGCCTACGCCAATTTCGACCAGAAGGACCTGAACGTCTCGGCTGACGGCAAGCTGTCGGCCGCGATGAGCACCGCCGAATCCAAGGCTTTCCACAAGCAGTGGGTCCAGATGATCCAGGAGAGCGGCCCGAAGG
Organism: Mesorhizobium sp. M0800; assembly: GCF_040320095.1. Taxonomy (NCBI): domain Bacteria; kingdom Pseudomonadati; phylum Pseudomonadota; class Alphaproteobacteria; order Hyphomicrobiales; family Phyllobacteriaceae; genus Mesorhizobium; species Mesorhizobium sp. M0800. The sequence continues at coordinate 236,802 of NZ_JAMYOZ010000006.1, forward strand.
ACTGGTCGACCTACACCTGGTACCAGGTCGGCACCGATCTCGGTGCAGGTGCTTCGGCGATGATTTACGACGCCGACATCCTTGGCTACTTCATGAATGGCGGCGACAACAAGATGGCCGGCAAGCTCGCCTTTTCGGCATTCAAGGCCAATCCTGCCGCCAAGGCGCCGACGCCCAATATCTGGATCTGGTCGCTGTCGATGTCCAACTTCTCCAAGGACAAGGACGCCACCTGGTACTTCATGCAATGGGCATCCGGACCCGAGCATGCATTGTTCGGTGCGACCAAGATGGACTTCGTCAATCCGGTTCGTCAGTCGGTCTGGAACGACGAGATGTTCCGCGAGAAGCTGAACAAGAGCTATCCGGGTTATGTCGAGATGTTCGACGTCTCGGCGCCAGGCGCCAGCATCAAGTTCACCCCGCAGCCGCTGTTCTTCGATCTCACCACCGAATGGGCGGCGACGCTGCAGAAGATGGTGGCCAAGGAAGTGCCGGTCGACGAGGGCCTCGACAAGCTGGCCGAGAGCATCAACAGCCAGCTCAAGGAAGCCGGGCTCGGCTAAGCCGCGGCCAAGGCTGGCCCGTCCGCGGGCCAGCCTTTGAGATGTGATACGTTTGCGACGCGGTCCCGAAAGGTGCCGCCTGCTCGCCCGACCGGCCGCCTTGCTCCCTTGGGCGGCCGGGACGGCGAAGCAACAGGATGACGGAGCAGCCGATGACTGCGGCGACAATACAAAGAAACAGGCCGTCGGGCTTCAGGATCAGCAAGCGGGTGCTGCCCTATCTCCTCAGCCTGCCGGCTCTGCTGGTCTGCATCGGCATCCTGATCCCGTTCCTGACGTCGGTGGTCTATTCGTTCCAGCGCTACCGGTTGAGCCAACCCTGGGCGCGGCAGTTCAACTGGGGCGACAACTATATCTCCTTCTTCACCGACCCGAAGTTCTGGAACACGCTGGAGATCTCGCTGCTCTACGCCGGCATCACCGTTGTGCTTGAACTGCTTCTCGGTCTCGGCATCGCCATGCTGCTGCAAAAGCGCTCGACGCTGAACAACTTCATCTCGATCATGCTGCTGATGCCGCTGATGACGGCGCCGGCGCTCGCCGCGCTGATGTGGAAGCTGATGACCAATCCCGGTTTCGGCGTGCTCAGCTATCTCGCCAGCCTGATCGGGTTGCAGGATTTCCGCTGGGCCTCGTCTCCGTCGACGGCGCTGCTCACCGTCGTGCTCGTCGACATTTGGGTCTACACCCCCTTCATCATGATCCTGCTGCTTGCAGGCCTGCGCAGCCTGCCGACGCAGCCCTTCGAGGCGGCAGCACTCGACGGCGTGCCACGCAGCTTCGTCTTCTTCCGCATCACACTGCCGATGCTGACCCCCTACATCCTGACGGCGACCCTGTTCCGCCTGCTTGATTCCATCCAGCAGTTCGACATCATCTACGCCATGACGCAGGGCGGTCCGGGCGACACGCTGACCGTGTTCCAGGTCGAGGCCTATCTCAATTTCTTCCAGTCGACCAATGTCGGCCGCTCGGCGGCACTGATGATCATCCTGTGGGCGATCACCTATTTCCTCTCGAACATTTTCATCAAGAACTGGCTGCGACTGCGCGAACGCGCCCGCGGCCAGGCATAGGAGGCTGGCGTGGAACACACCTCGCTTCTCGAACGCATCCTGCGCGGCATTGCCCTGGCGCTGGTCGTGATCTTCTTCATGTTCCCGATCGTCTGGATCCTGATGATGTCGTTCCAGACCAATGAGACAATCCTGCGGATTCCGCCGCAGCTTGTCTTCGAGCCGACGCTCGCCAACTACACTGCCTTGATCACCGGCAAGCTGATGACGGCGGCCGGCACGCTCGACATCGCCTTCATGCGCAACCTCTGGAATTCCGTCTTCCTGTCGGTCACCTCGGTTGCCGTCGCGTTGCTGCTCGGCGTTCCGGCGGCCTACGCCTTTGCGCGGCACAAATTCCGCGGCTCGGAGGACATTGCCTTTACGCTGCTGTCGTTCCGGTTTGCGCCGGCGCTGCTGGTGCTCCTGCCGCTCACCCTCTATTTCCAGAAGCTCGGGCTGGCCAACACCTATATCGGGCTGATCTGGGTCTATCAGCTGATCTGCCTGCCGTTGATCCTGTGGATCGTGCGCGGCTATTTCGAGGACATTCCCGCCGACATCGAATACGCCTACCGCATTGCCGGACATTCCTGGTTTGCCACCTTCCGCAAGATCGCGCTGCCGCTCGCCGGCCCAGGCATTGCCGCTGCCGGTCTGCTCGCCTTCATCTTTGCCTGGAACAATTTCGTTTTTGCGCTGGTGCTCGCCTCGGCCGACAAGCAGCCGGTGACGGTCGGCGCGCTCGCCTTCATCACCTCCTCGGGCATCCAGTATGGCCAGATCTCGGCGGCGATCGTGCTGTCGATCACGCCAACGCTGGCGCTCGCGCTCTATGCGCAACGCTATCTCGTCGAAGGCCTGTCGCTTGGCGCGGTGAAAGGATAGTCCGATGGCAAGCCTCGAACTGCGAAACATCGTCAAGCGCTATAAAAGCCAGACTGTTCTCGACAATCTGTCGCTAACCGTCGCCGACGGCGAAACGCTGGTCCTGTTCGGGCCGTCCGGCGCCGGCAAGACCGTGCTGCTGCGGCTGGTGGCCGGCGTCATCGACCCCGACGAGGGAAAGATACTCATCGGCGGCGAGGACATGACCGATCTCGACGCCGAGTTCCGCGGCGTCGGCATGGCATTTCAGAACTTCGCGCTGTTCCCGCATATGACGGCGTTCGATAACATTGCGACGCCGCTGCAGGCGAAGCACTCATCGCAAGGCACGATAAAGACCGGCGTCGAGAGCGTCGCCAAGCTGTTGAAAATCGGCCATGTGCTCAGCCACAAGCCACGGGCGCTGTCCAACGGCCAGAAGCAACGCACCGCACTTGCCCGCGCCCTGGTCGGCTCGCCGCCGCTGCTGCTGCTCGATGATCCCTTGCGCAACGTCGATGCCAAATTGCGCTTCGAAATGCGGCTGGAATTGCCAAGACTGCTGGCGGATCGTGGCGCGACCGTCATCTACGTCACCCAGGACTACAAGGAAGCCATGGCGCTCGGCGACCGCATCGCGGTGATGTCGCAGGGCGTCGTCAAACAGCTCGGCACGCCCGAGCAGATCTATCGCGAGCCGGCTAATGTCGAGATTGCCCGGCTGTTCGGCGACCCGACCATCAACCTTCTGGACGTCAAGCCGGCGCGGGACGCCAAGGGCATCTATGTCGGCCTGTCCAACGTCCAGGTCCATCTTGCCGGCGCTCATGAGGCGGCGGTCGGCCGCGACTGCGTGATCGGTTTGCGGCCGGAGGCGCTGGCGTTTGTCGATGAACGCACGCTCGGCGCCATCCCGGTGACGGTCGAGGCTGAGACGCCGCTCAACGAGAAGATCGTCACGCTGGTGCGCACCGTGCGCGGCCGTGAAATTCTGGTTTCGCGTCCTTCCGGGACACCCGGCCAATCCGAGGGCAAGGTCTACATTGCCGTCGACAGTAAAAGCGCCCTTTTGTTCGATCGCACAAGCGGCGAGCGCATCGGCTCGAAAAACGTCGTCAATTTGCGCAGCGGAGAAGCGGCATGAGCCCGACCGCAATCACCATTTCGGGCGTCGACAAGTTCTACGGTCCGATCGACCGTGGCGTACACGCCGTCAAGAACTTGACGATGGAAATCGCCAAGGGCGAGATCGTGGCGCTGCTCGGCTCGTCCGGCTGCGGCAAGACCTCGACATTGCGCATGATCGCAGGCTTCGAAGAGGTCTCGCGCGGTAGCATCTCGGTTGCCGGCCGCAAGGTGCACACGTTGCCACCGGTCAGGCGCAACGTCGCAATGGCCTTCGAGGGTTATTCGCTCTACCCGCCGCTGACCGTGCGCGAGAACATGGCCTTCGCCCTCAAGGCCGCCAGGCTGACGAAGAGTGCGGTCGATGCAAAGGTTGCCAACATCGCCAAGCTGCTCGAGATCGAGGACATTCTCGAGCGCTATCCGAACTCGATCTCCGGCGGCCAGCAGCAGCGCGCCAGCCTCGGCCGGGCGCTGATCCGCGAGGCCGACCTGCATCTGCTGGACGAGCCGATGGGCCAGCTCGAGCCGCAGCTTCGCGCCGTGCTGCGCGGCCGCATCAAGCATTTCATCAAGGAGCGTGGCCTGACCGCGATTCTGGTCACCCACGACCAGACCGAGGCCAATGCGCTGGCCGATCGCATCGCTGTCATGGAGGGCGGCGTGCTGCAGCAGTTCGATACGCCTGACAGGCTCAAGCAGCGGCCGGCAAACCTGTTCACCGGCACCTTCGTTGGCGAGCCGCCGATGAATGTCTTCGAGGCCTATGTCGGCACGGCTGCCGGCAAGATCAGTCTCAAGCTGCCCGACGGGCTCTCGCTCGACTACGACAAGGATGCGTTCAGCGGCCCGGTTCGCGACGAATTGCTCAACCGGCAGCGCGTCGTCATCGGCGTCAGGCCCTATGCGGTCCGCCGCTCGAAGGATGGTGTGCCGGCGACGGTTTCGGCCAATCAATGGCTCGGCGACCAGACCCATATCGCCGCCGATTTCGCCGGCGGTTCGCTGGTCCTGGTCGAACATGACCGAACCCGCTTGGAGCTTGGCGCGCCGATCAAGATCAGCATAGATCCGAAAAACCTTCACGTCTTCGATCAGGCGAGCGGCAATGCCATTTCGCACGGCACGGAGCTTGCTTGATGCAGGATGTGCTGATCGGCATCGACGCCGGCACGTCTGTCATAAAATCCGTCGCCTTTGACACGGCGGGCAGGCAGATCGCGTCCGCCGCGCTGCCCAATAAATACGAGACACTGCCGGGCGGCGGCGCCGAGCAGGACCTGACACGCACCTGGGCCGATACCGCGACGACCTTGCGCGAGCTTGCCGACAAGGTGCCGGATCTCGCCAGCCGGACCATTGCCATCGCCGTGACCGGGCAGGGCGACGGTACCTGGCTGATCGACAAGGATGGCGAGCCGGTTGCCAAGGGCTGGCTGTGGCTCGACGCGCGCGCTGCCGCGGTCGTCGAGGAGATCCGCGCGCGGCCGGAGGACCGGCTGCGCTTCGAAAAGACCGGCAGCGGGCTCGCTGCCTGCCAGCAGGGATCGCAGTTCGTGTTCATGAAGCGCCACATGCCCGCGATGCTTGCCAATGCAGCGACGGCGTTCCACTGCAAGGACTGGCTCTATTTCAAGTTGACCGGCCACCGCGCCACCGACCCGTCCGAGGGCACCTTCACCTTCGGCGACTTCCGCACGCGCGGCTATTGCGATGATGTGCTCGAGGTACTCGGCGTCACCGATCTCCGGCATCTGTTGCCGCCCATCGTCGATGGCACCAGGCAAAGCACCTCGCTGTCGGTGGCAGCAGCCGATGCGACCGGCCTGCTCGCCGGCACACCGGTCGTTCTGGCCTATGTCGATGTCGCCTGCACGGCGCTCGGCGCCGGCCTGTTCGATCGCGAACGCAAGCCGGGATGCTCGATCATCGGCTCCACCGGAATGCATATGCGGCTTGCCGAAACGCCGGACGAGGTTCTGCTCAACGAGGCTGCAACCGGCTACACGATGACGATGCCGGCACCCGGCGTCTTTGCGCAGATGCAGTCGAACATGGCGGCAACGCTCAATATCGACTGGGTCCTTGGCCTCGCCTCCGGCATTCTCGCCTCGCAAGGTATTACGAGGACCAATGGCGAGATGATCGCGCTGGTCGACCAGTGGATATCGTCGTCTGAGCCAGGCTCGCTGCTCTACCAGCCCTATGTCTCGGAGGCCGGCGAGCGCGGGCCGTTCGTCGATGCCAATGCCAGGGCCGGCTTCATCGGCATTTCGTCCAGGCACGGCTATGCCGACATGGTCCGCGCGGTGTTCGAGGGGCTGGCTTTCGCGGCACGCGATTGCTACGCCGCCATGGGGCCACTGCCCAAGGAAATCCGCCTGACCGGCGGAGCGGCCAGGAGCCCGGCTCTGCGCAAGATCCTGGGTGCTGCGGTCGGCGCCGACATTCGCACCAGCGAGCGCGAGGAGGCCGGTGCTGCGGGCGCCGCAATGATTGCTGCGGTCTGCGTCGGCCAGTACGCATCGATGGACGATTGCGTCAGTGAATGGGTCACGCCTTTGCTCCGTGCGGCCGAGCCCAGCGATCGGAAACTTGCCGCTGCCTATGAGGCGATGGCTCCGTCCTACACATTGGCGCATGAGGCGCTGCGGCCGGTCTGGCGTTCGATGGCCGCGTCCAGACAAACTGACGTGAATTGAGAAGAGCATGCCCAAGAAAATTGCGATCATCGGCGACCGCTTCATGCTTCCGGAAGTGTTTCGCGAGAAAATCGAGGCGGCCTGCGGCGACAACCTCGACATCCGCAGCATTGAGACCGCTTGGCCCGATGAGCCCATGCAATTCGGCAATGCCGCGCTTGGTCTGGACAAGGTCAAGGAGTATTTCGGCGATCCCGACGAGGTGGTGGATTTCATCGGCGACGCCGAAATCTTCGTCACCCAGCTTGCGCCGCTCTCCGAAAGCATGATGCAGCGCCTGCCCACGCTCAAGCTGGTTGCGGTCTCGCGCGGCGGACCGATCAACATCGACATGGCCGCCGCCAAGGCCCACGGCATCACCGTGGTCAATGTGCCCGGCCGCAATGCCAGCGCCGTAGCCGAGTTCACCATCGGCGCCATTCTCGCCGAAACGCGGCTGATCCGCGTCGGCCACGAAGCCTTGCGCAAGGGCGAGTGGCGCGGCGATCTCTACCGCGCCGACCGCACCGGCCGCGAGCTCAACGAAATGACCGTCGGCGTCATCGGCTACGGCAATATCGGCACCAGGCTGGTTCGGCTGCTGCGCGCCTTCGGCTGCCGCATCCTGATCTGCGATCCCTATGTGCAATTGAGCGCTGAGGACCGCAATGCCGGCGTCGAGCTGGTTGCGCTGGACGATCTCTTGTCGCGCTCCGATGTGGTCACGCTGCATTCCCGGGTCACCGAGGAGACGCGCGGCCTGATCGGCAAGGACGCCATCGCCCGGATGAAACCCGGCGTAATCTTCGTCAATACCGCGCGCGGACCGCTGGTCGACTACGATGCGCTCTACGAGGCGCTCGTCTCGGGACACATCGGCAGTGCTATGCTGGAGACGTTCGCCGTCGAGCCAGTGCCTGCCGACTGGCCGCTGTTGCAACTGCCGAACGTGACGCTGACGCCGCATATCGCCGGCGCGTCGGTACGCACCGTGACCTACGCGGCCGAGCAGGCGGCCGAGGAAGTGCGCCGCTTCATCGCCGGCCTGCCTCCGGTCAACCCGTGCTGACGACAGGGCATAGAGCGAGATGAGCGGTGAAACCGAAATCGTCGACCTCTTCGTCATCGGCGGCGGCGTCAATGGCGCCGGGATCGCGCGCGATGCGGCAGGCCGGGGCCTGTCGGTCATTCTTTGCGAAAAAGACGATCTCGCCGAGGGCACCAGTTCGCGATCGGGAAAGCTCGTTCATGGCGGTTTGCGCTATCTCGAATATTACGAGTTCCGCTTGGTGCGGGAGGCGCTGATCGAGCGCGAGGTGCTGCTCGAATCCGCGCCGCACATCATCTGGCCGATGCGCTTCGTGCTGCCGCACAGCCCCGATGACCGGCCGGCCTGGCTGGTGCGGCTCGGCCTGTTCCTTTACGACCATCTTGGCGGCCGCAAGCGGCTGCCGGCCACGCGTACGCTCGACCTGCGCACCGCACCCGAAGGCGCGCCGATCAAGGACGCCTTCAAGCGCGGCTTCGAATATTCCGACTGCTGGGTCGACGACGCTCGCCTGGTCGTCATCGACGCGCTCGACGCCGCTGAGCGCGGAGCCAGGATATTCACCCGCACCGCCTGCACAGCCGCCCGTCGCGAAAACGGCCTGTGGTCGGTGGAGATGCGCGACGGTCGAACCGGCGTCAGGACCACAGTCCGGGCACGGGCGCTGATCAACGCCGCCGGACCCTGGGTCAACGACGTCATCAACCGCGTCGCCGGCCAGAATTCCAGGCGCAACGTGCGCCTGGTCAAGGGCAGCCACATCGTTGTGCCGAAATTCTGGGAAGGGCGACAGGCCTATCTCGTCCAAAACAGCGACAAGCGCGTGATCTTCATCAATCCCTACCAGAACGATCTGGCATTGATCGGTACCACCGACATTCCCTATGACGGGCGGCCGGAGGACGTGACCGCCGATGCCAGCGAGATCGATTACCTGATCAAGGCAGTCAATCGCTACTTCAAGCGCCAGCTCGCACGAAGCGACGTCGTCTACTCGTTTTCCGGCGTCAGGCCGCTCTATGACGACAATGCCGACAATCCGAGCGCGGTGACCCGCGATTACATATTCGAACTCGACGCACCGGCTGGGCAGGCGCCGCTGCTTTCGGTCTTCGGCGGCAAGATCACCACCTTCCGCAAATTGGCCGAGCACGCGCTCGACCGTATCGCCCCGTTCTTTCCGAAGATGGGCAAGCCGTGGACCTCGAAAGGGCACCTGCCGGGCGGCGATATCCCCAATGCCGATTTCGAGCAGTTTCTGGGCGACCTCGGCCATGAATTTCCCTGGATGCCGGCATCGCTGGTCAAGCATTACGGCAGGCTCTACGGCACAAGGACGCGCGATCTGGTCGGCGCGGCCACCTCGCTCGCCGAACTGGGCCGGCGCTTCGGCAAGGATTTTTTCGAGCGCGAAGCCAATTACCTGTTCGAGCATGAGTGGGCCGAGACCGCCGCCGATATTCTCGAAAGGCGCACCAAGCACGGCCTGCATCTGTCCGCCGCGGAAAGAACCGCCTTCGAGGACTGGTGCTCGAGCCGGCTGGCAAAGGCCGGCTGATGGCCTTTACGCTTTCGCTCAACACCAATCCGCTGGTCAACCGCTTTGCCGAGCCGGACGACCTGATCGACGCGATCGCCTATCAGATCGGTATCAGGGACGTCCAACTCACCCATGAATTCGTCAATCCCGGCTGGCCGGCGGCGACGATCGCCAAATTCGTCCGCCTGTTCCGCTCCGCGCTCAACCGCACCGGTGTGCGCGTGACCTCCGCGATGACCGGCCCTTACGGCCGGCTCAATCATTTCGGCCATCCCGATGCCGACGTGCGGCGCTACTACGTCGACTGGTTCAAGACCTTTTCAGAAGTTTCGGCCGAGCTCGGCGCCGCGGGCATGGGCACGCAATTCGCGATCTTCACCCACCGGGATTACGACAATCCTGAACGTCGCGCGCGGCTTTTCGACATCGCGCTGGAATGCTGGCGCGAGGTCGCCGAGCATGCCAAAGCAGCCGGCCTGACCTACCTGTTCTGGGAGCCGATGTCGGTCGGCCGCGAATTCGGCCATACGATCGAAAGCTGCCGGGCACTGCAGCGCGAGATCGAAGCGGCCGGCATGGCCGTCCCGCTCAACATGATGGTCGACATCGACCATGGCGACGTGACCTCGAGCAATCCGGCGGACACCGACCCTTATGCCTGGGCCGAAGCCTTTCCCAGGCAATCGCCGATCATCCACGTCAAGCAGTCGTCGATGAACAAGGGCGGCCATTGGCCGTTCACTGCGACCTACAACAACGACGGCCGTATCACGCCGGAAAAGCTCCTTCAGACGGTGCGTCGCGGCGGCGGCGTCGACAACGAGATCTGCCTCGAATTGTCGTTCCGCGAACGCGAACCCGTCGACCACCAGGTCATCGCCATGATCCGCGAGTCGGTCGACTACTGGGCACCATTTATCGAGACCGGCAGGGCCGATCTCTTGCCGCGAGCATGATCGGATGAGCAGGAGCTGAGGCAGCTCCTGCTCAGAACCGGAATACGTCAGCCAAATTTCGGATCGAGGCTTCCGGACTTGTAGCGCTTGGCCATTTCCGACAGCGGCAGCGGCTTGATTTTCGGTGCGTTGCCGGCGGTGCCGAATTGCTCGAAGCGCTCCTTGCACAGCTTCCGCATCGCGGCCATTGCCGGTGTCAGATATTTGCGCGGATCGAATTCGCTCGGGTTCTCGGTCAGCACCTTGCGGATTGCGCCGGTCAGCGCCATGCGGTTGTCGGTATCGATATTGATCTTGCGCACCCCGTGCTTGATGCCGCGCTGGATCTCTTCGACCGGCACGCCCCATGTCGGCTTCATCTGGCCGCCATATTTGTTGATGATCTCCTGCAACTCCACTGGCACCGAGGACGAGCCGTGCATGACGAGATGCATACTCGGCAGACGGCGGTGGATTTCCTCGATGACGTTCATGGCCAGTACAGCGCCGTCCGGCTTGCGGCTGAACTTGTAGGCGCCGTGGCTGGTGCCCATGGCGACGGCCAGCGCATCGACACGGGTGTCGCGCACGAATTGTTCGGCCTGCACCGGGTCGGTCAGCAGCTGGTCGTGGCTGATGACGCCCTCGACGCCATGGCCGTCTTCCTGCTCGCCGCCGCCCATCTCAAGCGATCCAAGCACGCCGATCTCGCCTTCCACCGAGACGCCGCCCCAATGCGCCATGTCGACGACGCGGCGGGTGATGCCGGAATTATAGGCGTAGTCGGCCGGCGTCTTGCCGTCTTCCCTCAGCGATCCGTCCATCATCACGGAGGTGAAGCCGTGCTGGATCGCGGTGACGCAGGTCGCTTCGTTGTTGCCATGGTCGAGATGCATGCAGACCGGGATATCGGGATGGATTTCGACCAGCGCGTCGATCAGCTTGGCCAGCACCACATCGTTGGCGTAGGCTCGCGCGCCGCGGCTCGCCTGCAGGATAACCGGCGATTTGGTCTCCTCGGCTGCCTCCATGATGGCGAGGCCCTGTTCCATATTGTTCATGTTGAAGGCAGGCACGCCATAGCCGTATTCGGCGGCATGATCGAGCAATTGTCTCAGTGTGATGCGAGCCACTCAGTAGTCTCCCGTATCCGGTTTCGAGCCAGTGTTTGCGGGCCGTTCGGTTGTCGTCGAGCCCCTGATGCTTCTGGCCGGATTTCCGCGGCACCGCAACCGCTGGGCGCTCGGCCGGCAGCAATTCTTGTTACAGGACGCGACCAGAAGCGTCATGACATCCCATAGAGATATAACATTATCACAAAAAATTTGGTGGCTTGTGCAACGTTTGCTGTTATATCTCGGAACCGGATTGCACGAGGAAGCCGCGGAAATGAAGAGCGACGGCCGTCGGCAAGGCATCATGGATTTTCTGATGGACATCGGCACCGCCAGTGTCGACGATCTTGCCTCACGCTTCGGCGTGTCAAAGATGACTGTCCACCGCGACCTCGACGAGCTCGAGGAAAGCGGCTTCCTGCGCAAGGTGCGCGGCGGCGCCTCGATCCAGCCGAGCAGCCTTTTCGAGAGCGATTTCCGCTACCGCCAGCGGCTGGCCGGCGACGAGAAGAAGCGCATCGCCGCCGCTGCCGTGACGATGATCGAACCGGGTCAGACGGTGATCATCGACGACGGCTCAACCGCGGGCGGCGTTGCTCGGCATCTTGCCGATCTGCGTCCGCTGACGGTGATCTCGAACAATCTGGCTGTCATCCAGGATTTGGCGGGCGTTGCCGGCATCAACCTGATTGCGCTCGGCGGCCAATACAACAAGAAGTTTCACGGCTTCTTCGGCCTGCTCGCCGAGGACACGCTGAAATCATTGCGCGCCGATGTCGCGTTCCTGTCGTCATCGGCCATCCATGGTGCCTCTGCCTTTCACCAGGATCAGGAAGTGGTCCAGACCAAACGGCTGATGATGGCCGCAGCAGCGCGCAAATATCTGCTGGTCGATCATGGGAAATTCGGCCGCACTGCCTTGCACTTCCTGACAGATCTCAAGGCCTTTGACACGGTCTTCACCGGCCGCGAGCCGCAGCCGCAGATGCGCGCCGCGCTGGATGGTGCCGGCGTTTCGCTGACAGTGATCGCAGAATAGGAGGGCACGTATGGTTTATTGGGTCGGCACCAGCTGGAAAATGAACAAGACGCTCGCCGAGGCGTTGGCTTTCGCCGAGGCGCTGGCGGAGTTCGTCCCCGGTTTCGACGAGCGCATCCAGCCTTTCGTCATCCCGCCCTTCACGGCGATCCGCGAGGTCAAGAAAGCGCTGTCGCCGACGCGCATCAAGGTCGGCGCGCAGAACATGCATTGGGCCGACGCCGGTGCCTGGACCGGCGAGATCTCGCCGGCCATGCTGAAAGACTGCGGGCTCGACATGGTCGAGCTCGGCCACAGCGAACGGCGCGAGCATTTCGGCGAGACCGACAAGGCTGTCGGGCTGAAGACTGCGGCGGCGGTGAAGCACGGTCTCGTGCCACTCGTCTGCGTCGGCGAGACCTTGGCTCAACGCGACAGCGGGCAGGCCGCTGCGGTGCTGGCCTTGCAGGTGCACGGCGCGCTGCAGTTTCTCGAAGGCGCGGCGAAGGCGGCGACGATCCTGTTTGCCTATGAGCCCGTCTGGGCGATCGGCGACAAGGGCGTGCCGGCCAGTTCGGACTATGCCGACAGGCAGCAGGCGCTAATCAAGAAAATCGCACGCGACCTGCTGCCGGTGGTGCCGCCGGTGCTTTATGGCGGCAGCGTCAATCCGCAAAATGCCGCCGAACTGGTCGGCCAGCCCAACATCGACGGCTTGTTCATCGGCCGCTCGGCCTGGCAGGCGGACGGCTATATCGACATCCTCAAGCGCGCCTCGGCGGCGATCTGAATCATCAAACAGGAAGGAAACGGAACATGAAAATTGCCATTGGAGCTGATAGCGCCGGCAAGCCGCTGCTCGACGTCATTGCCGCTCACCTCGCTACCAAGCCCGGCCTCACGGTTAGCGACCTCAGCCAGTCGGGCTACTATGCCGACCTGTCACAGAAGCTCGCGCAGACCATCCTGGACGGCGAAAACGATCGCGGCATCCTGTTTTGCGGCACCGGCATCGGCGTATCCATATCCGCCAACAAGGTGCCCGGCATTCGCGCCGCACTCACCCACGACACCTATTCGGCCGAGCGCGCGGCAAAATCCAACAACGCCCAGATCATCACCATGGGCGCCCGGGTTATCGGCCCGGAACTGGCCAAGTCGATCGTCGATTCATGGCTTGCATCGGAATTCGATGAGAAGGGACCATCGGCCGGCAATGTCCAGGCGATCGACAGGCTCGACGCGGCGAAGCGGGGTTAAGCCAGACTGTTCCACATCGCTCTGATGATCGTCACGGCCGATGCGGCGCCGGGGTCCATATGCCCGAGCGAGCGCTCGCCGAGCCGCGATGAGCGGCCCTTGACGGCGATCATGTCCTTGGTCGCCTCGGCACCTCGTTCAGCCGCTGCAAGTGCAGCCTCCAGGCTCTCGGACAGGCTCTTGCCGGCTTCCTGCGCGGCACCCGCTGCTTGCGCCGCCGGCAGCCAGGCGTCGACCATGGTCTTTTCGCCGAGCTCGGCCTTGCCGCGATCCTGGATGCCTTGCGCCATCGCCCGGAGCATGGCGATGATGTCAGCGTCCTCCAGAATTGCCTTGCCTTTGACGGCGGCGGCACCGCGCATGAAGGCGGTCGCATAGAGCGGGCCTGACGAGGCGCCGACCGCGTTGAGGAAGGATTTCGCCGCAGTGTTGAGCAGCGCCGTCGGCTCGGTCGCCGCGAGGTCGAGTTGCGCTAGTGCATCGCGCGCAGCAGTGAAGCCTAGTGCCATGGCGATGCCATGGTCGGCGTCGCCGATGACGCCGTCGAGTTGGCAGAGCCTGTCCTTGTCGGCGTCGATCGTCGCCGCGATCTCATCGAACATTCTTTTCAAGCCGACTGAATCGATCGAGGTCATGATGCTTTCTCAGCCGGCGCGGAACATGGCGCAGTCGCAAGGATGGTCGAGCATCGCCTGCAACTCGCCGTCGAGATGCATCAGCGTCACCGAGGCGCCGGCCATTTCGAGAGAGGTGCAGTAATTGCCGACCCAGGTCGCGTGGACGGAAACGCCGATCTCGTCGAGCCTCTGCTTGACCCGCCGGTTCATGATGTAGAGTTCCATCAGCGGCGTCGAGCCGAGCGAATTGACCAGAACGGCGACCTTATCGCCGCGCGCCGGCGCCATCTCGTCGAGGACCTTGTCCAGCATTTCGTCGGTGATCTCGTCGGCCGTTTTCAACTTTCCGCGCGCGATGCCTGGCTCGCCATGGATGCCCATGCCGATCTCCATCTCGTCCGGTCCGATCTCGAAATTGGGCCGGCGGGTCTGCGGCAGCGAGCAGGGCGACAGCGCCACGCCCATGGTGAAGGTGTGATCGTTGGCCTTCCTGGCGATACGCTCGCATTCATCGAATGACAGCATCTGGTCGCATGCGGCACCGGCGGCCTTGAAGATGAAGAAATTGCCGGCGACGCCGCGCCGCTTCTGCCTCTGGTCGCGCGGCGCCGAGGCGACATCGTCGGTGGTCAGCACGGTGCGCACCTCGATGTCGTCCATTGCCGCCATTTCGGCGGCCATGTCGAAGTTCATCACGTCGCCGGCATAGTTGCCGTACATGAACAGCACGCCGGCGCCACCGCTGGCCGCCTTGGCGCATTCGAGGATCGGGTCCGGCGGCGGCGAAGCGAAGACATTGCCGATCGCGGCGGCGTCGGCCAGCCCCTTGCCGACGAAGCCGAGGAAGGTCGGCTCATGGCCCGAGCCGCCGCCGATGACAAGGCCGACCTTGTCTGGGCGCGGTCCGTCGCGGGCGATAATGGCGCGCGGACTGCCGTCCGCGCTTCTGAGGTGGCGCGGATGCGCGGCCAGAATACCCTCCAGCATCTCGTCGACGGAGCGATTGCCGTCATTGATGATCTTCTTGGTCTGCACCGGCATCCTCCTGCTTCGTGAGATACTACAGCGCCTTACCGGGATTTCCACCCGGCGGTGGAGGTTTCACGCCGCGATGTGTTCGCGTGCTGCCAGCAGTTGCACACAGGCACTGGCCGCCTCTTTGCCCTTGACCTTGAAATGTTCGAAGAAGAAGCGGTGATGGTCCGCGCTGTCATGGTAGTTGTGCGGCGTCAGCACCGCCGAAAGCACCGGCACGCAAGTCGACAATTGCACATTCATCATGCCGTCGATGACCGCGCTTGCAACAAACTCGTGCCGGTAGATGCCGCCATTGACGACGAACGCGGCGCCGAGGATAGCGGCATAGCGGCCGGTCACGGCAAGCGTCTTTGCATGCAGGGGAATCTCATAAGCGCCAGGCACATCGAAGACATCGACGGCGAAGCGTTTCTCTCCGAGAACCGCCAGTTCCGCCTCGAATGCTTCAACGCATTGGTCGACGATATCGGCATGCCAACGCGCGCGAATGACGGCAACGCGGATCGTTTCATAGTCGTTGTGGGAATGCTGATTCATGGGTCCATCCTTCCGTTTCGAACCAGAATCAGGACGCACGATACGGAGTCCGAACCGCGAAAGCGGACCGTCCTCCATTTCGTTCTCTTCCATCCGGACTGTGACCGTCGGCTCCGGAATCACACCGGATCTGCTGACCCCTCCGGCTAACCGGAAAGCGCTCGCGGGCTTGGGCCGAGACCCTTACCGCCGGTGGGGACTTTCACCCCGCCCTGAGAACATTGACGGCGTTTGTATGGAAGGGCCGGAAAGCGCTGTCAACCACCGGCGTCGTCGTCGATGGCGCAGAAATAGCGATCCGTTTCGACCTGGTCACCGTTGAGGGCGAGGGAGGAGAGCGTCAAATGGCGATCACCGGTAAGGCAGGCAGCACCTTGTCCAAGGTGATGGGAAATTCACGCACTCGCACGCCGGCCGCGTTGTAAACGGCGTTGGCGACAGCAGCCCCCGCACCGCACACGCCGAGCTCGCCGAGACCCTTTGCGCCAAGCGGGTTGGCCTTGTCGTCGTCTTCCTCGAGGAAGGCGACCTCCATATCGGGGACATCGCCATTGACCGGCACATGATACTCGGCAAGATCGTGATTGACGAAATGGCCGTAGCGCGGGTCGAGCACCGTCTGCTCCATCAGCGCTGCACCGATCCCCCAGGTCATGCCGCCGATGATTTGCGAGCGCGCGGTCTTGGCGTTGAGGATACGGCCCGCGCCGATCACAGCCAGCATCCGGCGCATGCGGATTTCACCGGTATCGCAATCGACAGCGACCTCTGCGAAATGCGCGCCATAGGAATGCTGCGAATAGGTCTTGTATGACTGGGTGGTGGCGCCCGCGGCTACGGAGCCTTCGGCTTCGAGCCCGTCGGGAGAGATCCCTCGGATAAGATCGGCCAGGCTCGCCGATCGCTGGCCGACCCTGACCTCGCCGTCGGCAAAGCTTGCCTCGGTGGCGTTCGCGCCGCGCAACGGCGAGGCTTCGTTCGACTGCGCCGCCTCCAAGATCTGTTTCTTGAGGACGTTGCACGCATTATACAAGGCCGAACCCGCGCTTGCTGCGCCCCAGGACCCGCCGGAGCCGGCGGTACGCGGGAAGCGGCTGTCGCCGAGCTCCACCTTGACGGACGAGATCGGCAGGCCGAGGCTCTCGGCGGCAATCTGGGTCAGGATCGTATAGGTGCCGGTCCCAATATCGGTCATGTCGAGCCGCGCCGTCACCCGACCGTCCCGGTCGATCGCAACCCGCGCCGTCGCCGCGCCGATATAGTTCGGACGGATCGCCGCCGCCATGCCGTGGCCGATAAGCTTGCGGCCCTCCCGAGTTCGGCCCGGTGTCGGGTTTCTCCGCTCCCAGCCGAAACGGCGGGCGCCTTCCTCCATGCAGGCGACGAGATTGCGGGTGGAGAACGGCACGCCGCGCTCGGGATCCTGTGCCGGTTCGTTGCGGATCCTGAGTTCGATCGGGTCCAGACCGGCGCGCTCGGCGAGCTCATCCATGGCGCATTCGAAAGCCAGCATGCCGGGCGCTTCGCCGGGAGAGCGCATCCATTCGCCGCGGTTGATGTCCAGCGGAACCAGGCGATGGCGGGTGAGACGGTTCGGCGCCGCGTAGAGCGAGCGCGCAAAAACTGCCGTTTGTTCGCAGTACTCCTCGAAGCTGGACGTTGCGGACCAGACATCGTGTGCGATCCCGGTGAGCCGCCCGTCAGTGTCCGCGCCGAGACGTACCTGTTGGACCATCTCTGCGCGATGACCGGCATTGGCGAACATCTGTTGTCGCGTCAGCGCGATCTTCACGGGGCGCTGCAGCACCTGCGCTGCAAGTGCGGCCAGGATCGTGTCGGCATGGGCAATCAGCTTGGAGCCGAAGCCTCCGCCGATGAAGGGGCTGACGATGCGCACTCGCTCGAGCGGGATGCGAAGCGTGCTGGCGACCCCGGCCCGGAAGTTCGCGAGGGTCTGCGCCGATGTACGGATCGTCAGCTCGTTGCCTGACCAGGCAGCAAGCGTCGCATGCGGCTCCATCGGATTGTGATGTTCGAAGGGGGTCCCGTAAGTGGAATCGATCTTGATCGGCGCCGTCGCAAAGGCGCGCTCGAAGTCGCCGACCACGCTGTCGGTCTCGAAGCCGGCATTGGTCCGCTTTGGCGCGTAGGCGTCGGCGATATATCCCGGTAGATCGTAGAGGCCCGGCTCCTCGTCGTAGCGTACTCTGATGAGGCCCGCAGCAGCGCGTGCAGCCTCGAACGTCTCCGCAACGACCAGCGCGACCGGCTCGTCGTAATACCGTACCCGATCGCTGTTGAGCGCGGGCCGGGGGCGCGTGAAGACCTCCGGCACCGTTGGCGTGACCGTTGGGCCGAAATCCGGCTGGGCCGGCGCATTCCGGTGCGTCATGACGAGCAGCACTGCCGGCGCCCGTTCGGCTTCGGCCGTGTCGATCTCGGCGATGCGGCCCTTGGCGACGGAGGCGCCGAGAATGTAGCCATAGGCTGTACCATCCAGCTCATTCTCGTAAGCGTATGTGGCGCCGCCCGTCACTTTGAGCGGACCGTCGATGCGGTCGATCGGCCGCCCGATGATGCCAACATCGGCACGAGGTTTCACCCTTGAATGGGTGGCGGAGCCGGGCAGTCCGGGTATGGTCTCGTTCATAAGTCACCTAAAGATTTTTCATCTGGAGTTCGGAAGCATCGAGGCCGCGACGACGCCGCTTCCTCGCACCTTTATGTTCGTCGCGCGGCGGCCCGAACTCACGCGGCGATCTCGCCGAAATACTCGCGAAACTCGACCAGCCTCCCTGTTGGGCCGGCTCGCATGAAGATCGCATGCAGGCCAGTGTAGGGCGCGCCACTGATTGTCCCGCTCCCGCGATCGCAGACGATGACCCAGTCGGCGGCGAAGAGCTTGAGATCGACGGTCGATTTCGTGATCCTGTTTCCCTGCGCTTGATGCGCGGCGGTCCAGGCTGCGAGTGCCCGCTTGCCTTCCGGCGGTCCGTGTCGGCCTCGTTGCTCGCCGACAGGGAATTGGAAGGTCATCGTCTCATCGCAACAATCAAGTAATGCCGTCCAGTCGCCAGAGGCCCAGCCGGCAAAGAAGGCGTCTACGGCGGCCTCGAGCCCGTGACGAGCTCCCGGATCGGATGTGGCGCCCCAAGCTGTGGCGGCAGAGACGAGAAGGCCGCCACCCGCGGCGGCAACGGCGCGTCGCGTGAGTTTCATATCGATCTCCCGCTCGGCGCCTGCATCTGGGAACAGCGGTTCGGGGTCGTCGTCTCTGTCATCGCATCACCTCATGCACTCTCGGCGGCAGCAGCGAGCGTGTGCCGCATCGTCCGTTTCGCCAGCGGGATCTTGAAATCATTGCCGCCATGCCCGACGGCTCCGGCGAGCGCGGCTTCGGCCGCGTCGCTAAAGGCACCGTCGGACGCCGCCGCGCCTGCCAGCGCGCGCTCCGCCTCCGCCGCGCGCCAGGGTTTCGCTGCGACGCCGCCCATGGCGATCCGAGCGCTTCGGATACGGTCGCCGCTTTTCTCGACGATTGCTGCCACCGACACCAGCGCGAAGGCGTAGGAAGCACGGTCGCGCACCTTGCGGTAAACCTGTCGGCCGGGCGGTGGTGGCGGCAGGGCAACCGCGACGACTATTTCGCCGTGGCCGAGCACGGTCTCCACCTGGGGCATCGTCTCGGGCAATCGATGGAAATCGCCGATCGGGATCGTGCGGGTCTCGCCGCCGGGCGAGACGGTCTCGATCCTGGCGTCGAGCCCGGACATGGCGACCGCCATGTCAGAAGGATGGACCGCGATGCAGGCTTCGCTCGCGCCGAGTACGGCGTGCATGCGGTTAAAGCCCTGAAGTGCCGCGCAGCCCGAACCCGGCTGGCGCTTGTTGCAGGGCATGTTGCGGTCGTAGAAATAGGGGCAGCGCGTGCGCTGCAGGAGATTGCCGCTGGTCGAGGCCTTGTTGCGTATCTGTCCGGACGCTCCCGCCAGCAGCGCTTGCGTGAGCATCGGATAGCGCGACCTTACCCGCGGGTCGGCGGCGAGATTGCTATTGCGGACCTGGGCGCCGACCCGAAGCCCGCCTTCCGCCGTCTCCTTGATCCGATCAAGCGGCAGCCGGCTGATGTCGACGAGATGCGCTGGGCGCTCGATCTCGAGCTTCATCAGGTCGAGCAGGTTGGTGCCGCCGCTGATGAACTTGGCGTCCGGCCGGGCCGCAACTGCGGCCGCCGCCTGCTCAGCACTCGTCGCACGTTCATAAGTGAAGGACTGCATTGCTCATGCCTCCTCTGCCGCGTCGCGGATTGCAGCGACAATGTTCGGATAGGCGGCGCAACGGCAGATGTTGCCGCTCATCCGCTCGCGGATCTCGGCATCGGTGAGAGCGACGGAAGCCGCTGCCACGTCGGCGCTCGCATGGCTTGGCCAGCCGGCCCGCGCCTCGCCCAGCATGCCAACCGCCGAGCAGATCTGACCTGGCGTACAGTAGCCGCACTGGAAACCGTCGCGGGCGACGAAGGCGGCCTGGACCGGATGCAGCCGGTCACCCTCGGCAAGGCCCTCGACCGTGGTGATCTCGTCGCCTTCATGCATTGCGGCAAGCGTCAGGCAGGAATTGATCCGGCGCCCATCGACGAGCACCGTGCATGCGCCGCACTGGCCGTGGTCGCAGCCCTTCTTCGAGCCGGTGAGGCCGAGATGGTTGCGCAGGGCGTCGAGCAGCGTCGTCCGCGGGTCGAGCTCGATGGCAAGATCCTTCGCGTTGATCCGTAACGACATCGTCATCGTCGGTAGCGGTGAGGACGACGCAGCCGCCGTGGCGGTCTCGGCCGGCTCGGCGTCAACCGGTAGTCCGGTAGCCAGGAGCACCCCGGTCGCAATACCGCCTTCCAATACCATCCGACGCGTCGGCCCGCTTCTGTTGTCCGTTTTGGCCATGCATGATCTCCCAGCCGCAATGAAGCGCAGACGGCAACTTGACCCGAGCGAACCCTCGGGTTCTGTCACCCAACGACACTGGAGGTGGGAGTGCGGGCGGCGGCTTTCTTTCAAGAAACCGGCGGCACTATCAGGATTCTGGAGAAGAATTCACCCGATAGGCACGAGGCGTCATGCCCCTCAGACGTCGGAAGGTCGTGGTGAAGTGGCTCTGGCTTGAGAAGCCGAGCCGAAAGGCAATGACACCGATCGACAAACCCGTTTCGCGCAGCAGCGCCTCCGCTCGCCGCACCCGTTCCTCGATCACATAGGCGTAGGGTGCAAGGCCGGTCGTCGCCTTGAAGCGACGCGCAAAACTGTCGACGGCCATGCCCGCGGCGGCTGCCAGCTCGCTTAGCGAAATGTCGGAATTCATATGCGCATCGATGTAATCCCGAACGCGACCAAGTGCCCGGCGGCTGAGACAGCCGTGACGTACTAACCGCGGTTGCTCCCGGCTCAGGTTGGCCACGCGGAGACTGACGAGCGCGACCAGATGCTCGACATAGGCAGTGTCTGGCTTGTGGCCGAGTGCCATCTCGTCACGAAGCGAACTCAGCAGCGTGGCGACGACCGCGTCTTTCTTGTTTACCAGTATAGGCAGGTTCCTCAGGCGTTCGCATCCGGGAAGCCCGATATCGGGATCGATCCACAGGGCTGAATAGGAGAGGTTTACATCGCGATAGAAGCCCTGTCGTTCCGCGCCTGCCGGGACGAAGGTGAGGGCTCCGGGACGGTCCATTCCGTCGTAAAGGGATCGTGCCTCGTGCCGGATGGATGTATGGGACGTGCCGCCTTCTTCGGTCAGCACGATCAGATGATGAGGGGCTGTCCAGCGGAGCTCCGCCTCCCGGCACGCCCACCGCCGGTTGTCGAAGACGATCGAGGAGCTGACCCATGACGCGGTTTGCAGGGGCTCCGACTTCTCGTCCTGGCTCCGAACCCGTCCGTCACCAAGCAACGGTCTGAATGACATCGCGGTATCCCGCTGGTTCACTCGCCGAGCCGTGGGCAACCCCGGCTTCGAGCGTTGGGCGCCGCCCCGCCGCTACGCATACGGCCGTCCATGTGGGACAGGCAACGGGCGTTTTTAACCGTGCCGTGTTCAAGAATTCGTGAGATCAGGCAAATCCGGAGCGCCCTCTCGGCAAAGCGGATCATCCGCGCTCGGGAAACATCGCCCTCAGGCCTTCGCGCGAGGCCGTAGCGACACCGCGTTCGGTGATCAAGCCGGTGACCAGCCGCGCCGGCGTCACGTCGAAGGCCGGATTGGCCGCCGGCGTGGCTTCCGGCGATACGCGGACCTGGGCGATCTCGCCGGAAGCGGTCTTGCCCCAGACCAGTGAGACCTCGTCGGGCGAGCGCTGTTCGATCGGGATGTCTGTCAGCCCGTCGCCCACAGTCCAGTCGATCGTCGGCGACGGCAGCGCGACATAGAACGGCACGTCGTTGTCGTCGGCGGCGAGCGCCTTGAGATAGGTACCGATCTTATTGCAGACATCGCCGTCGGCGGTGGTCCTGTCGGTGCCGACGACGACCATGTCGATCTGGCCGCGCTGCATCAGATGGCCGCCGGCATTGTCGACGATCAGCGTATGCGGCACGCCGTGGCCGGCCATCTCCCAGGCGGTCAATTGGGCACCCTGGTTGCGGGGTCGTGTTTCGTCGACATAGACATGGACTGGAATGCCGGCTTCCGTCGCCAGATAGATCGGCGCGGTGGCGGTGCCGTAGTCGACCGTGGCCAGCCAGCCGGCGTTGCAGTGGGTCAGGATATTGACCGGTTCGCCCGGCTGCTTGCGCGCCGCGATCGCCTTGATGATTTCGAGCCCATGGGCGCCGATGGCGCGGTTGAGGCCGACATCCTCGTCGGCGATCTCGCCGGCACGCCGATAGGCAGCCGCGGCACGTTCTGCCAGGGGAAGCGTCAGCAGGAAGCGCTGCATTTCGTTCAGCGCCCAGCGCAAATTGATCGCCGTCGGGCGCGTTTCGTGCAAGGTTGCCCAGACGGCGTCGAGTGCTGCATCCGACGGATCGTCGGCCATCTGCATGGCGACGCCATAGGCCGCGGTGACGCCGATCAGCGGCGCCCCGCGCACCCACATGTCGCGGATTGCCGTGGCGATGCCGGCGACGGTATCGATCTTTTCGATGCGGAAATCATGCGGCAGCCAGCGCTGGTCGATGATCTCCACCGAACGCCCGTCGTCACTCGGCCAGATGGTGCGGTAGTGGCGGTCGCCGACGTTCAAATCCTGCTCTCCCGTTCGATCAGCGCGGCCAACCGGTTGACCTCGTCGATGCTGTGGATCTGGCGCCGGTTGACGGCGAGGTGACGGCCGAATTTCAGCGCCTTTGCCTCACATCTGGCGCGCAGATCCGGATCGGCAATGGTCTCGAAATCGGCATTGTGGGCAAGGCCGAGAATTCGCCGGTGAACCTCGACGCCGGCAAAGCCGAGCAGATCGGTCCAGATCGAATGCAGCATGTGGTCTAGCGCCTGCTCGGCGCCAAGCCTGTCGCCCTGATCTTCGAACAGGGTCTTCTGGTAGAGCATGCCGGTACGCTCGGTTCGCCACAGATGCGAGAACTCGGCGCGAAACACCGACCATGTCTCGACCGTAACGCCGAGCAGATAGTCACGCATGGCGTCGCGGCTTCCGTCCTGTTCATGGCCGCGCTGCGAGAAGAACGCCATCCAGAAATTGGCGAGCAGCATGCCGACGTCGAAGGCGATCGGCCCGTAGAAGGCGAACTCGGGGTCGATCATCCGCGTTTCGGTGTCGGTGACCATGATCGAGCCGGAATGCAGGTCGCCATGCAGCAGCGTCTCGGCATTGGCAGCGAAGATGTGCTTCATGCGCTGCGCCTCGACCTTGAGGTCGCGGTCGGCGCGCAGCTCGGCGACAATGCCATCGAGCTGCGGGCTGGTGTGCCGGTTCATCTTGGCATCGAAATACGGATCCGAGAAAACCAGGTTCTCGGTGATGTCGCAGAGTTCGACATTGTCGGCGAACAGTGCCAGATCGGCCTTGCGGTCCTTGGTCGCCATATGCAGGTCGGAGCCGCGAAACAACGTGCGGGCCATGAACAAGCCGATGTCTGTCGCGATGTTGGGCAATTGCCGGCCTTCGATCAGCGCCCGCCGCAGGATAATGTGCGGCGACAGATACTCCATGATGATCAGCGCCTGGCCTTCGTCGAAGTGATAGATATCGGGCACCGAACCCGGCGCCCGCGCCTGTTGCCGCGTCAGCGCATGGTATTCGAAGAAGGAGCGTTTTAGCGGCAGCGGCCAGCTGTCGCCGACCAGCCGGACGTAGGGCAGGGCCTGCTTGACGACGGCTGCACCCTCAGCACCCTCGACGATGAACACCAGGTTCAGATTGCCGTCGCCGACTTCACGAACCTTCCACTGGCTCGTATCCTTGCCGATCTGCGAACACAGGGGCTCGTTGGCACCGAGACGGCCCGCCAGTGTCTCGACCGACAGTGCTTCGAACGGCGATTTCCCAGTCATCCTCACCTCCCGCTCATGTGCTCCGATGATAGCGGAGCCAACGCGGTCGGGCCAAGCTAGGAAGCCTGCTGGCAATTGTCAATCGTGTTGACAATTGCCGATATAGCCCATAGCGTCATGGTCAGGGAGGAACGAATGGGCAATGATGCCGTGTTCCGCGTCGACGGCCTGAGGAAATCCTTTGGCCATATCGAGGTGCTTGGCGGCGTCTCGCTCGAATTGCATGCCGGCGAAGTGACCGTGCTGATGGGCGCCAACGGCGCCGGCAAATCCACCCTCGTCAAGATCATCAGTGGCGTCTACGACCATGGCGGCGGCTCGATGTCGCTTGCCGGTCATGAGTTCGACCCGAAAACGCCGGCGGAGGCGATCCGCGCCGGCGTCGTTACCGTCCACCAGAACATCAATGACGGTGTCGTCGCAGACCTCGACGTCGCCACCAATCTTACCCTCGACAGGTTGAGCGGCAGCGGCGTGCCGACCCTGTTTAATCCAGGCCGGGTGCGTCGCGAGGCAAAGGCGGTGGCCGACCGCATGGGACTGGCCATCGACCTCAAGGCCCGGATCAGCGATCTCTCTCTGGCCGACCGCCAGATGGTGGCGATCGCCCGCGCCATGGCGCACCGGCCGAAAGTGCTGATCCTGGACGAGCCGACTTCTTCGCTGTCCAGCGCCGAGGCCGACCGGCTGTTCGCATTGCTCGACCGGCTTCGCCAGCAAGGCGTGGCCATCCTCTACATTTCGCACCGTATGTCTGACATCAGGCGGCTTGCCGATCGCATCATTTCGATGCGTGATGGGGTCATCTCAGGCATCTTCGACAGGAAGCCGCTGGATTACGAAGGTGCGGTCAATGCCATGCTCGGCCGTAAGATCCAGCTCGAGCGGATCGTCGCCAGGAATTCGGCCAAAGCAATTTTCACTGCCGACGCGCTGCGGATTGCTGAAGGCGCCAGGCCGATCTCGCTGACGCTCGGCGATGGCGAGGTCGTTGCCATCACCGGCCTTGTCGGTGTCGGCAAGACCGCGCTCGCCGAGACGCTGTTCGGCCTGCGCCAGCCGCTGGCCGGGACCATGGTGCTGAACGGGAAACCTTATGCTCCGGCATCGACCGGCGAAGCGATTGCTGCCGGTGTGTTTCTCGTCGCCAAGGACCGGGGCGAAAACGGCATCGTCGGCGACTTCAACATCCAGGAGAATATCAGCCTGCCGTTCCACAGCCGCATGTCGCGTCTCGGTGTTCTCAAGCGCCGTATCGAACGCGCCATTGCCCGCCAGCAGATCCAGGAGCTCGGCATCGTCTGCCGCTCGGAGAGGGACGAGATGGAGTCGCTTTCCGGCGGCAATCAGCAGAAGGTGATGGTCGCCCGCTGGATGTCGCAGGCGGCAAGGCTTTTCATCCTCGACGAGCCGTTTCAAGGCGTCGACATTTCGGCCAGGCGCGATATCGCCGCCAAGCTGCGGACCAGCGCCCACGGCCGCGCGACGCTGCTGTTCGTCACCGAACTCGACGAAGCCCTGGAAACGGCCGATCGCATTCTGGTGATGTCGGAGCAGACGATCGTCGGCGAGCACCGCAATACCGATGTCGATCTCGAGCGTCTACTGGCCGAAGTGGCGGGCGGGCCGTCGCACAGCGCAGCCTGACGGCGGGAAGACGATGAGAATTGGAATGGAGAGGGCATGAATTCGGGTTGGATAAAGACGGTGCCAGCGTGCGGGAGCGCTGAATGATCCTGCGCGACAATGCTATTCGCTACGGCTTCATCGTTCTGTTGTTCGGGCTGATCGCCTATTTCGCCGTCGCCGCCGATGGTTTCGTCTCGCCGCAAAGTGCTGTCTTCATCTTCCAGTCGGTCGCCATCACCGGCGTTCTGGCGCTCGGCGTCACCGCCACGCTGGTCGTCGGCGGCTTCGACCTGTCGATCGGCTCGGTCGCCACCAGCGCCATGATGGCGGCTGCCTATGTCATGGTGGTGCTGGAGCAGAACGCCGTCATGGCCGTCGTCGTCTGTCTTGTGATCGGCGCCGTCGTCGGCCTGATCAATGGCTGGCTGATCGTCTATATGCGGGTGCCGGACCTTTTGGCGACGCTCGGCATGATGTTCCTGCTTGTCGGCCTGCAGCGCATCCCGACCGAAGGCCGCTCGATCGCCACCGGCATGACCATGCCCGACGGCTCGGTCGCCAACGGCAGCTTCGGCGCCGCGTTCCTGGCGCTTGGCCGCCATCGCTTCGATTTCTTCATCCCGAACCTCATTCCGGTGTCGGTCGTCGTTCTGCTCGTGCTGGCGGTGCTGATCTGGTTCTTTCTCGAATACACCCGTTTCGGGCGCATGATGTATGCGGTCGGCAGCAACGAACGCGCCGCAGAACTCGCCGGCGCGCCTGTCAAGGCATACAAAATCTGGGCCTATGTGATTTCGGGAGTTTTTGCCTCGATCGGCGGCATTTTGCTCGCTGCCCGGCTTGGACGCGGCGACATCGCCTCGGGTAATAATCTGTTGCTCGACGCGGTGGCTGCGGCACTCATCGGTTACGCGGTCCTCGGCGCCGCCAAGCCGAACGCCTTCGGCACGGCCGTCGGCGCGGTGTTTGTCGGCGTGCTGCTGCAGGGTCTGACGATGATGAACGCGCCTTACTACACGCAGGATTTCGTCAAGGGCGTGGTTCTCGTGGTCGCCCTTGTCTTTACCTTCGCCCTGTCCGGCAGGGGCAGGAGATAGGGTTCGACCGGGTCACATTTTGGGTTCAACAAGTGGAGGAAGCGACGTGAACATCACAAGAAGACTTTTGGGGAAGGCAGCGCTCGGGCTTGCCGGCGCAACATTGCTGATGCAGTTGCCGGCGATGGCGCAGGACAGGCCGGCGCCGTTCGACAAGCCGGGCGCCGTCAAGATAGCGCTGGTCCGCTATCTCTCGACCGGCGACTTCTTCCAGGCGTATTTGTCCGGCGTCGAGGCGCAGGCCAAGGCACTCGGCGTCGACCTGCGCGTGCTCGACAGCCGCCAGGACGCGGCGCTTCAGGCGGACATGGTCGACCAGGCCATCGCGCTCGGCGTCCAAGGCATCATCATCCAGCACGGACTGACGGAATCGATGAAGGACGCCGCCCAGCGTGCGGTCGACGCCGGCATCAAGGTCGTCGCCTTCGACGTCAATGTCGAAAACCCCAAGATCCCGCAGATCGAACAGTCTGACCGCGATCTCGCGCGCCTGGCGCTCGAGCAAGCGGTCAAGGACAATGGCGAGAGCTGGAAGGCCGGCTATGTCTATGTCGCCGGCATCGCCCCGCTCGACCGCCGCAACGAGACCTGGGTCGAATTCAAGAAGAAATATTCGGGCATCGACGAAGTTGCCATGTTCGGCACGCTTGACAACCCGATCGCCAATTCGGTCGCCAACCAGGCCCGCTCGGTGCTGTCGGCCCATCCCGATATCAAGGTGATGTTCGCGCCCTATGACGAATTCGCCAAGGGCGTGAAGATCGCAGTCGACGAGGCCGGGCTGAACAAGGACATCAAGATCTATTCGGCCGACATCTCGACCTCGGACATCGCCGCGATGCGCGAGCCGGACAGCGCCTGGGCGGCAACCGCCGCCACCAACCCGGCCGTCGTCGGCCAGGTCTCGGTGCGTGCGCTGGCGCAGCTCTTGGCCGGCGAGGATCCCGGCCACAACGTCATCGTGCCGCCGACGCTGATCACCCAGAAGGATCTGCTCGACAAGGACATCAAGAACATGGAGGACCTCTCGGCCAAGCTGCCGCAATTCGCCCATGCCGATGTCGCGATGCCGACCTGGATGCCGAACCCGAACGCGAAGTAATTTTCGGCACGAGCAAAACAATAGCCGTCTGCAGCAGCTTGTTGCAGGCGGCCTTTTTGTCGAAGATGTCTGGCGTGCCGGACCGCCGAATTGCAATTGTCGCAGCCACCGGTTTTGCGGGCCGATTGGACAATCGAAACCCAGGATTGACGGGTACATGGAGGTGCGGGCGGTAGAGGAAAGTCTTACCGGCGCCGTCGCCGGAACATTTTTTCGATGCTCGCAGGCCACCACGGGCGTTGTGGTGTTGGGCGGATCGAGTGGCCGTGTTGATGTCGGGCGCGCGCGGCTCTTTGCAGATGCGGGTACGTCGGCCTTGGCGCTGCAGTGGTTTGGCGGTGAAGGCCAGGTTCCCGGAATATGTGAGATTCCCCTGGAAACGTTCTTTGCGGCAACCGATTATCTCATTGAAACAGGGTGCCGTCGTATCGTCTATGTGGGCACGTCTAAGGGGGCCGAGGCGTCATTGCTTGCCGCGGTCCATGACCAGCGAATTGATGTAGTGGTCGCGATTAGCCCGTCATCCGTAATTTGGGGAAATATCGGTGCGGGCCGCGATGGTGTCAGCTGGCCTGAACGATCCTCATGGTCGCTCGACGGCATCGCGCTGCCGTTTGTGCCGACAGATCCAGATTGGACACCAGAGTACGTGGATGGCTTAGTATCTTACAGGGGGCTTTTCGAAAATTGTTTGAAAACCTTCAAGCAGAAATCAAAGGCGGCGACGATCCCTGTTGAGACCGCATCGGCCGAGATCCTGCTCGTCGCGGGTGGCGACGATGCACTATGGCCTTCCCTATCGTTCGCCCGAGATATTGTTAGGCGGCGCGGCGAAGCAGGCAAGGTCACGCATCTCATTTCGTCGCGGGATGCCGGTCACCGCATTCTCTTGCCAGGCGAGAACACACCACGCTCGACTTTGCATGCACACGGAGGCAATGACGAGACCGATCGAAAGCTGGGCCGAAAGGCTTGGGGAGGCATCCGAGAACTACTTTAGCAAAATTCTCAAATGCGCACCTGTCTCGGCTACTCGTTGAACAGATCGGAATGTGAGCCGGTGCGCGCAAGCTGTAGCTCGTCACCGGCAACTCGGTAGATCAAGAGCCAGTCCGGTTCTATGTGAGCGTCACGAAAGCCTTTCCAATCGCCTTTCAGCGAGTGGTCCTTATAGCTCGCCGGTAGCTCATCTCCGGCGAGCAGGAGGCTAGCAGTTCGCGCAACTTGCCAAGATCTTTGCCCCGCTTCTCCGCACGTTTCACGTCGCGACGGAATTGCCCAGAGCGAACGGGCGTCAGCACGTCACATTCCCAAATCCTTGAACAACTCATCGGCCGAGGCGAAAGGCTTGCCCTTGCCACGTTCCAATTCGGTCATGGCCTTTCGAGTCGTTGCGTTCGGCACTTTCACCGGGAAGGGAAATTCCTTGTCGGCGGCGACGCGGACCAGCAGCAGGCGAATGGCGTCGGAAACGGACAATCCCATTGCCGCCAAGGCCTCCGTTGCCTGATCCTTTGTCGCCGTATCGATCCGAGCGCGGACCACGGTATCCGTTGCCATGTTGTGACTCCTTGAGGTCTGAGCCACAATGTAGCTACAAAATACCAATTTCGCAAGTGTGATCCCCGATCACGCCTACCGCAGCGCCGCCGCGATGTTGCCGCCGTCCACCGTCGTCACATCGGCGGTGGTCCGCTCGGCCAGCGCCTGATGCAGGAAGGCTTGGGCGACGTCTTCGGCCGTCACTTCCTGCCCGAGCAGGTTGCCGGACATGTACTCCTTCGCCGACACGCCGCGCGCGCCCGAGCGGCTGGTGATCATGGCATCGGTCAACAGCCCCGAACGGATGCGGTCGGCGTTGACGGCATTGGAGCGGATGCCATGGGCGCCGTAGTCGAGCGCATATTGCCTGGACAAAAACAGCGTTGCCGCCTTGGGAATGCCATAGGCGCCGAACTTCGGCCCCGGATTGACCGCCTGCTTGGAGGTATTGAACAACAGCACGCCACCGGTGCCCTGTTCGAGCATGATGCGCACGGCATTCTGCGCCGCCGACTGGTGGGCGAAGAAATTGAGTTCGAAGCTTTTGCGCAAGGTGGCGTCGTCGAGCTCGCCGATCCGGCCCTCCCAGGCAGCACCGGCATTGGACACGAGAATGTCGAGGCCGCCGTAGACCTCGACCGCTTTGTCGAAGGCGGCGCGCATCTGCGCCGGATCGGTGATGTCGGCGCCAATGCCGATCGAACCGTTGCCGGCTTTTTTTGCCGCCTCGGCAGCCCTTGACGCATCGAGATCGACGACGACCGCATGGGCACCGTTGTCGGCGAACAGCTTTGCCGTGGCAGCACCGATCGCGCCGGCGCCGCCGGTGACCAGCACCACCTGGCCGGTCAGCGGCTTCGGCTTGTTGGCGGCGAGCTTGGCCTGTTCCAGCGACCAGTATTCGAGCGGGAACAGGTCGCTTTTGGAGAGCGGGCGGAAATCGCCGACGGCTTCGGCGCCGCGTACCGCCTCGATCCACATTTCGCCGACGTCGGAGGCGATCTTCGCATCCTTGAGCGTGCGGCCGTGGCCGAACATGCCGAGGCCGGGCACCAGCGTCAGCCGCGGCATCGGGTCGAGCATGGTGCGCTTCACGCCGTCGAGCGCATCATTGGTTTCGAAATAGGCGCGATAGTCCTTGGCGAATTTCTCGACATGCTGGCGGATGACGGATTTGTAGTCGCCGACCTTGTCAGCGTCGGGCGCCGGCAGTGCCATCGGTCCGGTCTTGATGCGGATCGACAGGTCGGGTGTCGACACGCCGCGCCCGGCATAGTCGGCAATTTTTGCCGAATTGATGAAGTCGACGATCGCATCCGAGGTGCGGAAATCGCTGATCATCCGGTCGAAGCGGCCTTCGCCGCGTGCTACCGCCACCGCGCCGCGCAGCATCGGCGCAATCTCCGCTGGCTTCGCCAGCCTGGCCGGCAGTGCCACTTTTTCGGTGCGCGGCTTGCCGTTCCCGGCGATGAAATCCTCGGCGACGTTCACATAATGGATCATCCGGTCATAGGCCTGCCTGGCATCGTCGCCGAAGGTGAAGATGCCGTGCTTGTCTAGGATCAGGCCTTCGACTGTCGGATCGGCGTCGAATACATCGGCGGCCGCCTTGGCCAGATCGAAGCCCGGCATGATGTAAGGCACGAAGCCCATCTTTTCGCCGAACACCTTGCGGCTCAGCGCTTCGCTGTCCTCCTGGTCGACGATGGCCAGGATTGCCGTCGAATGCGTGTGGTCGACGAATTTGTGCGGCAGGAAGGCGTGCAGCAGCGTCTCGACCGAAGGGTTGGGCGAGGACGGATCGATGAGGTTCGCCCGCTGCAGCGCGACCATGTCCTCGTCGGAGAGCTTCTTGAGCGACCGCGCCTTCAACAGCGCGCCGAGCTTGACCGCCGGCAGGCCCTGCGGCTCGATGACGCCCATGTCCCAGCCGCTGCCCTTGACGCAGAGCACGTCCCATTCGTCGCCGACAAGGTCGGTGGCCTTGGTCTTGCACGATGTGTTGCCGCCGCCATGCAGGACGAGCCGCGGCTCGCCGCCCAGCAGCCTGGTCGTGTAGACGCGCAGCGCCAGGTCGCGGGCCACACCCTTTTTAGCATAGTCGGCGACCAGCTTCTCCGCCTCGCCGTCATTCCAAAGGTTCTTCATGTCAGCTTCGTCCGATTTCTCTTTGTTGTGAACAGGAATGCCGCGACGCCTTGATGACAATGCGTCGGCGGCTGAAACTAGGTATCAGGCGACCTTTTCTGCTGCCGCTCCGGCATGGTCGAGCAGCCGTCGCGCCATGTGCGCGCCGACGACGAGATGGGTGCAGAGCCCGCCGGAGATCGCCGCGACGAGCGGTTCGAACTTGCTGTCTTCCTGCACCACTACAAGGCGCTTTTCGATGCTGCGCAGCGATGACAGCTCCGCCGAAATCAGCCGGCGGTTGTAGCTGCAGTCGAGCGCCTTGCCTTCGGCGTCGATGATCTGCCCGGCAATGACGCCGGCCGCACCCGCCTTGCGCAATGCAGCCATTTCGCTCTCGGTCAGCGCGCCGCATTTGACCAGATGGCTGTCGGTGTCCACCGAGCCGACCGAATACAGCGCCAGGTCGCATTCGCCGATGCCCGACAATTGCTCGCGGATCACCGGCTCGGCGCGCAGGCCGCGTGCCAGGTCTTCCGTCGTCAGCACCAGCGGCGCATAGAAATTCAGCCCCTTGGCGTTGAGCCGACGCGCGATTTCCATCGTGCATTGGTCCGGCCGGTACGAATAGGGGGCGCCCAGATTGCCGCAAAGCTGCACCACGGTGACGTCCTGCAGATCGGCATAGGACATGATGTCGGCGATGGTGTAGACCGTCCGTCCCCAGGCGACGCCGATGCGGTCGCCTTTCCTGATCAGCTCGAGAAAGACGCTTGCCGCCAGCACCGCGATGTCGGTCGAGGGGTCGGCGACATAGCCGTTTTCCGGCGCGATCCAGACCGCGTCGAGCTTCAGCGCGTCTTCCAGCTTGCGCGCCAGCACGTCGTCGGTGAAAAGCTGGGTCGAGGTCGAGATGTTGACGATGCCGGTCTCGCGCGCCTTGCGCAGATACATCGCCACCGAGGCACGGGAAATCTTGAGCTGGCTGGCCACCTGGTCCTGGCGCAGGCCGTGTGCATAGTAAAGCCAGGCGGCCTTGTGGATAAGCTGTTCTGCCGGTCGGATCGCCATGCCATCTCCTTGCTGACATTATTCACGGCTCTCGACAAAAGTCAAACCTTAGGCTGCGCACCTAATCCGAAACCTAGCATTCTGGATGTCAGTAATTGCGCATTTATTGTTATCTCGGTACGATAAACCAATCAGGAGGTCCGACAATGAACGTGTCATTGGGAGAGCGTTGGGAAACCTTTGTTTCCAACATCGTCAAGCGCGGCCGCTACGGTTCTGCCAGCGAAGTCGTGCGCGAGGGCCTGCGCCTTGTCGAAGAGCGCGAGGAAAAGCTGAAGGCGCTCCGTGCCATGGTGGACAAGTCGTTTGCTGAAGGCGGCGAAGCCACCGAGCAGGATATTGACGCCGCCTTGGAAGCCAAGGCCAAGCAACTCGCAGGGGAAGGCTTTTAGGAGTGCCACGGCTGCGCATGTTGCCGTCGGTACAAGCAGATTTGGTCAATATCCTTGAATACATCATTCGTGAAAGCGGCAGCCTGTTGATTGGCGGGCGTTTTGTGGATGCTCTGCGCCAGAAATGCCGTGATCTGGCGAGCTTGCCGGCGGCGATCGGTCGTGCTCGTCCCGAACTCCGGCCGGACGTCCGAAGCTTCGCTTTCAGGGGATACGTGATTTTCTTCCGCTATAATGGCGACATTTTCGAAGTGGCGAACATCGTGGAAGGGCATCGGGACATCGATGCTTTATGGCCGGAGGGTGAGGGGTAGGGAAGGGCGTCCCAAGTAATGGGCGAAGTGTCTGATGGCGGTGCACGAATCCAGTACGCGCTCAGGATCTGGTGGTAAGAAGGCTCGACCAGACATTCGGAGGACGGGATGGGCAATCCGTACGAACAGGATCTCGACAGGAATCCGGCCAACCACCAGCCGCTGACGCCGCTGACCTATTTCGAGCGGGCGGCAAAGACCTTTCCCGACCAGATCGCCATCATCCATGGCCGCCAGCGCACGACCTATCGCGATTTCTGGAAGCGCTCGCTGAGGCTTGCCTCGGCGCTGGCGAAGCGCGGTATCGGCAAGGGCGACACTGTCACCGTCATGCTGTCCAACACACCGCCGATGCTGGAAGCGCATTTCGGCGTGCCGATGACCAAGGCGGTGCTGCATTCGCTCAACACCCGCCTCGACGCCGCGGTCATTGCCTTCCAGCTCGACCATGCCGAAACCAAGGTGCTGATCGTTGACCGCGAATTCGCCGGCGTGGTTCGGCAAGCGCTGACGCTGGCCAAGGTCAGGCCGCTGCTGATCGATTACGACGATCCCGACTATGCCGCCGATGCGCCCTATGCCAAGGGGGAGCGGATCGGCACGCTGGACTATGAGGCGTTTGTCGCCGACGGCGACGAGGATTTCGCCTGGTCGATGCCGGACGACGAATGGGATGCCATTTCGCTCAACTACACCTCCGGCACGACAGGCAATCCGAAGGGCGTCGTCTGTCACCATCGCGGCGCGGCACTGATGGCCTATGCCAACACCATCCATGCCGGGATGGGCAAGCACCCGGTCTATCTGTGGACGTTGCCGATGTTCCACTGCAACGGCTGGTGCTTTCCCTGGACGCTTGCCGTGCAGGCTGGCACCCATGTCTGCCTGCGCTGGGTGCGGCCGAAGCCGATCTACGACGCCATTGCCGATCACGGCGTCACCCATCTGTGCGGTGCACCCATCGTCATGTCGGTGCTGATCAACGCCAGGGACGAGGACAAGCGGCAGTTCCCGCAGACCGTCACCTTCAACACCGCCGCGGCGCCGCCACCCGAGGCGGTGCTGTCGGGCATGGCCGATGCGGGCTTTGCCGTCACCCATCTCTACGGCCTGACCGAAACCTATGGCCCGGCCGTCGTCAACGAATGGCATGGCGAGTGGGACCGGCTGGAGAAAGGGGCGAGGGCGGCGAAGAAGGCCAGGCAAGGCGTACGCTATGCCGCGCTCGAAGGCCTGACGGTGATGGACCCGCAGACGATGCAAGAGACGCCGGCCGACGGCGAGACGATCGGCGAGGTGATGTTCCGCGGCAACATCGTCATGAAGGGCTATCTCAGGAACCGCAAGGCGAGCGACGAGGCCTTTGCCGGCGGCTGGTTCCATTCGGGCGACCTCGGCGTCATGCACCCGGACGGCTACATCCAGCTCAAGGACCGTTCCAAGGACATCATCATCTCCGGCGGCGAAAACATCTCCTCGATCGAGGTCGAGGAGGCGCTCTACAAGCATCCCGCCGTCGCTTCTTGCGGCGTCGTCGCCAGATCCGACGACAAATGGGGCGAGGTGCCGGTCGCCTATGTCGAGCTGAAGCCGGGCAAGGCGGCGACAGAGGCGGAGGTAATCGAGCACTGCCGCGCGCTGCTCGCCCGCTTCAAGGTGCCGAAAGCGGTGATCTTCGCGGAAATCCCGAAGACTTCGACGGGCAAGATCCAGAAGTTCCGGCTGCGGGAGATGGCAAAGCAGCCTTAGGGCCTGATCCGAAAACGGAACCGATTTCGGAAAGCATCTTTTCAAGATCCTTCGCAAACAAACACGGGGCGGCGTTGCAGGCGCGCCCGGCGGAAACCACATGCGTTTCATGGGCCAACTCCGTCCAGGGATGTCACCATCTGTCATCAGCAGCCAAAATCGTGCCTTGACAGGTGATGGTTTTCAATTTACGAGTGACGAAATTCTAAATTCGTCAGTCGTAAATTTGGCCAACAAGATGCTTGAAACCCTAGACACCACCGCCGATTCCGCCCGCCAGGAAAATGTCACGCGCATCCTGGATTGCGCGGAGCGATTGTTTCGCCACTACGGCTACGGCAAGACCAACGTCGCCGACATAGCGCGCGAACTCGGCATGTCGACCGCCAACATCTACCGCTTCTTCGCCTCCAAGGTGGAAATCCATCAGGCGGTTTGCGGCCGTATGCTCGAGACCTGCTACCGGTTGAGCTACGAAGCCTGCCATGGTTCCGGCACCGCCAGCGAAAAGCTCCGCCGCTACGTGCATACGCACTATCAGTGGACGCTGGAAACCATGATCGACCAGGAGAAGGTGCATGAGATGGTCATCGTCGCCATCGAGCGCGACTGGCACGTCATCGAAAAGCACATCGACAGCATCCATGAACTGGTCGCGGAAGTGATCCGCGAGGGAATCGCTACCGGCGAGTTCATCGATCAGGATCCGGTGATCGCGTCCCGGTGTTTCGGCGCTGCCATTATCAGCCTCTGTCATCCGCAGATGATGGCCCAGTGCCTCGCCAAGAAGAACCGGGCGACGCCGGACGAGCTTATCGAGTTTGCTATCAGAGCCTTGAAGAAATGACCGTTGCCGCCCGTCGGGCGGCGATACCGGCAATTCATCCCCACAGTTCGGGAGTACGAAAAGTGTCTTTGTCCAAGTCCATCACCTACAGCCGACCGGCCGCCGGCCTGGCACTGATTGTCGTTGCCGCTCTCGGCCTCGCCGGCTGCTCGCAGGAGAAAGCCGAGGTCACCGAGATCATCCGCCCGGTCAAGGTGGTCGAGATCGCTAAGGCGAGCGATACCCGTCAGCTTTCCTATTCCGGATCGGTGCGTGCCCGCACCGAGATGAATCTCGGCTTTCGCATCAACGGCAAGATCACCGAGCGCCTTGTCGACATCGGTGACCGCGTCAAGCCGGGCGACGTTCTCGCCCGCATCGATCCCACCGACTACGAGCTTTCGGTGAGAAGCGCTCAGGCCAGCCTCGATGCTGCCGACCGTCAGGTCGAGACAGTCGAGCTTACGCGCAAGCGCGCCGAACAGCTCTACGCCAAGAATTTCGCGCCGAAGTCGCAGCTCGAGCAGGCGACGCTCGCCTATAATCAGGCGGTCGCCACGCGAGACTCCGCCCGCTCGCAGCTTGCCCAGGCACAGAACCAGGTCCGCTATACCGATCTCAAGGCGGACAAGAACGGCATTGTCACCGCCGTTGCCGCCGATGTCGGCCAGGTGGTCGGCTCCGGCACGCCGGTGGTGACCGTTGCCATCGACGGCGAAAAGGAAGTCCTGATCGCTGTTCCGGAAACCGATATCGCCGAATTCAAGCCGGGCAAGACCGTCAAGGCTGGCTTCTGGTCCGATGAGGCGCTGACGCTCGACGGCAAGGTCCGCGAAGTCGCCGGCAGCGCCGATCCGCAGTCGCGCACCTTTGCCGTTCGCGTCAGCCTGCCCAACGATCCTCGCGTGCTGCTAGGCATGACCGCCTCCATCGAAGCCGCGGCGGACAACCGGCAGCAACTGGTGTCGATCCCGCTGGCCGCGTTGGCGCAAAAGGACAGCCAATCGATCGTCTGGACAGTCGACCGCAACGGCGGGACCGTCCATGCGCATCCGGTCAAGGTCGCCGCCTTCACCCCCGACGGCGTCAGTGTCGCCGATGGGCTGAAGCCGGGTGACGTCGTCGTCGCCGCCGGCACGCAGTTCATGACCGAGAATCTGAAAGTCAAGCTGACCGGTGATGCAGCGCAACAGTCGGCGTCGGCCGATGACGCTGCAAGGCGCTTGCGCTGACGGCCAGGCAATTCACGGTTTCCGGGCGGCAGGCGCCCCCGATTTTCGAGATCTCAGGTCGATGTAACCCCCACGTCGATCCTCGCGTCCCACCGCGATGTAGATCTCTCAACTCGGAAAGCCACGCCGCCCGGAAGCCCACATCGGAAGTTCCTTTGGCATGCGAAAGCGCGTGCTCTGTTGATCAAATTGAAACGGACTGACGCCGATGACCATCGACACCAATGAAAAGCGGTCTTTCAATCTTTCGCGCTGGGCAATCGGCCATCCGAGCATTGCCCGCTTCCTGTTCGGGCTGATCATCGTCGCCGGTGCGCTCGGCCTGATGCGCATGGGCCAAAAGGAAGACCCCGATTTCACCTTCCGCGTCATGGTCGTCCAGGCGATCTGGCCAGGCTCCTCGATCAAGGAGATGGAGGACCAGGTCGTCAACAAGATCGAGCGCAAGCTGCAGGAAACGCCGCACCTCGATTTCGTCCGCTCCTACACCCGCGCCGGCAGCGCCATCATCACCTTGCAGGTCAAGGGCGACACCAATCCGGCGCAGGTCGCCGATGCTTTCTATCAGGTGCGCAAGAAGGTCGGCGATATCGCCAATGAGCTGCCGCAGGGGCTGCTCGGGCCTTACTTCAATGACGAATTCGGCGACACGTTCATCACCCTGCATTCGATCAGCGGCGACGGCTACAGCTATCCCGAGCTGAAGAAATTCGCCATCCAGGCGCGTGACATGCTGCTGACGACGCCCGGTGTCGAGAAGGCCGTGATCATCGGCGACCAGCCGGAAAAACTCTACATCGACGTTTCATCCAAGGCGCTTGCCGAACGTGGCCTGACGTTGACCGACCTGCAGAATGCGATCCGAGGCCAGAACAATGTCGACCCGGCAGGTTCGGTCGACACCGGCCAGCGTTCGGTGCGCATTTCGGTCGAGGGCGATGTCACCAGGGCGGCCGACATCCGCGAGCTTCGCCTGCGCGCCGGGAACCAGGTGACGCGCCTCGGCGACATCGCCACCGTGACCTCGGGCCTCGAGGATCCGTACCAGCGCAAGTACCGTTTCAACGGACACGACAGCGTCCAGCTCGGCGTCGTCATGGCCAAGGGCTTCAACGTCACCGACGTCGGCAAGGACGTCGAAGCGACCTACAAGCGCTTCGAAGAGGCGCTGCCCTATGGCGTTTCGGTCGATCAGATTTCCGACCAGCCGCATGTCGTGAAGGAGGCGGTGAGCGAGTTCATGGAAGCGCTCGGCGAAGCGCTGCTGATCGTGCTTTTTGTATCGTTCCTGTCGATCGGCTGGCGCTCGGGCCTGGTGATCGCGATCGTCATTCCGCTGGTCCTGGCCGCCACCTTCGCCATCATGTACGAGCTCGGCATCGACCTGCAGCGCATTTCGCTCGGCGCGCTGATCATCGCTCTTGGGCTCTTGGTCGACGACGCGATGATCGTCGTCGAAATGATGGAGCGAAAACTAGAGGAAGGCTTGGTCAAGGTTGAGGCGGCGAGCTTCGCCTACTCCTCGACCGCTTTCCCGATGCTGACCGGCACGCTGATCACGACGGCCGGCTTCATTCCCGTCGGGTTCGCTGCCTCGACCGCCGGCGAATATGTGCGCACCCTTTTTTACGTCGTCGGCATCGCGCTGATCGTGTCCTGGTTCGCGGCGGTCTATTTCACGCCATGGCTCGGCCACATGATCCTGAAGCAGCGCAAGCACGCCGGCAACCATCACGATGTCTTCGACACGCGCTTCTACCGCCGTCTTCGCTCGACCGTTGCATGGGCGGTGCGCCACCGCATCATCGTCCTGGTGATGACGCTGATGACGTTTGCCACCAGCCTGTGGGCGTTCCAGTTCATCCCGCAGAATTTCTTCCCGCAATCGTCGCGCCCGGAAATCCTTGTCGACCTCTGGCTGCCGGAAGGCACCAGCATCAAGGAAGTCGAGACCCAGGCCAAGGCGCTCGAAGCCAGGATGATGGACGACAAGGACAAGCGCTTCATCGCCACCTATATCGGCGAAGGCGCGCCGCGTTTCTTCCTGCCGCTCGACCAGCAGCTTCGCAACCCGAACTTCGCCCAGCTTCTGGTGATGGCCAATGACGAACCGGCCCGCGAGCGGCTGATCGTCAAGCTGCGCACCATCCTGGCCGAGGATTTCCCATCGATCCGCGCCAAGGTCGACCGCCTGTTCCTTGGTCCGCCGACCGGCTGGCCGGTGCAGATGCGCGTCATGGGTCCGGATCGCCAGGAGGTGCGCCGCATCGCCGACGAGGTGAAGGCGAAGTTCCAGGCAAATCCGCTGCTCGGCGCCATCCACGACGACTGGCTGGAGCCGGTGCCGGCGATGAAGCTGGTAATCGACCAGGATCGCGCCCGTGCGCTCGGCGTCACCTCGCAGCGCATCCGCCAGATCCTGCAGGCGACCATGTCGGGAGCGCCGCTCGATGACTTCCGCGACGGCGAGGAGACGGTTTCGATCGTCGCCCGTGAGCCGGAGGCAAGCCGTCACCTGCTGTCGGCGGTCGACTCCGTCTACATTCCGACCGATTTCGGTGGCTCCGTGCCGCTGTCGCAGGTCGCCAAGGTGGTCCCGGTGCTGGAGCAAGGCGTCGAATGGCGGCGCGACCGCTTGCCGACCATCAGTGTACGCGCCACGCTTCCGGATGGCGTGCAGCCGAACGATGTCGCCATGAAGATGTACAGCGACATGCAGGGCCTGCGCGCCAGCCTCGCCCCCGGCTACAAGATCGAGATCCAGGGCGGCGCCGAGGATGCGGCCGAAAGCCAGGCCTCGATTGCGGCGAAAGCGCCGATCATGCTGGCCGTCATCGTCGTGCTGCTGATGATCCAGCTGCAGCATTTCGGCAAGGCCATGCTGGTGCTGGCGACCGGTCCGCTCGGCATCATCGGCGCGGCGGCGGCACTTTTGATCAGCGGCGCGCCGTTCGGCTTCGTCGCCATCCTCGGTGTCATCGCCCTGCTCGGCATCATCATGCGCAACTCGATCATCCTGGTCGATCAGATCGATCAGGACATCGCCGCCGGCGTAGAGCGTTCCGAGGCCATCATCGGCTCGGCGGTGCGCCGGTTCCGGCCGATCGTGCTGACGGCGCTGACGGCGGTGCTGGCGCTGATCCCGATCTCGCGCGGCGTCTTCTGGGGGCCGCTCGCCTACGCCATGATGGGCGGCATTCTCGTCGCCACGGTGCTGACCATCCTTGTCCTGCCGGCGGCCTATGCGCTGTTCTTCGGCAGGGAGCCCAAGAAGGTGGTGGCAACGGAAGAGGCGGCCAAGGTGGCAGAAGAAAGCGAAAGGCCGCAACTGGCCCTGGCGGCCGAATAGAGCTGTTGGCAAATGTGACCTCCGGCGGTTTAATCCGCCCACCAGGCGTAGGCGCCGGAGGAGGACGGTCATGACCATGGCTCAGACAAAGGCACCGCTGCGGCTGCCGATCGACGGGCGCCATCGCCGGATGCTCATCGGCGGCGGCTGGGTCGATGCCCGCTCCGGCCGGACCATGGAGAGCCGCAATCCCGCCACCGGCGCGGTCATCGCCACGGTGCCGCGCGCCGACCGCCAGGACATCGACTTGGCGGTGACTGCTGCGCGCAAGGCGTTCGAGGGCCGGTGGAGCCGGTTCAAGCCTTACGAGCGGCAGGTGCTGCTGCTGAGGATCGCCGACCTCTTCGAAAAGCACTGGGAAGAGATCAGCCGCTCCGACACCACCGACATGGGCATGCCGATCATACGCACCCGCGCCAATCGCAACCGCGTCATCGGCATGCTGCGCTACTATGCCGGCATGGCGACGGCGCTGCACGGCGAGACGATCGACAACTCGCTGCCCGGCGAAATCGTCTCTTTCACCCGCAAGGAACCGGTCGGCGTCGTCGGCGCCATCATTCCCTGGAACGCGCCAACGGCGGCGTCGATCTGGAAGATCGGCCCGGCGCTGGCGACCGGCTGCACCATCGTGCTGAAACCATCGGAAGAGGCGCCGCTGACGCCACTTTTGATCGCCGACATCATGAACGAGGCCGGCGTTCCGGAAGGCGTCGTCAACATCGTCACCGGCACCGGCACCGAGGCAGGTGCCGCACTCGCCGAGCATATTGGCATCGACAAGATCGTCTTCACCGGCTCTACGGCGACCGGCCAGTCGATCGTGCGGGCCTCGGCCGGCAACCTCAAGCGCGTCTCCCTGGAGCTCGGCGGCAAGTCGCCGGTCATCGTCTGCGCCGATGCCGATCTCGACAAGGCGGTGCCGGTGGCGGCGATGTCGGTGTTCGCCAATTCCGGCCAGATCTGCATCGCCGGTTCTCGCCTTTTCGTCGAACGCGCCGTCCATGACGAGTTCGTCGAGCGGCTCGCGGCACACGCCAAGGGTCTCAGGGTCGGCGACGGCATCGACCCGGCGACCGAGATCGGTCCGCTCGTCTCCGAAAAGCAGCTGCAACGGGTCACCGGTTACCTCGAGGCCGGCACCGCGGAAGGGGCGAAACTCGTCACCGGAGGCACCCGGCTTGTGGAAGGCGCGCTTGCCGCTGGCAATTTCGTCGCGCCGACCGTTTTTGCCGGCGTCTCGGACGACATGAAGATCGCCCGTGAGGAGATCTTCGGGCCGGTGATTTCAGCCTTGCCGTTCGATGCTCTGGACGAGGCGGTCGAGCGGGCCAACAACACGCCTTACGGCCTGGCTGCAGGGGTCTTCACCCAAAATCTCGCCACCGCCCACCAGCTGTCGCGCAAGATCCGCGCCGGCTCGGTCTGGGTCAACACCTATCACGCGATCGATCCGGCCGTGCCCTTCGGCGGCTACAAGATGAGCGGCTACGGCCGCGAGGGCGGCGCCGAGCACCTCGCCGAGTATCTCAACACCAAGGGCGTGTTCATCAAGATCGATTGATCGGTCCGCCGTCCGCACAAAAAATGCTCCCTGACGCCGGTTTTGCAAAACAGAATTCCTTCCCATGGCCGCAAAGCCATCCCATGCTCGAGCAATTGGAGCGTTACGCTCGTCGTCATCGGTGCGTTTTTCCATGGCAGAAAATCGACAATTGCGGCTTGGCGCTTTCATGCGGCCCGTCAGCCTTCATACCGGCGCCTGGCGCTACCCGGGCGCCTATCCCGACGCCAACTTCAATTTCGCGCATCTCAAGCACTTCGCGCAAAGGCTGGAAGCGGCGAAGTTCGACGCCTTCTTCATGGCCGACCACCTGGCCGTGCTCAACATGCCGATCGAGGCGCTGCGGCGCAGCCACACGGTCACGTCCTTCGAGCCGTTCACGCTGTTGTCGGCGCTTGCCGCCGTCACCGATCGTATCGGGCTGATCGCAACCGCCTCGACGACGTTCGACGCGCCGTACCACATCGCCCGTCGTTTCGCCTCTCTCGACCATATCAGCGGCGGGCGCGCCGGCTGGAATATCGTCACCACATCCAATCCCGACGCCGCGCTGAATTTCGGCCTCGACGAGCATGTCGAGCACGACGAGCGTTATCGCCGGGCGCGGGAGTTTTACGATGTCGTCACCGGCCTGTGGGACAGTTTTGCCGACGATGCCTTCATCCGCGACGCCGAAAGCGGGCTCTATTTCGACCCGGCGAAGCTGCATGTGCTCGACCACAAGGGCGAATATCTTTCGGTGCGGGGACCGCTCAATATCGCGCGGCCGGTGCAGGGCTGGCCGGTCATCGTGCAGGCCGGCGCGTCGGAGGCCGGACGGCAGCTCGCCGCGGAAACGGCCGAGGTGATCTTCGCCGCCCATGCCGATCTCGCCTCGGGGCAGCGCTTCTTTGCCGACGTCAAGGAACGTGCGCAAAAACTTGGCCGGTCGCGCGACGACATCAAGATACTGCCCGGCGCCTTCGTCATTGTCGGCGAGACCGTCGAGGAGGCGCAGACGAAGCGGGCCAAGCTCGACAGCCTCGTCTATTACGAGAGCGGCGTCGCCTCGCTGTCGATCGCGCTCGGCCACGACGCGTCGCGGTTCGATCCGGATTCAGTCTTGCCCGAAATCCCGGAAAGCAACGCCAGCAAGAGCGGCCGCGAGCGCGTCATCGAACTGGCGCGCAAGGAAGACCTGACCGTCAGGCAGCTTGCGCAGCGGCTGGGCGGCTATTCCGGTCTTGCCTTCGTCGGCACTTCGAAAACCATCGCCGACGAGATGGAGGAATGGCTGGTCACCGAAGGCTCGGACGGGTTCAACGTCATGTTCCCCTATCTTCCCGCCGGATTGGATGATTTCGTCGAG
This sequence comes from Mesorhizobium sp. M0800, assembly GCF_040320095.1. Taxonomy (NCBI): domain Bacteria; kingdom Pseudomonadati; phylum Pseudomonadota; class Alphaproteobacteria; order Hyphomicrobiales; family Phyllobacteriaceae; genus Mesorhizobium; species Mesorhizobium sp. M0800. The sequence continues at coordinate 280,045 of NZ_JAMYOZ010000006.1, forward strand.
AAAATCGTGCCCGAATTGCAGCGGCGCGGCATTTTCAGGAGCGAATACGAAGGATCGACCCTGCGCGAAAACCTTGGCCTGAAGCGGCCGCCAAACCGGTTCTTCCAACCTGAGACGGCAGCGATCCGCAAAGCTGGTTAGAACCGGTAATGATTTTAGACCGTGGCAAGCATCCGTTCTTTTCGTTCGGTCCGAACGTCCATAGGGTCATGAGCAGCGGGCTGGCAGCCCGAAATCATCGCGAGGGCTTTGCATCATGACCAATCCGGCCGTTGTCGGTTTCTCAGGCAATTTCACCCGGCCGTCCAAGACGCGCGGCTTCGTCGATCGTATCGTGAACGAGGTAGCCGGCAGATATGGCCTGGCCGCCAGCACGCATGACGTCGTCGACCTCGGCCCCAGCCTCGGTGGCGCCAAATGGGCGCGTGAACTGGATGCGCAAGCGGGCGATATCCTCAAGCGCGTCGTCGCGGCGGACGTGCTCGTCGTTGGCTCGCCCACCTACAAGGGCAGCTATACCGGCCTGTTCAAGCACTTCTTCGATCTTGTCGACCCAACGGCGCTCAGGGGCAAGCCGGTGGTGCTGCTGGCGACCGGCGGCGGCGACCGGCATGCGCTGATCATCGAGCACCAGCTGAGGCCGCTGTTCGGCTTCTTCGAGGCCTTTACGCTGCCGACCGCGATCTACGCTTCGGACAGGGATTTCATCGACGGCGTGCTTGCGTCCGAGACGATCCAGGCGCGCGTCGGACAGGTGCTCGAGGATATCGGTGCAGCGCTTGGCGGTCGCTCCCGCGCTGGCACCGCTGCCGAATAGCCCCTAAAAAGAAAAACCCGCCTCGGCGGCGGGTCTCGGGGCGAATCAGCACCATACCGAAATTAATAGCATAGCTGCCGGCACAAAGCAAGAACAAAATGCAGGGATCGAGCGCACCTTGCGCGCCCGATCCCTCAAGGCAAGCCGTCAGATGACGAACAGCCAGTTGGCGAGCAGCATCACCACGACGCCGGCGACCAGCGTCAGATAGGGCAGCATCCCCGCCTTTTTCACCGCAAGGTCGGACGAGCTCATGCCGAGATCGGCCAGCATGTGGTCGGGGAATTTGCCTTTGTCCTGGATGTAGTGCCGGAAGCAGAACACCGGGATGATCAAGGCTGCCGTGATCAGCCCGGCCCACAATGCCATCGGATTCCACACCTTGGCGCCGGCGCCCATGAAGACCGCGTTGACGTAGGCAAAGATCGCGCCGAGGCCGAGCACCCAGCTCGGCGCCTTCCATGGCCGCGCGATGTGGCCATTGTCGATGCGGTGGATCCAGCCGGCATTGAGGTTAAGGAAGTTGAAGATGATGTAGCCGCAATTCGACACGGCGAGGATGAAGAAGAAGCTCGTTGCGTCGGCCGAGGCGATGGCCAGCACGATCAGGTTGAAGATCAGGTCGGTCCACATCGCCCGCGTCGGGGCGCCGTGCTCGTTGACATGGCTGAGATAGCGCGGCAGCCAGCCGTCGACCGAACCTTGATAGAGCGTGCGCGAGGAGCCGGCCATCGCCGTCATGATGCAGAGCACCAGCGCCAGGATCATCAGCATCACCAGCAGGCTGTGGATCAGCTGTCCGCCGCCGACCATGCCGGCCAGCGCATCGGCAACGCCGGAGCCGTCGACGATCGGCGTCGCCAGCATGCCGTTCAAGCCGAGCACGCCCTGGAAGGTGAACGGCACCAGGATGAACAGCAGCATGCACAACAGGCCGGAATAGAAGATCGCCTTGAAGGTATCGGTGCCCGGGTTTTTGAACTCGGAGGTGTAGCAGACCGCGGTCTCGAAGCCGTAGGTCGACCATGCCGCGATGAACATGCCGCCGAGCACCAGCGTCCAGCCGGCGATGTTCCACGCGCCGGGCTCCGGCGCATAGGCGGCGGCGAGCGGCACCAGCGGCGAAAAATTTGCCCAGTTGATCTGGCCGGTGACGATCGGCACCACGCCGACGATGAGCATAGGGATGATGACCAACAGGCCGATATATTTCTGCACGTTGGCCGTGCCCAGGATGCCGCGATGCTGGATCGAGAAGATGATCAGCATCAGCACCGCGCCGATGAAGAAGGTGGCGTTGAAGGTGAAGGAAACCGGGCCAAGCGTGTGACCGTAGAGCGTCCAGTTACGGATCGCCGGCGTCGCCGCCGCGGTGACCGCGGTGATGGCGTCGGCGGCGCTGGTTCCGGCATGGGCCGCAATATAGGCGGCGACTTCCGGCGAAGTGTCGGTGAACAGCGGCACCGGCGCCAGTGCGTTGAGGATATAGGCGGCGGCGATCGAGCAGCCGAGCGACAGCACCGGCGACCAGGCGAACCAGTTGCACCACACCGAAAGCGGCGCGATGAATTTCGAATAGCGCAGCCACGCGGTGGCGCCGTAGACCGAGGCGCCGCCGGATTTGTTCGGGAACAGCCCGGCGATCTCCGCATAGGTGAAGGACTGCAGGAAGCCCATGACCATGGATACGGCCCAGATCAGGAAGGCCAGTGTTCCGGTGGTGCCGGCGATGCCGCCGATCGAAAACAGGACAAGGGCCGGAACGCCGCTTGCCACCCAGAAGGCGCCGCGCCAATCGATGTTCCGGTGCAGCTGCCCTTCGGCAGGCGGCACCAAGGTGGTGACTATCGTGCTCATTTACGTGGATTCCCCATTTTTGATGTTCCCCATCGGCAACAGCCGCAATCTCGCGAGGCGTCATCGACGCTCACGTTGAACGGCCCCAGGCGTTTTCCGCTCAGTAGTATTTTTTTCTTAGCAGTGAAGATTGACCCAACGCGCTTTCACGTCAAGCGCTTTGTGACGCTGTGCACATTGCGCTTGTGAAACAGTCGAGCTTCGCTGGCGCTGCCAACGGGTGCGGTCTTTCCTTCTCCCCTTGTGGGAGAAGGTGGCCGAGCGAAGCTCGGTCGGATGAGCAACCGTGCTTCATATCGATGCCGGATTCCACGATTTGTTGTCTCGGACCATGGCGTTGAGGGCTGTGATGAGTTTACGCATGACGGCGACGATG
>NZ_JAMYOZ010000007.1:0-231189 GCF_040320095.1 Mesorhizobium sp. M0800
GCCGGCGCCAGGCTTTGGTACCTACCGCCCTACTCCCCAGACCTCAATCCGATCGAGCAGGCCTTTGCCAAAATCAAACACTGGATGCGCCAAGCTCAGAAACATACCGTCGAGGACACTTGGCGCCACATCGGCCACCTCGTTGAAACGATCGAGGCAACCGAATGCAACAACTACTTCGCAAACGCCGGCTACGCTTCCATCAAAACGTGAAAGGCTCTAGGATGACGAGGGCGTGTTGGCTTTTGGCTAATCGCAGCTGTTGGAAATTGGCACTGGGACAGTCGCAAATGTCTGGAAACTGGCGCAAGTCACAATCCTGGAGATTGGCCGAAATAACACTCCGTTCGTCATCCTAGGGCGGAGCAGGAGCGAAGCGACGTAGCGGAGACCCTAGGATCCCTGCCGTTACAGTAGCCGAAGCGCGCAGCGATCCAATGATTTCACTGTCTCGCCCCGAAATGTGTACGGATGGGAGGCGAATTAAAAACCTGCAGCAATCGTGTGCCGATTGAAATGCCTATGGCAGGGTTGACTATTTTCCGGCGGCGGCTACAAGGGCCGCGCGGCTGCCTGGCGGCCCACCCTGCGCGACAAGCGCCTGCTGGGGAATAGGTTAACGGTAGACCCACGGACTCTGACTCCGTTAGTCCTGGTTCGAATCCAGGTTCCCCAGCCAAGCAATTTCAATTACTTAGCTACCGAATCCGCTCCTCCAATTACGGTGACAGTGCACTTTTTCCCGTGTCGCCCTCTCCAGTATTGCCGCGTCGCCGATGTTACGATTTTGATGCACCCCTTGGGACCGAGATCGGGCAAATCGGCAAAGCCGTGAAACCCGGAAAACGAGGCAGGCGGCGAAAAGAAATTAGTGCACCGTCACCGTAATTCCTAAAACCTCTCGGGCAACCCTTCTACTTCCCGACAATGGACGTCGGCGGGCGTGCCGAGGTTATCGGATCGGCATGACGAAGGACGATCCTCCACGTGCCTTCCTCGCGCCGGAATATGGTGGTGACTCGAAGCGCAATCGGCACCAGCTTGTTGCCACCACCGACCTTGGATTGGAACCGCTCGACCTCGATGATGTATCCCAAATCGGCTGTCGCATACTCCGAGATGCGCTCAAAGCCGATGGCCTTGCCGTGCCGGTAATTGGTGGCGGCCCGTTCCATGATCTCAGCGGCCTTTCTCCATCCCTTCGCCGGCGGGCCAAAGGGATTGGCAATAATGACGTCGTCCTGTCGCGAGTAGAGGTTTTTCAAGGGCTCAGGATCGCCCTTTACGAAGGCATCCAGAGCCAGATGATCCTGCTCGATAAATTTCGTCAGGTCGGAGGCTAACATCTTAACATCGCCCCATGAAACTAAAAAGAGAACTCTATCAAGCGCTTCATCCGCCCTTCACCTTGCCGTTCGGGCTGGTGTCCGGAGTATAGATCAGAATTACGGTGAGTGCACTTTTTACCATGTCGCCCCCGGCGCATGGTGCACCTTGCCGGCGTTGCCGGTCCGTCGCATCCCCAGCACCGCACGGGCGAGCCAAAGTGATTTCACGTCCGAAGACTATGGTTCCACAAGAATTGCTCATCGAGTATTGCCGCGTCGCCGATGTCGCGGTTATCGATGCACCCGTGGGCCGAGCATCGCCGGGCAAATCCGCAAAGCCGTGAAACCCGGAAAACGAGGCAGGCGGCGAAAAGAAATAGTGCATTGTCACCGTAATCCCTGTGGATAAAGTGGCCCTACGAGCTTCTTCCGCTGCTAAGCCGTTGCTGCTTCTGCAGGAAACTAAAAGGTTGCCTGAAGGCCGCGCGACAAAAGCCGTTCATCTTTCCCACGAGAAAGCGTCCGGGGTCTTTTCCACGAGCTGCTCAGGTTTATCATGTCCTCGGCATCGGTGGTCATCCGAAATGGATGGCGTCAACAACCACCCCGTATACGTCGCTCACTTGCTACAGCGCCACTAGACTAAACGGCGCGCTCGCGAGCGGCTTCGTAACTCCCGAGCGACACCACCTGATGGGACACGACCCTCCGACGGCCAGATCGAAGGATCCAGGATGGTTTGCCCGTGTCGCTCTCAAGGTCATTGAGTGCCCCAATCGCGCAACGAGGCAAATCGCCGCGCAATTGGATTCCGTACGTGAGAGCGACCCCGCGACTCTCATATCGTTACCCCAGCCGTTTTCCGGAATCTTTTTGCAACCACATCGATCACGTGGTTTGTCAGCCCCGCCAACAGATAAAACACAAGTGCAAATTTTGTCGTTTCGATTGCAAGTCCCATCTGGCTTCCGATTGGGCCCAAACTAATGGCCTTTGCTAGCCCATCGCTCAGATTTGCTGTACCTAGGATTTTGAGGGCCTGAGCCATTCCCACCAGCGTTCCGAAAAAACCAAGATAAGGCAGTGACTCCATTAGATAGTTAGCTGGCATGACCAACCGATTAGAAAGTAGTGTGACAAGGGTGAAGAGGAAAAACACGAGAAACGCAAGAAGGGTCAAAAATTGAATATCGCCGCTCCAGAACGCGTCGTTTAGGACTCGAACGTATGCGTTCCTCAGGCCGGAGTCCTTTAGAAAGTACTCCTCCATGATTGCTATGGCTGCTCGCTCTTCCCCGTCGTCGAATTGGTTGCCGCTCACATTTTCAGCATAGCGCATAATACTTTCTAAGGCAGGGGGGAGCGTTCCTTCAGGGATCTCTAATGTTATATTATCAACGTAGGGAACCCAAAGGTAAGACCCTGCGGAACTGATCACGGAGCGCTTGCCGGCCCGCTTCTCTGGGCTGTCAGATTGCTCAATGCGTTCCCATAAGGAAAAATGATACTGCCAGCGCAGGTTTACTCCCGTCCTGTCTGCTCCAAGCTTTGCTGTGAAGAGGGGAGAATTCTTGTAGTATAGGGTAATAGCGTTTCCCAGGCTGGCACCGCTTGGCTCCGTGAGGAACGCGAATTTTTCAAACTGTCGGTATTTTGATTCGCCGCTCTGAATTTCGTTAGTGAAATCGTACTCAGCACCGAGTCGAGAGAGGTATCCGTATGAAACAATGGCGACCGCCAAGGCGACCAGAACTAAGAAGGGGGCAATTGTGAACGTAGCTTCGTCCGTGTCGATGACGTTACTGACATGTCGCCAGCGGGAGCCCTTCGGCTGTTGCAATGCTACCAAGATCGATTTGTAAAGTTTCATTGGGCACCCCACCATGGTTGTCTATGAGACCGTCAGCGATTCCCTCATAACTTGCGAGGCTGACACCAATTGTTAGACCTGCTGCTGCAATGCGGCGATTTATCAGTTCGGGAGTTGCAAGCGGAAGGATGATGTTGCAGGTTTGGTCCCACAACATCCACTTAACAGTCCCATCCTGCGCTCGGAAAACCGAACGAGAGGCAGACGCTTTCAAAATGTTAGTGGCGCCCGATTTAACGACCGAGCATAGACCACTCTCAACCGCTTCGAGGTAGCGCTCAGTGCTCTCGATTGATAGCGAGGCGGGCACCGGAGGACCGTTGGCACGCAGCACCGAGACCTCTGCTCGGCCAGGTTCCGGGGCCGTCGAGTATGCTATGGCGATTGTTTCATCGCACGGGAACAAGCGAACGAGGCAGCCTTGCGGCGAGGTGTTGATCGAGAGGGCTTGAAGCAGCAGGCCATTCAAATCAGGATCGATGCCTTGCGACAACTGGATCGACCCGTCGTACTGAGTAACCCGTCCATATAGCTCGCTCTTGGCTGAACCAAAGAACACGATGCAAGATGCCTTCTGCTGGACGTTGACGAAGAAGGCGAAGCCATCAGCCTGAGGAACTAGAATGATCCACTTTCCGTCTGGTGTAAGAAGCCAAGAACGAATATTGGCACCGCGATAGGATGACCTTTCAATCGCGCGATTCTTCCTGATAGTCTCGTCAGCTTCTGACTGAGTCATGGCGTGAGATGCCAACAGTGGGGCAAAGAGCAACGGGACTGCCAAAGCGGCGGCGAGACTAGCCAAGTTTAAGCGCTGCAACAGTCCAGCCCCCCAGTTGTACGTTGTCAAAGGATATGCCGTTCCCTGAGCCCCCTAACACCTGCACAATTCTAACGTTGTAATTGGACAAGAAGGCCACAGGGGATTTGATTCGTTTTATGTCAACTCGCAGGCCAAGGTCGGTGGTGATACCCTCCATGGTTACGATTGCACCGTCCGGGACCACAACAGTTTCCACCCTGAGCGCCCGGCTCTCCGGTCGGACTAGATCGCCCGCGGAGTCCACAAGACGGACGCCAAGTTCCATCATTTCTGCTATAGAAACAGCATCAGCTTGCTCGTTGATTGGCGTCAGAGAGATTTCCACAATCGTAAGGCCGTCAGCATTGTTCGTCTCGGATGTCTTGACGTCAGCTGTAATCACAAAGACGCTGAACATGGCCATGGTCAGAAGTGAGAACAGATCCACAAGGACCATAAGTCCCGACTTCATCTGCCGCCTATACATCGCCAACTGCCCCCTGAGCAACCTCTGGCCAGTGGATCTGTAAGTCTCTTATGAATTCTTCGCGAACGTTGGGGCTCTTGACAGTGCAGTCCTCGCTTCGGAAAGCGTACTTTGCTGCTGACGCAATGCGAGGCCGGAACACTCCCTTAGCATCCTTAACAAAATCGTCTTTGTGGCTGTAGAAGAACGCGGTGGTTTTCCTTACGCCATTGCGAAACGTAAGCACCTGCAAAAACATCGGATGGGGCTTCAGGAAACGGCTTAATCCAAGCTTCCATTCTTGTGGTGGGACGACATCTTTATCCTCCCCTTCTTTGTTGCACACGCAAATGCCTACGTGAATACTAAGTTCGGAGCTCGACACTTTGGGATCGAAGGTCATTGTTATCTTGGTTTGCGATCCCAATTCGCGTCTAATTTGAAGTCGTACTTTATACATGAGAAAGATGTTGTTCTCAAAAAGTCGAATCGCGTCTTTGTCCTCCTCCCCAAATCCAACATTGAACATTGGTTGGGGTACGGGAAGGCCGACACATCCACTTGCTCTCAACTGACTCTTAGGACCACCATTGCCAAAAGCTACAAGACTACACGCTCTCTCATTTGCAAACGCGAAAACCAGGACCGAGTCACCTATTCGAATGTAGCGTAGATGGTCGGTTGCATCACCCCCAACTGCGTATTGGTTGAGCGTTACAACGGTCAGCGGAACATCCGGTGAGTCCCTACTAACTTCACTCACGGCCACGTTTACTATGGTTTGAACCATAAAAACGATGGCCAAGAGAACGAAGAGTTCGGAAAGAGACGCTACGTTGAACTTCTTGCGCTCCACCGTTCTTACTCACTTCTCTGCCTTGTATTCCGCATCCAGCGTCAGGGAGTAATTCTTGGATCCCACGCCTTGCTCCACTAAACCCCCGGACACCGGCGCTCCATTAAGCTTGGCACCAAAGGTTAGGGAGACACCGTTTGCAAGATCCAGCGTTCGGACTTGGATCTCTGTTAACTCCTCAAGCCCCTTCAAAGGCGGGCCGCTAGGTTGAACTGTTGCGATTGCAGGAGCAATCCTTTCCACCTGCGATCGCGGATCGATCTGGAGAACGATCCACGCTTTGTCAGACGGGTCTCGAAAAACCATGAAGTTGCCTGCGTTGCTGGCCGAGAGGACCTCATAGCCAGCCGCCTTGTACTCATCCAAAATCGGCGCTGCCTTAGCGGTGTCGTGAGGTTTGCCCGTTTCTAGACCTTCCCGCTGTTTCTTAACGGTTTCGTCAACCACTTCGCGCTTGTCCGTCTTAGGATTGCCCCCTTCTTCCGCCAGTTTTCCGCCGGCCGTCATCATTGCGACACCTGTATTGGGGTCGCCATAAACGGCAACCACGACACCGGCTACGAACAGTGCAACCCCTGCCAGTATCTTTCCCCAATCGACCTTCCCCTTGACTTCCTCAACGCGCTTCTTCTTCTCACGCGTCTCCTTCAGCTCCGCTTCCTTCTCCTGAATTTTGCTTCTGATCTCTTGCTTTTTTTCGGGAGTCTCGGCGACCTGATACTGACGCTCAAGTTCATTGATCTCAGTGACAATATCCTGTTCAGCTTTAGAAAGAGCCGCCAGTTGCTTGTTCAGTATTTCTGTTGCGTTTAAAACGAGCAATCGGCATTCTTCTGCTCTCGCACCATTTTCTTCGGCGAATGAGGCGCCTTGGTCCTGCGACTGCACCGCCTTCAGCACTGCCTCAAGAGCGCCCCCGCAGACGCTCCGTATTTTTTCAAGCTCAGCCTGCGTAAAGCCTTCAATCTCACCTTGTCCGATTGTGAAAGTGTCGGCCTTGTAAGCTGCGACAAGCGAAGTTATGTGAGGAGTTACTCGGCTAAGTAACTCACGCAGCGTCTTTTTGTCGGCTTCATTCCTTTCGGGTTTCTTATAGATCTCTTGTATTGCTGCGATGTCTGCTTCTAGTTTAGCTTTATCGTCTTCTGAAATACCATCTCGATCAGCGGCACCCAACACTAGTGCGGAAAGCCGACTAAATGCCACCGCTTCTTCAGAAGCTGGAGGCGCCTGGTCCTGGGCGAACGATGAGGTGTTCATTGGAAGCGCAAGCGTGATCGCTGTGAGAACGACAAGGACTCTATGGAATACTGTTTTCATGATCCCCTCCATTTCTTGTGTTGGCTTGCAGCCCAAATATTGCGCGAACAGCGGTGCGCGTGACGGCAGTTTTCAGTCGGTTCGCCACCAACTTGCTAGAGGTATTTCTATGAACATCGACTGTAATCGTCGTTAGGCAGATACGCGGCGCAGGCTCCTATTCCTTTCGATAAAGGGCAGTTGAGGCTCTCTTCGCGCCAACAACGAGCGATCAATCCCAAGTATCTTGCGCACACTGGCCAGCGCCGCCTCATTCACCTCGATATAGGCGACGATGTACCACTCGCCGTTTTCTTCCCTGGCCATGCCCATCGGCTCGGCCCGCCATTTGAGCGCACCGTGGTGCGGCATGAAGTAGGTTTCCTGGATGCCGCCGACTGCACTGAGGCCCTCGTCGAGCGCGTATTCCATCACGGCACAGCACAGCTGCGTCAGCGTGCCCCTCAGTCCGGCAGTGCGTTTGTCGGGAACGACGAATGTGCGCGTCCATTCGGCCCAATCGGGACGTCTGGGGACGCCCGATTTTTCGCACATGTGAGAAAAAACCTCCGAGACCATGTGCGGCTCGCTCGTTGGGATCAATCGAGCCGAGGTCACCACGCGACCATCTTCAATACCAAGCAGGTAAGTCGCCGCGTCGGTATCGAATTGGTCCAGCTCGCGACCGTCCGGGCTCGGAGGGCGCCAATGTTTCTGGTGCACGAAGAAATCGTGCCGGCGGCGCAGAAACTCGTCGAATTCGTTTTCGTAGAGATGCTTGTTATGCGCATTGACTACGTGGGCCGTTATCATGGCGCGATCCCCCGACCGTTCTCGCAGGGATACTCGCAGTCGCGCTAATATACGTCACCTGTCCGATGGGACAGTTGACGCGTTTAGGGGTGGATCAGGCGCCGGCGCACCGCCTCGACGACCGCTTGCGTGGTCGTGCCGACGCCAAAAGCTTCCCTGGCTCTTGTCGAATGCCATTTGACCGTGCGCTCGGTCAGGCCAAGGATCTGCGAGGTTTCGGACGAGGTCTTGCCGGCCGCGGCCCACAAGAGCACCTCTTTTTCCCGGTCGGTCAGCACGCCTTCATGGTCATCATCGTCATTCGACAATGCCTGGATCGACATGCCGGCATAGACCGCCATCGTCACCAGTTGCACCTGATGGCGCGGCGACAGGGTGCAGGCCTTCGCGGAAGAGGCGAACGACAGCACGGACTGCCAGTGATGAACGCTGAGCATCGGCACGGCGAAGCCGCTACAGATGCCGAACTCCGTCGCCTCGCCGGCGACGCGTCGTGAGCCCTCCGTATCCGACCACTTTGCCGGGACTTCGGACCAAAGGAACGGCTTCAAGGTCTTTGCCGAGTAGATGCAAACACCATCAACCGCCGCATGCTCGGCCTCGACATAGCGCTCGAACCAGCCGGCCGGCCAGCCATTCAGTTCGACCATCGGTGCAAGCTTCTGGCCACCGAGCGGCACCCCGCTCAGGATCAGGTGCTCGAAGCCGAGATTTCGCACGGTTTCGAGCAGGTCGCTCAGCAGCGGCCCGGTAGCTGTGTGCTTCCTGCAGCGTTCGACAAAGTCGAACACGTCTGAATCGATCATGACAGAGACCCCCGTCTCCACGCCCGAAAACAAAGCTTACCTTAGATTAGTGACTTCGAATATCCCAATAAGTGCGTGCGCCACGCAGGACGCGTGGACCAAAATCAGCTAAATCAGCCAGACGTGATCAGCGACACAGGACCCCCAAGCATGGCGCCATCATTGCCGAAACGAAACGAGCCGTTCCGGGCCGGCGAAACCGCGCTGCTGCTGGTCGACATGCAGCGCGTCTGGCTGGAGCCGGGTGCCGATCCGGCGCATCCGGAGCGCGGTCCCGACCACTATTTCTACCGGCAGACGGCGTCGCAAACGATCCCCAACCAGGAGCGCCTGCTGGCGGCGGCGCGCGCCAACGGCGTCGAGGTGATCCATACGATCATCCAGAGCCTGACCGAAGACGGCCGCGACCGCTCGCTCGACCATAAGCTGACGCCGATCCATATCGCGCCGAGCCGGCCGGACGGACTGCCGGTGCCGTCGCTGGCGCCGGTCGGCGACGAGATCATGCTGCCGAAGACGTCGTCGGGCGTCTTCAACTCGACCAACATCGACTATGTCCTGAAGAACCTCGGCGTGCGTTATCTGATCGTCGTAGGCATCATGACCGACCAGTGCGTCGACATGGCGGTGCGCGATGCCGCCGATCGCGGCTATCTCGTCACCTGCGTATCCGATGCCTGCGCCGCCGCCTCGCAGGAGCATCATGACGGCGCGCTCGAGGCTTTCGGTGGCTATTGCTGGGTCGCTGATACCGCCACCGTTACGGGCCGTTTCGAAGCCTTGGGAAAAGCTGCATGACCGTCGAACCGCTCGTTGCCGTCGTCACCACCGACCTGTCGGCGATCACGCGCGGCCGCTCGGTCGTCGAAAGCAGGCTGCAGAAGATCGCCGCGACCGGCGTCGGCTGGCTGCAGGCCAACCTGTCGCTGACGCCGTTCAACTCGATCGTCGACCCCAATCCGTGGGGCTCGTCGGGCGATGTGCGGCTCATTCCCGATCTCAACGCGCGGTTTCGCACGGCGCTGACCGGATCGGCGACGCCCTTCGATATGGTCGCCGCCAACATCGTCGAACTCGACGGCAGCCCGTGGGTCGGCTGCACGCGGACCATGCTCAAGGATGCGCTGGCGGAGTTGAAGGCAGCGGCCGGGCTTTCCGTCATCGCCGCGTTCGAGCATGAATTCCATATCGAGGGCGACTTTGGGCCGGCTCATTCGATGTCGTTGGCAGCACTGCGCCGCGCCGACCCGTTTGCCGCCAATCTGATGGCGGCGCTGGCGGAAGCCGGCGTCGCGCCCGAAGTGGTGATCGCCGAATTCGGCACCGACCAGTTCGAGGTGACGTGCGAGCCGGCCGATGCGCTCGCCGCGGCCGATCGCGCGGTCGCCATCCGCGAGATCACGCGCGAAGTCGCGCGATGTGCCGGCTGGCGGGCCAGCTTCGCGCCCAAGATCGCGCCGGATGCCGTCGGCAACGGCGTCCACATCCATTTCAGTTTCGTCGACGAGGCCGGCAACCCGGCGACCTACGATCCGGCCCAGCCTGGCGGCCTTTCCAGCCAGGCCGCTTCGTACTGCGCCGGCGTGCTGTGTCACCTGCCCGCGACCACCGCCATGACGGCGGCGAGTGTGTCGTCCTACTACCGGCTGAAGCCGCATAGCTGGAGCTCGTCCTACACCTGGCTTGCCGATCGCGACCGCGAGGCGAGCCTGCGCATCTGCCCGACGACAACGATCGGCGGGCGCGATCCGGCGCGGCAGTACAATATCGAATACCGGGCAGCCGACGCCACCGGCAATCCCTATTTGTCGCTGGCGGCGATCGTGCGCGCCGGGCTGGAGGGGCTGAAGGCCAAGCTGCCGGCGCCGCCGCTTGTCTCGGGCGACCCGACGCAGATGAGCGGTTCCGAGCGCAAGAAGCTTGGCCTCGTGCGGCTGCCGGAAACGCTGCCTGCGGCACTCGACGCGCTCGTTGCCGACAAGACCGTCACCGGATGGTTCGCGCCGGTGTTCGTCGAGACCTTTGTCGGCCTCAAGCGGCATGAGACCGAGCGCCTCGCCGGTTTCGACCCAGTGGCGGTCTGCGATCTCTACCGGACGCTGTATTGATGGCTGAGCCGCTTGCTAACGCCATCCTACCGGAAGGTCGGCTTCCAGCGGTCGAAGCAATCAACGAAACGGGGCGTTCCGATATCGTTCTGATATGCGAGCACGCGTCCAATCACATCCCGGCCGAGTATGCGCGGCTCGGTCTCGACAGCAGCCATTTGCAGCGCCATATCGCCTGGGACATCGGCGCCGCCGAAGTGACCCGCGCCCTGTCGAAGCTGCTCGATGCTCCGGCTTTCCTCAGCTCCTATTCGCGGCTTTTGATCGATCTCAACCGGCCGCTTGGTTCCAGCGGCAGCATTCCGGTGCAATCGGAGGACACGGACATCCCCGGCAATGTCGGCCTCGATCCGGAGGAACGAAGCCGGCGTGCCGAAGTCATGTTCGCGCCGTTTCATGACCGCGTGGCCGCCCATCTCGACGACCGGGCGAAGCAGGGCAGACCGACGCGGATCGCGACGATCCACTCCTTCACGCCGGTCTTTCTCGGCATTGCGCGGCCCTGGCACGCCGGCGTGCTTTACGATCGGGCAGTCGATTTCGGCCAGGCAGTGCTTGCCGGCCTGCGCGCCGACAGTGCACTCAACGCCGCGGCAAACGAGCCCTACGTGATCAGCCGTGACGGCGACTATGCCATACCCGTCCATGGCGACGATCGCGGCATTCCCGCCGTCCTCATCGAGATCAGGCAGGACCTGCTGGCGGGCCGCTCCGGCATCGAGGAATGGGCGAAGCGGCTGGCCACAGCATTGCCGGCACAGCTGACTAAGGAGTCGTGAAAGAGCTCGGCCGAGTGAGCGCAAAGCGAGAGCCTACGGTCGGCCTGGCCACCGTCCTCAGGAGAAGATTTGCGACAGTTCTTCGACGCTGGTGCCTTCCTTGACCTGACGCAGCTCGACATAGCTGACCGCGGTGGCAATCGACGTCACCATTGACGATATCGTCGACACCAAAGTCGCCACTACAGCTCGCACTATGCCGCCCAACGGTTCGACAGCACTTTCAAGTGCCAACTGAATGGCCACCGAGGCCACGATCAGAACGAAGAACAGGCCGAACAGTGCCCAGCGGCTGCCTTTGGTAAGTTCACCGCTGCGCGCCATGGAGCCAGACACGCCGACCCGTTCCTGTACCAGAACCGGCACCGCTACCAGCCACCGGAGCCACAATATGATTCCGGGAATGACGAGCAGGATCAAGCCCAATCCTGCGCCCAGGACGACCAGCAGCCCGACGCCGAGCGTTGGCAGAAAACAGCCGATCGCTATCTTGATGCAGTCGGCAATGGATGGCTGCTTGCCGTTCAGATCCTCGATAGTCGCCCGGACCAGCGCAGACTGAAGCAACAGATCCAGGACAAAGGACATCAACACGACGCCGAACGTAATCAGAGAATCACGAGACATCATGCGGAGGCCGCCGAGGGCGGCATCAGGATCCCCTCGGGCGACGCCGGCCTGCGGCACCTGCATCCAAAGCTCATAAACAAGGGTCGGGAAACCCGAAAACAGCAATGCAAGTCCGAGGCAAAGCATGGGGTTGCGGCCGATGACCGCAAAACTGGCGCCGAAAACCCTGCCGATGCGAAATTTGTTGGGCTGGTCCAGCGTTATTGACGCCACGATATACCTCTACCTGTTTTGACCGGTCCGTCATTGCGACCCGGTGTTGGCCGACATTGACCCGCCGGCGGCAGCATGGCGAACGGCTGTCGCGGCTCGCCGGGCCCGCCTGATGTTCAGGCCGGTCCCGACGTGGTGCAGCCGCGCGACTTTGCTACGAGAAGATTTGCGACAGTTCTTCGACGCTGGTGCCTTCCTTGACCTGACGCAGCTCGACATAGCTGACCGCCGTGGCGACCGACAGCACCATCGACAGTACGGTCGACACCAAGGCTGCCGCCACATCGGCAATGATCCCGCCAAACATGACGATGACTGCCAGCATCACCCACTGGATGACCATCGCGATGACCATCAGGATCAAGAAGAGGCCAAATAGCGGCCAGCGGTTGCCCTTGGTCAGGACACGGCTACGCGACATCGAACCGAACACGCCAAGCCGCTCCTGGATCAGAACCGGCACCGCCACGCACCATCCGAGCCATAAGATGATGCCGGGAACCAGCAAAGCTATCGACGCCAGGCCCGCACCCAGGCCGACGAGCAGGCCAATACCGAGGGTCGGCAGCAAATTGCGGATGGCTATCTGAATGCAGTCGCCAAAGGTCGGCCGCTTGCCGTTCAAGTCCTCGATCGTCGCCCGCACCAGCGCCGACTGGAGCAGCAGCGCGAAAACGAAGGATAGCAATCCCGCAATAATCGTAAACCATGAATTCCGAAACATCATCGAGGGATCGGCCGCGGCGCCGGGGTCGCCCTGCAGAACCGCATCTATTTGCGGTTGGCTCCACAGCCGAAGAATAATCGCCGGCAAGCCTGAAAACAGCAGCGCGAGCCCAAGGCACAAGCCGATGTTGCGGCCGATCACGGCGAAGCTGTTGTTGAACACCCTGCCGATCTCGAATTTCTCAGGCCGTTCCAGTGTCGTTGAAGCCATGATTTCCCCCCGTGTTTCGCCGTAACAGTATCACGGCGCCCTAATAGTAATTCTGCCAAGATTAACGGTGGGCGTCCAGCCCACTTGCAATTCTTGTTCTGCATTGTCAGTGTCGGCAGGGAACCACAGGTTGCAGGGGGAGCGGGTGGCGGTGGCACAGCCAGGCACAGCGGAAGCCGAACGGCTGACCAATCTGCACAAGCAGCTGATCGCCGATGAGTCGATCCAGTTCGACCTGCCGGCCTATGTGCCGCCGAAGCCGCCCGAGTGGCTGAAACCGCTGCAGGATTTTTTGTCGTGGCTCGGTCCCTACATGATCTATCTGTTCTGGGGGGCGGTGATATCGGGCGTCGCAATCATCCTGCTTTTGGTCTTCCTTGAGGTGAAAGGCATCGCCTGGCGGCTGCCGTGGCAGCGCGCTCGACCCGAAGTCGAAGACGAAGAAGCATGGCGCCCAGACGCCGGCGCCGCGCAGATCCTGTTGTCGCAAGCGGATGGGCTGGCCGCACGCGGCGACTATGACGAGGCGGTTCACCTTTTGCTTCGGCGCAGCGTCGCCGATATTGCCGGCCGGCTGCCGGACTTCCTGCGCCCGTCGCTCACCGCGCGCGACATCGCCAATGCCCCTTCCCTGCCGGGAAGGGCGCGCCATGCGTTTACCGAGATCGCCCGCATTGTCGAGGCGGCGCTGTTCGCGCGCCGGCCGGTCGGCGCGGAAGGCTGGCGGCAGGCGCGCGGCGCCTACGAACGTTTCGCCTTCCGGGATGCCTGGACGTGAGTGCACCGGCGGTCGAGGCACAGGAGCCGTTCAATCGAAAGACACTGTTTTGGGGGATTTTCGCCAGCCTCCTTGCGGCAGCCGGTTTCTTCCTGCTGTCCACCTATGCTCCCGATTTCCGGCAACCCGGCAATGGCGGCGCCACGCCGCTGTCGAAAAGCGGCGTCGGCTACGCCGGCCTGGCGGAATGGCTGCGGCTCACCGGCGAAGCGCCCTTGATGGCGCGGACCGAGGACGATCTCGGCACCGACATGCTGCTGATCGTCACCATTTCGTCCGACAGCGATCCGGAAGCGCTCGACCACATCCTGAAACTTCGCCAGGACCAGAACACACTCTTCGTGCTGCCCAAATGGCAGATCCTGCCGCTGCAGGGGCATGAAGGCTGGAACATGAAATTCGGGCGATTGCCCGGTTCGGTGGTGAACGAATGGCTTGGCCGCATCGCCGATGCGAAGATCGGTGCCGGCCACAGCACGGCAAAGCAACTCGACATCGAAGGCAACATGGTTGCCGCACCCGAAGAATTGCAGTGGGTGGCCGACAAGTACCCTCTCATCGCAGCCGGCAATGACAAGGCTGTGCTTACCGAACTAGACGACAAGCCGTTCTATATCCTGACTGACCCCGACCTGATCAACAACGCCGCCCTCAAGGATCCCGAAAAGGCAGCAGCCGCGCTCGGGCTGATTGCCTTGCTCCAGCCCGACGACGGCCCGGTGATGTTCGATCTGACGCTGCACGGCGCGGGGCGGAAGTATGATCTGGCCAAGCTTCTGGTCGAGCCGCCGTTCCTGGCGCTGACACTGACGATCCTGATCGCTGCGGCGCTGGCGTTCCTGCATGGCCTTGGCCGGTTTGGCCCGCCGCGTATCGACCAGCGCGCGATCGCCTTCGGCAAGCGTGCGCTGGTCGATACGACGGCGATGCTCATGCGGCGTGCCGGCCGGCTGGACGAGCTGGGAGGCCGCTATGCGGCCTTGATGCGGGTGCGCGCCGGCGCGCTGCTCGGCGCACCGCAAGGGTTGCAAGGCAAAGCGCTCGACCACTGGCTCGACTCTCGCGATAAGGAGCAAGCTGGCGGCTTCACGACGCGCTCGCAAGCGGCCGGCGAGGCGAAGAATCTGACGCAGATGCAACAGGCAGCAGAACGGCTGCATGACTGGACGGCAAGGAGGCTCGGTGAACGTCGATGATGTGAAGGCCCTGGCGACACGGATCAGGGAAGAAGTGGCCAAGGCGATCACCGGGCAGCACGATACGGTCGACCTGATGCTGACCGCCTTGTTTGCGGGCGGGCATATCCTGCTGGAAGGTCCTCCGGGCACGGCCAAGACAATGACGGCGCGCTGCTTCGCCCAGGCGCTTGGGATCGCCTACGGGCGGATCCAGTTCACGCCGGACCTGATGCCCGGCGATATCGTCGGGTCGAACATCTACAACTTCCAGACCGGGCAGTTCACGCTGACGCGCGGCCCGATCTTCTGCGATCTCCTGCTTGCCGACGAAATCAACCGCACGCCGCCCAAGACGCAGGCCGCACTGCTCGAGGCGATGCAGGAACATGCGGTCACCTTCGACGGCACCACGCATTCGCTCGGCCGCAATTTCATGGTCGTCGCGACCCAGAATCCGATCGAGCACCAGGGCGTCTATCCGCTGCCGGAGGCGCAGCTCGACCGCTTCCTGTTCAAGCACCGCGTCAGCTATCCCGGCCCCGAGGAAGAACGAGCCATCATCGTCCATCATGGCGGCGGCTCCGCCTCGCACGACATCGCGCAATATGGCATCGAGGCGCAGACGGATCGCGAAACGCTGCAGGAGGCCCTTGAAGTCGTCGGCTCCGTCACCCTTGTCGACGATGTCGTCGGCTACATAGCGGCGCTGGTTCGGGCTACGCGCGAAAATGCCGATCTGGAGGTCGGGGCCAGTCCGCGCGCCGGCGCCATGCTGGCGCGGGCGGCGCGTGCCCGGGCGGCGCTGGACGGACGCGCCTATGTGATCCCCGACGACGTCAAGGCGCTGGCGGTGCCGGCGCTGCGTCATCGCGTCATCCTTTCGCCTGCCGCACAGATCGATGGCCGGCTGGTCGAGCAGATCGTCTCCGACCTGGTCGACCAGACGGAAGCACCACGTTGATCTATCCCAGCGGCCGAGCGGTATGGGCAGCTGCGGCCGGCGCGGTCCCGGCCTTCCTGGTCGCGCTGGCATTGCCGTCGTTCTGGTATCTGGGATTGCTGTGGAGTTGCCTGCTGCTTGCCTTCCTGGCGGTGGATGCCGCGGCCGGACGCGGACGGGCATCGCTGAGTGCCAGCATCGATGCGCCGCAGCAGGTCGGTGTTGGTGGGGAATTCGGCGTGCAAATCACCGCCCGTCACTCGGGGCCGCGCGCCGCGGAGGCTCGCGTCGGCCACGATGGGCGTCTGGCGCCGGTGGACAGCAGCGGCGGCGCCTTGCTGCCAACCGCCGGAGGCGGGTCGCTCTTCCTCCGCTTCCAGGCGCTGCGGCGCGGCGTCGCCAGCTTCGACCGTCTCTGGGTGCGCTGGCGCGGGCCATTCGGGCTGGTCTGGAACCAGGTCGTCCTGCCGGTGGAAAGCAAGGTTGCGGTGCTGCCCGACGTCAGCAGCGCTCGCGGCGAGGCGATCACGCTGCTGCAACATGCGGCGCTTGCCGAAGGCCATGCGCAGCGCCGCGCCGGTCAAGGCCGCGAGTTCGACGCGCTCAAGGATTACCAGCCGGGCATGGGCCGGCGGATGATCGACTGGAAGCGCAGCGCCCGCCACGGCAAGCTGTTGGCGCGCGAGTTCCGCATCGAGGAGAACAACAACATCGTGCTGGCCATCGATAGCGGACGCCTGATGTGCGAGCCGGTCGACGGTGTGCCGAAGGTGGACCGGGCGGTGACGGCCGCCCTGCTGTCGGCATTCATTGCGCTGAAGGGCGGTGACATGGTCAGCCTGTTCGGCTTCGATGCAAGGCCGCGCGTTTCGAGCGGCGCGGTGCGCGGCCCCGCCAGCTTTGCGATGATCCAGAAACGGGCCGCCGAGATCGACTACTCCAGCGAGGAGACCAATTTCACGCTGGCATTGACGACGCTGGCGGCGCGGCTCGACCGCCGCTCGCTGGTCATCATCTTCACCGATTTCGTCGATCCGATCAGTGCGGAATTGATGCTGCGCACCGTGGGCCGGCTCACCGAACGGCATCTCGTGCTGTTCATGATGATGAAGGACACCGAACTGGAGGGCCTGGCCGACCTGCCGCCACGCTCCGGCGAGGATGTTGCCCGCGCGGTCGTTGCCGGAGGGCTCTTGCGCGAAAGGCAGGTCGTCATCGGCCGGCTGCGCCTGCTCGGGGCGCATGTGATCGAAGCCGACCACAACCGGCTCGGTCCGGCGCTGGTCGAGCGCTATCTGCAGTTCAAGCAGGAGGATTTGCTGTGACGGCGCCGGTACGCGGCAATGCGATGCGCGGCGACGCGGTACGCCAGTCGCTAGCCAGCTTCCGCCGCGAGCGCGAGGCCGACTGGAAAGCATTCGAGGCGCTGCTGGCGCGTGTCGAGAAGCGTGCGCCGCGGACGCTTTCCGAAGAGGAGCTGCTGTCGCTGCCGCTGCTTTATCGATCGGCGCTGTCTTCCCTGTCGGTGGCGCGCGCGACCTCGCTCGATAATGCGCTGGTCGGCTATCTCGAAGCGCTGTCCCTGCGCGGTTATTTCTATCTCTACGGCGCGCGCCGCGGGCTGCGGCAGCGCCTCGCCGATTTCTTCCTGCATGACTGGCCCGAAGCCATTCGCGACCTGTGGCGCGAGACATTGGCGTCGGTCGCGCTGATGGTGATCGGCATTGGTGCAGGCGCCTGGCTGGTGGCATCCGACAAGAGCTGGTTCGGCGCGATCATCCCGCCCGGCCTGGCAGGAGGCCGTGGCCCCGACACCTCGGCCGAACTGCTGCGAGGCATGCTTTATGATGGCGACAATGGCTTTCTCTCAGGCTTTGCCGCCTATCTGTTCACGCACAACGTCCAGGTCGCAATCCTGGCCTTCGCCCTTGGCTTCGCCTTCGCGGTGCCGACGGTGCTGCTGATGCTGTTCAACGGCTGCATGATCGGGGCGTTGTTCCAAGTCTATTGGTCCAAGGGGCTTGGCATGGAGCTCGGCGGTTGGCTGGCCATCCACGGCACCAGCGAATTGTTCGCGATCGCTTTGGCCGGCGCGGCCGGCATGCGCATCGGCACCAGCATCGCCTTTCCCGGCGAATTGACACGCATGGCGGCAGCGGCTCGCGCCGGACGCATCGCCGCGAACGCCATGGTCGGGGTCTCAGTCATGCTGCTGTTTGCCGGGCTGCTCGAGGGCATTGGCAGGCAGACCATCACCAGCGACGTCACGCGCTACGGCATTGGCGGTGGCATGCTGGTGCTGTGGATCGGTTATTTCTACCTGTTCCGGGCGGTGCGGCATGGCGATCGTTAAACGCGCCGCCTTCGCGGCTATACGGCCGCTGATCACGCCCGAAGGCGTCGATCTCCGGATTAGGCTTGCTGACGCCGGCACGCGGGCCTCCGCCTTCCTGCTCGACATCGTGTTCATCGCCGTGGCTGCAATCGTGATCACGATCGTCGCGCTGTTCGGGGTGGGAGGCCTTGGCAGCGAGGGATTTCAGCCGCTCTTCGTAGTCTGGATCATCCTGATCTTCTTTCTGCGCAACGCCTACTTCATCGTTTTCGAAGCGGGCCGGCGCGCGGCTACGCCCGGCAAGCGGATCGTCGGCATCCGGGTCGCGTCGCGCAGCGGAGACGGCCTGTCGATCGACCAGGTCATCGCCCGCAACCTGATGCGCGAGATCGAGGTGTTCCTGCCGCTGTCGATCATCGTTGGACGCAGCGGGACCGACCTCGCCGACACGCTGACGACGGTGTTCGGACTGGTGTGGACGCTGTTGTTTGCCTTGTTCCCGCTGTTCAATCGAGACCGCATGCGGATCGGCGACCTGTTGGCGGGGACCTGGGTGGTCGAGGCGCCGAAGCGCGCCTTGCTTGAAGACCTGTCGGCACGGCAGGATCCGGCGGCCGGCGCCTTCCGGTTCAGCCACGCCCAACTCGATGCCTACGGGATTGCCGAACTCCACAAGCTGGAGGAGGTGCTGCGCCGCGACGACTATTTCGCCCTGCGGACGGTGGCCGAAACGATCGGACGCAAGATCGGCGCGGCACCCCAAGCCCATGACGCACGCCCGTTCCTGACGGTGTATTACGGGGAATTGCGGGCGCATCTCGAGCGCAAGCTGCTGCTGGGCAACCGCAGGGCCGACAAGCATGCGCGGTAGGGCGGAGAGACCGAAGGCGATGCAAGTCAAAATTAGCGAGACCGAAAAATCCCGAATTGAGCGCGCAATTCAGGCAGCAGTGTCTGGGTCCTGGGAAGAATTCAGCAGCCTCACCGACACTCCCTTTCCAAACGACGAATCGATGCGAGAGCAATTCGACGATTCCTCCCCCCGACTTCAGCAAGTGGGAGGAAATTGGAAACGAGAAACGGGCGTTGAGATCCTGGATGACGGAGTGCGCCTAATAATAGCGAGAATAGAAGCGCCGCCCACGGTGGATATCGTTTTTTCACTGCACAGCACGAGCGAATTCAGTGACAGCACAATCGGTATTCGGACATTTTTTCAGCAGCTGAATTGGGACTCCTAGCTATCGGTTCCGGCATTTCCAACCAGCGCCACCTCCTCCCCTACCCCACCCACTTCTCATAATCGGATACCAGCAGGTGCAGCGGTGCTGTGTCCTCGTCGATGTCCGCGAAGCGGCCGATCGGCTCGCGGAAGACGTTGTCGGTGAGATCGTCGTTGACGGTCGAGACCTCGCCGATCAGCACGTCCTTGCCCTCGGCCCAGAAGGCATGCCAGACACCCGGCAGCAAAGTGACGCTCTGGCCTGGGTCGAGCTTCAGGAGCCCACCCGCAGGTAGTCTGTGGATGGTTCCGTCGACAGGCACCGATACTTCGGCCTTCGGATCGATGCCGCCATCGCGATCATGCATGAACAGCTCCAGCACCAGCTTGCCGCCGCCACGGTTGATGATGTCCTCGGCCTTGATGTTGTGGCGGTGCATCGGCGACAGCTGATCCTTGCGCGAGATCATGATCTTTTCGGCATAAAGCATGCCCATGCCCTTCTTCATGTCCTCGTAGCGGCCGTTGCGAACGGTGAACAGGAACAGGCCGAGCTCGTCGAATTTCTCCTGGCCGTAGTCGGTGATGTCCCAGCCAAGCCGCGACGAGAAGATTGCCGACGAATCCTGCCGGCGCGCCTTCATCTCTTCCGGCGACCAGTAGGCGAAGGGCGGCATGATGTAGCCGAACGAGCGGATGAAGGCGTCGGCGTCGCGGATGATATCGTTGATGGCGGAGCGTTTCATGATCGTGGTTCCTTCCCGTCGCTTTGCGAGCGCTAGAACGGTTCATCGTTTCACGGAAACGATGAACCGTTCTATCTTTTTTTGGACGCAATTCCGGACGGAAAACCGTTTCACACTTTTCCTGGAATTGCTCAAACCGCAATAGCCGAACGTCCATCCGGTGTCGATGCAAACTGCTGTCGCTGGCCCCATGACATGCGGTCCGATCAGGGCCATAAGGTCAACCAATTTTCGGATGGTGAGACCATGCGCAGCATAGACGACCTCGATACGCCGGCGATCCTGATCGATGCCGGCCGCGCCGAAGCCAATATCGCGCGGGCGCAGGCCCATGCCGACCGGCACGGGCTGAAGCTCAGGCCGCACATCAAGACCCACAAACTGCCCTACTGGGCAAAGAAGCAGATCGCGGCCGGCGCCGTCGGCATCACCTGCCAGAAGATCGGCGAGGCCGAGGTCATGGCCGACGCCGGACTGACCGACATCTTTCTGCCCTACAATATCCTCGGGCGGGCCAAGCTGGAGCGCCTCAAGGCGCTGCACGGCCGCGTAACCCTGTCGGTGACAACGGACAGCATGGACACGCTGATGGGACTTGCCGCCACCTTTACCGATCCCGGCCACCGCCTGCCGGTGCTGGTCGAATGCGACACCGGCATGGGCCGCTGCGGTGTGCAGTCGGCCGGCGAGGCAGTCGCGCTGGCGAGCGAGATCGACAAGGTCCGGGGGCTCGTCTTCGGCGGCTTGATGACCTACCCGGGGGCTGGCCGCGCCGCCGAGACCGAGGCGTGGCTCGCCGATGCGCAGCAAGCACTTGCCGCAGCCGGCCTTTCTTGCGAGCGCATCTCCAGCGGCGGCACACCCGATATGTGGCGTTCCGGCGAGCATAGCGTCGTTACCGAATACCGGCCCGGCACCTACATCTATCTCGACCGCTACCAGGTCGCCAAAGGCGTCGGCAGCCTCGACGATTGCGCACTGACGGTGCTGTCGACGGTGGTCAGCCACCCAACGCCGATACGCGCCATCCTCGACGCCGGCAGCAAGGCCCTGTCCAGCGATACGCTGGGGCTCGCCGATTTCGGCGAGCTGCTGGGCATTTCAGGCGCAAGGGTGACCAGCCTCAGCGAAGAGCACGGCAACGTCACGCTGTCAGGCGGCGCCGAGCTTCGCATCGGCGAGCGCGTGCGCGTCGTGCCCGACCATTGCTGCGTCGTCACCAACCTGTTCGACGAGGTGCATCTGATCGAAGGCGACAAGGTGATCGAGACGCTCCCGGTCAAGGCGCGAGGACGGATGGGGTGAGTCCAGCTGGAGCGCGTGCGCTTCAGGTACAAAATCCTTCAAACGCTGGAGGGACAGCGCCCGGACAGCGCCCCCCTCTGGCCTGCCGGCCATCTCCCCCTCAAGGGGGGAGATCGGTAGCTTCGCCGGTAGCGCCTCTCTTTCAACATTCGCGATTGGCGAAACGATACGTGACATTCAATCTCCCCCCTGGAGGGGGAGATGGCCGGCAGGCCAGAGGGGGGCGCGAAGGAACTCGACGGCGGTCAGTTAGCCTGCCTCGCGGCAACCCGGCGCATCGAAATGACGCGGCGGCGCCGGATCTCGGTGCGCATCGCCATCAGATGCAGCGCGAAGAACAGCACTGTGAAGCCGAGTGCCATCACCAGCAACGGCCACAACAGGCTTGGATCGATGGTCGGCCCGCCAAGCCGGAACACCGACGCCGGCTGATGCAGCGTGTTCCACCAGTCGACCGAAAATTTGATGATCGGAATGTTGATGAAGCCGACCAGGGTGATGATGGCGGCGGCCCAGGCGGCGCGCCCGGCATCGTCGAGCGCGCGGGTCAGCGCGATGATGCCGAGATACATCAGGAACAGTATGAAGACCGAGGTCAGCCGCGCGTCCCACACCCACCAGGTGCCCCACATCGGCTTGCCCCAGATCGAACCGGTGATCAGTGCAAGGGCGGTGAAGACGGCGCCGATGGGTGCCGCCGATTTCAGCGCCACGTCAGCCAGCGGATGGCGCCAGACCAGCGTGCCCAGTGCCGAGACCGCCATCAGCGTGTAGCACATCATGGCAAGCCAGGCGAAAGGCACGTGGATATACATGATGCGAACGGTGATGCCCTGCTGGAAGTCCTCAGGCGCCGTGAAGCTCATATAGAGACCCACGCCGAGGACGATGGCGGCCACGCTCGCCAACCACGGCACCACCTTGTCGACCAGCGCGACGAACCGCGTCGGGTTGGCAAGGTCCATCCAGCCGGAGAGGCGTGAAGTCGTATCGCTCATGCGGCTTTACATAGACCGCCGGCGGAGTTGCGGCAACCGCAGCGGCGGTACGTCTTCCCTTCTCCCCTTGCGGGAGAAGGTGGATCGGCGCGTAGCGTCGAGCCGGATGAGGGGTGCTGGACGGAGTGAGGCGCCAATGATCGCCGTGCGCCGAAGTCTGGATTTGGATGAAGATTTGCGCCAAGCTGGAGCACCCCTCATCCGACCTCGCTTCGCGAGGCCACCTTCTCCCGCAAGGGGAGAAGGCAAGCCGCGCTGCTCAGGCGGCTTCGTTCACCGGACGGCTGAGGCGGCGGACCTCCTCGTCGTTGAGCAGGCCGCCGGCGCGCAGCAGGCTGGCGAAGCGACCGTTGCGCAGCGACAGTTCGGTGAACCCGCCCATCTCGACCACCCGGCCCTTGTCCATGAACACGACCAGATCGGCGTCGCGAACGGTGGTCAGGCGGTGGGCGATGATGAAGGTGGTGCGGCCGCGCCGCAATTCGTCGATGGCGTCCTTGACGCGGTCTTCCGTCTCGACGTCGAGCGCGCTGGTCGCCTCGTCGAGAACCAGGATGGGCGCGTCCTTCAGCACGGCGCGGGCGATCGCGATGCGCTGGCGCTCGCCACCGGACAGCTGTCCGCCGCGTTCGCCGACGACCGTGTCGTAGCCCTCGCACTTTGACAGGATGAAATCCTGCGCGGCGGCGGCATTGGCCGCGGCATGGACCTCGTCATAGCTCGCCTCCGCGCGGCCGACGCGGATGTTGTCCTCGATCGAGCGGTTGAGCAGGCCGGCATCCTGGAAGACGGTGGCGATCGAATGGCGCAGCGACTTGCGGGTCACCGTGCGGGTATCGATGCCGTCGATCAGGATGCGTCCGCCGGACGGCGTGAAGACGCGCTGCAGAAGGTTGATGAGCGTCGTCTTGCCGGCGCCCGTCGGGCCGACGATGGCGACGGTCTGGCCGGCCTGGACCTCGAACGACGCGTCGTCGACGCCCTGCCCGGAATTGCCGAACTCGAAGCAGACATTCTCGAAACGCACATGACCGGTGACGTTGACGAGCTCGCGCAGCCCATCGGGCTCGGCGGCGTCGGATGCAGAGTCCTCGAGATGATAGAATTCCTCGAGCTTGGCGCGCGCCTCGGAAATCTGGTTGGCGAAGGCCGACATCTGGTCGAGCCGGGCAATCAGCAGCGTGGCAAAGCCGGTAAAGGCGATGACGTCGCCGATGCGCAACTGGCCGTGCGTCACCAGATAGGCGCCAATCAAGAGCACCACCATCATCGAAATCGTCGACGACAGGCGGTGCAGCGCGTTGGCCATCGCCCACCAGTCGAGCACCGGATTCTGTGCGTCGAGCAGGTTCTTGACGTAGCGCTTCAGCGCCTCGGTCTCATGGCCGATGCGGTTGTAGCTTTGCAGGACGGCGACGTTGCTGACCGAGTCGGTCACATGCGCAAATACCTTGTGGTAGTGCCGCTCCACGGCCGCCTGGCCTTCCTTGGTGCGCCGCATCACCAGCCGTCCGATGCCGACATAGAGCGCGCCAAGCGCCAGCAGCACCATCGACATGCGGATATCCATGCTGAGCGCGGTGGGCACCAACAGGACCAACGCAACCGCGGTCGACAGATGCTGCCGCATGAATTCCAGCCAGAGGCTGAACAAGGTCTCGACCGCGCGCAGGAGCGTGTGCAGGGAATTGGAGGTGCCGCGCTGATGATGCCAGGCAAGCGGCATGGTGATCACGCGCTCGAACGACTGGCAAAGAACCTCGCTGCGCCGCTGGTGGGCAAAGCGGTCGGCGCCGCGCGCCACCAGCACGAAGGCGATGATGTTGAACGCGCCGAGGCCGGCCCACATTGCGAGTGTCGCGAATACCGAGCCGCGGTCCGAAATGGCATCGATCACCCGGCCGAACATGATCGGCTCGAGAATGGCGATAATGGCAAGCGCGACATTCGCCCCGCAGATAAACGCAACGCGTTTCCTGTCGGCAGCGAGATAACCAAGGGCTCGCCAGTAGATTTGCAGAAGTGACACTTCAGCTACTCCGCCAATTATTTATGGTGCAGTGCGTCATTTTTTGACTCGTATCGGTTGACGCGTCGCAAAACAATGCTCGTCTAGCTCTTCCGTTCCCATTCCGCGAACAAAAGATGACGACGCTTCGAAATTTGCCGTGATCGTCTAACAGTTTGAGATAAAAGGTGAAATGTCAGCGTTGCGGCAAAATCATGGCAGATGGAAAGCACTGCCACAATTTTAATCAGCAAGACCCTGGGCACGACGTCTAAAGTCGTGTGCAGGCATTCAGCAAGGTCAAACGCAAATATAACCGGTAGATGCACTTGGAGCGCCCGTGCGTGCCCCTGGGAACGCTAAGCGACGCTCCAAGCCCTTGAATCTAGGCCGGTATTCTGACGACCACCTCGGCACTATCTCCGGCTTTTGGCTCGAAGGACGAAGATTTGGTCTTCGTGCCATTCACTTCAAGTGAGATGGCCCGGGCCTTTTTGTCGCGGACGACGCGTACTTTGATCTCGGCGCCCAGCATCTTCAGGGTTGCCGAATAGCCGTCCCAATGGCTAGGAAGTCTCGGCGTGAACTGGAGGCGCTGTCCGCGGCGCTCTATGCCGAGAATGCTCTCGACCGCAGCTCGATAAAGCCAGCCCGCCGACCCGGTATACCAGGTCCAGCCGCCTCGGCCGCCCTTGTCTTGCCCGGAATAAACGTCGGCCGCGACGACATAAGGTTCCACCCGGTAGCGCTCTGCCGCGGCTTCGTCGAGCGCATGGTTGACCGGATTGAGCATTGAAAGGCAACGGTAGGAATCGTCGGTGCGACCCATCTCGGCTAGCGCAATGACGAACCATGTTGCCGCGTGCGTGTATTGGCCGCCGTTTTCACGGACCCCCGGCGGATAGCTCTTGATGTAGCCCGGGTCCTTTTCCGTCTTCGAGAAGGGCGGGGTGAACAGTTTGGCGATCTTGAGGTCGTCGTCGACGAGCGCTTTCATCGCCTGCGCCATTGCCGTGGTCGACCGCGCCGGGTCGCCCTCGCCCGAAAGCACGCTCCAGGACTGGGCGATCGAGTCGATCTTGCACTCGTCCGACTTGCGCGAGCCGAGCGGCGTGCCGTCGTCGAAGCTGCCGCGCCGATACCACTCGCCATCCCAGGCGGTGCTTTCCAGCGCCCGCTTCAGCACCTCGGCGTGCTTCGTCCAGGCCTGCACGCGCTTGGCATCGCGCTCCGCCTTGGCGACAGCGGCAAAGTCGCCCAGCGTCTTCAGCAGGAACCAGCCCAGCCACACGCTCTCGCCCTTGCCGTGCTCGCCGACGCGGTTCATGCCGTCGTTCCAGTCGCCGCCGAGGATCAGCGGCAGCCCGGCCGGGCTGCTGCGCTTGACGGCAAGATCGAGCGCCCGCGCGCAATGGTCGTAGAGCGAGGCTGTCTTCTTCGAGATTTCCGGGATGAAGAAAGCATCGTGCTCGCCTTCGCCCAGCGCCTGCCCTTCGATGAAGGGCAGTTGCTCCTTCAGGATCGCGGTGTCGCCGGTCACCAGCAGGTAACGGGCCGTGGCGTGGGCCAGCCAGACCACGTCGTCCGAGATCATGGTGCGGACGCCGGCCTCGGTGCGCGGCAGCCACCAATGCTGTACGTCGCCTTCGGGAAATTGCCGCCGCGCCGCGTTGAGGATCTGATCGCGCGCCAGCTTGGGGTCATGCGCCAGCAAGGCCAAGGTATCCTGCAGCTGATCGCGGAAGCCGAAGGCACCGCTCGCCTGATAGAACGCAGAGCGGGCACGGATGCGGCAGGCCAGGCTCTGATAGGGCAGCCAGTGATTGACCATGGCGTCGAGTGCCTTGTCCGGCGTCTCGACCTGGATTGTGTCGAGAAAGCCGCGCCATGTGCGCTCGTTATCGGCCAGCCGCTGATCGAAATCCCTTGAGCGATGGGTCTGCACCAGCGCGCTGGCCGCCTCGGGCGAGGCCGCGTCGCCGAGCAGCCAGAGCAGCGTGACGTCGCCGCCGGCAGCGATGTCGATGTCGCGTGCGATGGCCGCGCAGGGATCGTCGCCGGCCTCGACACGGCCGGACAGGCCGGCGCCGCTCAGCACGGCATGCGGAAACTCGCTCGTGCCTTGCCTGCCGATGAACTCGCCGCGATCGGCGGTGACCGAATGCACAGCACCGTCGGCGGCCAGAAAGGCGATCCGCTCGCCGAAATCGAGCCCATAGGGATTTTGCGCCAGCAACGCGCCGGTTGCGGCATCCCTCGACGGAACGATGCTTGCAGCGGTGCGCGAGCGATGGCCGCCAAGAACCCATTCCGCATAGGCGTAGACGCGCAGCCGCATCGGCACCGAACCCGAATTCTGGATGCGCAGCCGCGATATCTTCACCGGATCGACGGGATCGACAACATGGGTCAGGTCCATCGACAGCGGCCCGCGTTTTGAGCGGAACGTCGAAAAACCCTGCCCGTGCCAGGTTTCGTAGGTCATTGTCGGGTCACGCACCACGGCAGCCATTGGCGAGAACGCCCTGCCACTGGCCTGATCGTAGATATAGATGCCCTCGCCCGGCCGGTTGGTGACCGGATCGTTCGACCATGGCGTCAACTGATAGTCGCGGCTGTTGCGGCTCCAGGTGAAGGCAGCGCCTTCAGCCGACATGTGGAACCCGAACGATGGGTTGGAGATGACGTTGATCCACGGCTGCGGCGTCGTGCGCCGGCCGGTAAGACGCACGACGTAGTGGCGTCCGTCGCCGTCGAAGCCGCCGAAACCGTTCCATTGGTCGAGCCCGCTGCCGTCGACGCGGCCCTCGATCAGTGCCTGGGCGGCAGATGCTTGCGACGTCGGCACCGGCAAGGACGGCTCGCGAAGCGCTGCAAGGTCTGCCGGCTGGAGGGCGGCGTCCCGCGCCTGCAGTGCCGCGGCCTCGGCGCGCTCGATCTGGTCGAAGATGGTGCCGTTGCGCGTATGCAGCACCACCCGAGCGACGGCGAGCAAGGTCCTGTAGGTCGTTTCCTCCATCAGATCGCGGCGCACCGCGAAGATGTGCTGGCGGGGTCCGAGTTCCTTGCCGCGCAACCGGCTGTTTTCGCACAGCGTCTCCACCGCGCGCTGCAGGTCCTGCACGTAGGATGACGCCTGCTCGTTGACGACGACAAAATCGATCATCATGCCGCGGGCGCGCATGTATTCCTGGAAGCGAAGCGCCTGGGCGACGATCTCCAGATCGGCGACATCGGCGATCCTGACCAGGAAAATCGGAAAATCGCCGGATATGCTGGTCGGCCACAGGCTGGACTGCCTGCCGAGCCCGGAGACGATGGATTCGCCCGGAAGGCGCAGAAACGGATCGGGATAGATCAGATAGCGCGCCAGTTTCTGCACATTGGCGGCGTCGGACAGGCTGAGGCCAAGGTGACGGGTCTGCACCTGCGAGCGCGTCCAGGCGAGCATCGCCTGGCGGGCGAAGCTTTCGGGATGGTCGAGCCGTGCGATGGCGGCATCCAATTCGGCGCGATGGGTACCGACGACTGTCCAGAACGTCAGCGAAATCTTCTTGTTGGCCGGCACGCGCACCTGCCGGCGAAGCGATGCGATCGGATCCAGAGTGAAGCCGGAATGGCCGCCAAGCTTGGCGCCGGGATCAAAGGCAGCCGCTTCGGTGATGGTGCGGCCGCGGCCGATGAAGGCGCGCCTGTCGGTTTCCGCCTCGGCGTCTCGCGCCGATCCAGACGGGTCGGTGACGAAATGCACCATGGTGACGTCGGGTTCGTCCTTTTCGCGCTTGCCCCTGGTGGCGAAGATCGCGCCGTTATTCGGCGCGATCTCGGTTTCCACGAACATCTTCGAAAAAGCCGGATGGGCATTATCCGAGGGCTCGGAGCCCAGCACCAGTTCGGCAAACGAGGTTACTTCGATATGCCGGTCAGCGGGGCCATCATTGTGGAGCGTCACCCGTCGGCCCTCACCATTGCCTTCCGAGATGACGATGCACTCGACTTCCGAACGCAGCGATCCAATCGATTTGACGAAGCTCGCCTTGTCGTCGGAGAACAGCGTCTGCGCACGCTCGCCGGCGGCGCGCTTCGGCTCGGCGGTGGCCGACCACCAGTCGCCGTTGCTGGCGTCGCGCAGGAAAATATAGGAACCAAGGCGGTCCTCGGTCGGATCCGGCTGCCAGCGCGTGACGGCAAGTTCGCCCCAGCGGCTGTACCCGGAGCCGGTGGCGGTCACCATGACCGAATAGCGGCCATTGGACATGACACTGGTCGAGCGGAGCGCCCTGAGCGGATCGAGCACGATGCGGGTATCCGGGCTTTCCAGCTCGGTCTCGTCCTTCGAGCGCTCGTCGGCCTCGGTCCTGACGGTCGCAGTCGGGATGTCGCGCGGCGCCCTTTCCTGCAGCAGCAATTCGGCCGACTCGATCACCGGATCGCTGTGGAAGCGGTCGCGCAGGCGCCCTTCGAAGATCGCATCGGCAACTGCGGCAATCGACATGCCGGAGTGGTGGGCCATGTAGTTGAGCACGACGGCGTGGTCGGTGCCCTCGGGGACGCGTTGCGGCGTGAAATCCACCGCGTCGTAAAAACCGTGCCGGCCCAGTGCGCCCAGCCGCCTCAGCCTGGCCAGGTTCTGGACGGATTCATGCGGCGTGAACTGCGCTGCCAGCACGGTCGCGTAAGGCGCGATCACCGTGTTTTGGCCAAGGCCGCGCTTCAGGCCGAGCCCGGGCACGCCGAAATTGGTGTACTGATAGGTTAGCTCGCGGTCGCGGGCGTTGTAGGCCGCTTCCGAAATCCCCCAGGGAACGTTCTTCGAACCGCCATACTGGATCTGGCGCTTGATGATGAGCTTGCTGGTCTGGTTGAGAATGCTGCCTTGCGGCTCCTTCATCACCAGCGGCGGCATCAGATATTCGAACATCGAGCCGGACCAGGACATCAGTGCGCCCTGGAAGCCGATCTCGACGATCGGCCGGCCGAGCCGGAACCAGTGCTCGGTCGGCAAATCGCCCTTGGCGATGGCGAACAGGCTGGTCAGCCGCGCCTCGGAGGCCAAAAGGTCGTAGCAGCTTTCGTCGAGCTGATGCTCCTCGACCCGGTAACCGATCGACAAGAGCTTGCGTTCGGGCCGCATCAGGAACGAGAAATCCATCTCGAAGGCGAAACGGCGCGTGCGTTCGCGCAAGGTTAGAAGCTTGGCCCGCAATACCGCGACGGCGTTTTCGTCGCTGTGCGCGTCGTGCACATGCGCCTCGCAGGTGGCTTCGAGCCTGGCCGCCCAATCGGCGATGGTGTCGCTCTGGGTCGACGCGGCCTCGGTGTGGATGGCTGTCGCGAGCTTGCGTATCTCGCCGGCCAGGACGGCCAGGTTGATGGTACGGATCGACGCCATCTCCGGCTGCGCCTTGATCAATTCGACCGCCCGCCGCATGCCGTCGAGACGGTCGGCGAGCCGCTGGCGCAAGGGCCGCAATTGACGCCGGTCGTCGGGCAGTTCCTCAAGGCTTTCATCGAGGATGGTGACGGTGTCGAGGATGCCTTCGAAGTCGCCCTGCACATGCACCGACGGCGCTTCCGCCCATTCGGCGCAGGCAGCGGCCACGGCCACCAGATGGCCGGCGAGATTGCCGCTGTCGACCGCCGAAATGTACAGCGGGTAGAGCGGCTTCAGGGTCGTCGTGTCATACCAGTTGAAGAGATGGCCGCGGTCGCGCGGCATGCTCTCGATGGTCGACATGGTCGCGTCGATGCGGTTGACCGCGTCGGAGAGGCTGATCCAGCCGAAATCGCGTGCCGAAATTACCGACAGCAGGTAGACGCCGATATTGGTCGGCGAGGTGCGGGGCGCCACCACGGGGGCCGGGCTTTCCTGGAAATTATCCGGAGGCAGATGGTGATGCTCGGCCGTCACGAAGGTCTCGAAATAGTGCCATGTACGCCGCGCCACGGTGCGCAGCGCGTGGATGTCGGCGGCCGATATGCGCAGGCGGTCCTCGGTTTCGGCCGAACGGCTGATCCAGCAGGCGATGGCGGGCGCGCCGATCCAGAACAAGGCAAAGAAGAAGGCGACGAAGGCGCCGGTGGAATCGGCCAGCACCGGGACGGCGAGGCCGACGACGCCTATGATCACCGCGCCGTACATGATGCTGTAGTAGGAGCCGAGATCGTTGTCGCCGCCCTTGTGTGCCTGCGAGGCGGTGCGCCATTCGAGCAGGTTCTGGCGGCTGACGAACAGGCGGTAAAGCGTGCGGATGATCGCGTCGCCCATCATCCAGGCAAGGTGCGCCATCAGGACGATCTTCAGCGCCACCAGGGCGGTGCCGAAGGCAACGTCGCGCGCCAGTGCCGAGAAATGGCCGCGCGGCGTCTGGTCGCCGCTCTTCGGCAGAATGGCGTCGACGATGTCGAACGTGGGCGCCATGAACAGCGTAAGGATCAGCAGCGCCTGCCATTGCGCGGCCTGCGTGAAGGGCAGCAGCGTCCAGCCGGCGATCGCGGCCATCACCCAGAAGATCGGCGTCACCGAGCGGCGCAGATTGTCCACCATCTTCCAGCGCGACAGCGCCGGCACGTTTGAGCGCGGGCCAAGAATGAAGCCCAGAAGCTGCCAGTCGCCGCGTGCCCAGCGATGGTGGCGCGACGCGTCGACCGAATAGCGGGTCGGATAGTCCTCGACCAGTTCGACGTCGGTGACCAAGGCCGAGCGCGCCAGGGCGCCTTCGAGCAGATCATGGCTGAGGATGGTGTTTTCCTCGATGCGGCCCTTCAGCGCCGCCTCGAAGGCGTCGACATGGTAAAGACCCTTGCCGGTGAAGGAACCGTCGCCGAAGATGTCCTGGTAGAGGTCCGACACGGCAAAGACGTACGGATCGAGCCCGCGATTGGCGGAAAAGACACGCTGAAAGAACGATGCCTCGTCGCCACTGGTCAGCGACGCGGTGATACGCGGCTGCAGGATGGAATAACCTGCCGTAACCTCGCGCCGTGCGACATCGAAATGCGGACGGTTGAGCGGGTGGCAAAGCTTGCCGGCCAGCGCAGCGACGGCGTCGCGGGTGGTGCGGGTGTCGGCGTCCAGCGTCATCACGTGGACGACGCTCTCCGGCAATGGCACTTCCAACGGCAGGAAGGTGGTGTCGCTGTCCCCGCGCAGCAGAAGGTTCAATTCGTGCAGCTTGCCGCGCTTGCGCTCCCAGCCCATCCAGACGCCTTGCGATGCGTTGTAGAGCCGGCGCCGATGCAGCAGATAAAAGCGCGGCGCCCCTTCCGAGGGATAGCGGGCGTTCAGCCTGGCGATTTCGGCTCGGGCGAATTCGAGGATTTCGACATCCGCCGTATCGATTTCGGTCTTCGAGTCCGGCCAGTCGGAAAGCAGCGCGAAATAGACTTCGCCCGCCGTGTTGGCGAGGTGATGCACCTCGATGTTGCGGATGTTCTCCTCGACATCGTCGCGCGAGCCGATCAGCGACGGCACCACCACCAGCGTGCGCGCCTCGGGCGGCACACCGTGCCTGAAATCATAGCCGATGAGACGCGTCGGCTTCAAAAACAGCGAGACGACGGTGTTGAAGAATGCGAGCGCGCCTTCGCTGGCCGGCACCGCGAACAGGGCCAGCATCAGGACGATCGACGGCACCGACAGGCCGAGATTGGCAAGCGCATTGCCGGAAACGACCAGAAGCAGGACCGTCAGCGCAAACACCGGCACGACGATGCCCAGCCATCCGGTCTTGCGGAAGGTCCGGTTGAGCGTCTTGCCGATGGTCGGCCGGTAGCCGATCGACCGCTCGAGCTCCTGCCGGCGCGGGCCGACCAGAAAGAAGCCGACGTCAGTGTGAGCGATCGGACCGCTTTCGGAGCCCGGTGCATCGGCAGCATGGCCGGCGAGCTCGATCGCCCTTTCGGCAACGCGAAATTCGGAGAGATCGGAACGGCGCGCCAGCTCCTCGATCGCAGTCCGGTATTGGTCGCGCGAAAAGAAATCGAGCGCGGCGAAATCGGTGCGTTCGCGCAGCAAGGTGTCGATGCGGCTGACGCCCTCGAACCACACCGTCCAGTCGATGTCGTTGATCAGGCGCAGGCCGCGGATGATGTTGCCGGTGGTCACGTTGCCGCTGGACAGCGTGTGGTGCTCGCTGAGGATGATCTCCTCGGCGTCGGAGCCGGTCCTTTCCAGCTCGCCCTCCAGCCATTCCAGCGCCCTGCCGGCATTTTGCGAGCCGTCACGCAGCCGGTAGAGCAACTGGGTGGCGAAGGTGGTGTCCTGCGCATGGGCGCTGTAGTGGGAAAGTATCGCCTGCCGGTCGGCGCTGTCGTCCGTCGCCAGCACACGATCGGCGACCTCGTTGGCGATCTGGCGCAGTTCCCGCGTGCGATTGACGCGGACCGCGATCCGGCGAAGGTTCTCGATCAGGACGAAGCGCAGCAGCGACGGCAGCGCCCATAATTCGCCAATCTTCAGCGGCTCGACGGACTGGAAGCCTTCGACGATCGCCTTGAACATGGCCGACGAGACGGAACTGTCGGAATGCGCGACATAGGTCCACGCGACCGCCAGTGCGCGCGGCACGCTGGATCCATCCGACAGTTTCAGCGTCGGCAACTGGCGGTAGAAGCGGCGCGGTAGGTCGCGCTTGACCTGAAAAATGGTCTCCTCGACCAGGTAATTGTTGTCGAGCAGCCACTGCGCCGCGGGCGTGATCGTTTCGCCCCTCGCCTGGGCAGCGTTGGTGGAACGGTAGACATCGAGAATTTTCCTGGCGCTGTCGCGGATGCGCGCCTGAAAATCGAAAGGCGTCAGACCGAACAAGTCCTTGGCGTCGCCATTGGCAAGGGCTGCGCCCAAAGCGCGCAGCCGATCTTCCGGCAGGAAATTGGAGCGTATCGGCACGTCGGTGACAGCCGGGAAGCTGGCGCTCGTCTTTTCGATCTGTGCGAGATTGGTCTGGATATTCATCTAAGGTTCCGTGTTGGGGACGCAGTGCGGCGTCACCGCCACGGCAATGTCCCTAAAACCGGTCCAAATGCAATTGGTTGCATCGCAACACTTGGCCGAAAGTTTGTTTCCGCACCACGACAAGATGCCGTCTTTCGACAACTTCCAGGCGGCACTATGAGCATCGTTTCGGCTTCTGATCGGCGGAAGATTCAGGCTTTTTCGTGATGCAGCTACCAGCTTACGCGATATTTGGCCGGCGTCGCGATCATGTTTGGAAACAGACGTTAATCGTTGCCGGCAATGCGGTCGATGCGGATCACGAACAGCATGGCCGGCCGGACCGGATCCAGGCGCAGTTCCGGCGCTTGCGCCCCGAGCAACAGCGCGTCGAGCGGCCCAAGTTGCATGGGCGCCGCGCCGGCCACGCTGAGTTCGCCGTCGACGCACAGGATGAGTATTTCATCGGCTCCGGCCTGGATCTCCGTCGGAGCCGAAATCAGCAGGCGCTCGACCGTGTGGATCGCCCGGGCGCGGCGGGTCATGACGTTGAGGTCGGTGATCGGACCGGCGATCAGCGTGGCTTGCGTCGGCACGTCGGCCGGAAAGGCAAGCGGTGCGGAAGCCTTGATGATTTCGACCGGTAGCCGGCCGGCGATGTCGAGGATCATGCCCTCGCCTTCCAGCAACGCCAAGGTCCGGTCGACGCCGGCAAATCCGGAAAATGGGCCGCCGCCCTCGACCAGCGCCATCGAGACGCGCCAGTCGAAATCGTCGAGCCCGGCACCTGGCGGCGAGACGGCAATCTCCGTCGTCACCCCGCCGCCGTTCTTCCATGGCATCGACCGGTATTCGGCTGCCCGAAGGATGCGCAAGGCGCGGCTCAGCCCAAAATGCCGGGCAGGTTGAGCTGGTTCTCCCGGGCGCACTCGATCGCGATGTCATAGCCGGCATCGGCGTGGCGCATGACGCCGGTCGCCGGATCGTTCCACAGAACCCGCTCCAGGCGCTTGGCCGCCTCGGGCGTGCCGTCGGCGACGATGACCATGCCGGCATGCTGCGAAAAGCCCATGCCGACGCCGCCGCCATGGTGCAGCGACACCCAGGTGGCGCCGGACGCCGTGTTGAGCAAGGCATTGAGCAACGGCCAGTCGGAGACGGCATCGGAGCCGTCCTTCATCGCCTCCGTCTCGCGGTTCGGCGAGGCGACCGAGCCGGAATCGAGGTGATCGCGGCCGATGACCACCGGCGCCTTCAGTTCGCCCCTGGCGACCATCTCGTTGAAGGCGAGGCCGAGCCGGTGGCGATCGCCAAGCCCAACCCAGCAGATGCGCGCCGGCAGGCCCTGGAAGGCGATGCGCTCACGCGCCATGTCGAGCCAGTTGTGCAGATGGGTGTTGCCGGGGGTCAGCTCGCGCACCTTGGCGTCGGTCTTGTAGATATCCTCGGGATCGCCGGAAAGCGCTGCCCAGCGGAACGGGCCGATGCCGCGGCAAAACAGCGGACGGATATAAGCCGGCACGAAACCCGGGAAGGCAAAAGCATTCTCGAACCCCTCCTCCTTCGCCACCTGGCGGATGTTGTTGCCGTAGTCGAGCGTCGGCACGCCGGCATTCCAGAACGCCACCATCGCCTCGACATGCTCGCGCATCGACGCGCGGGCAGCTCTTTCAACGGCCTTCGGGTCGCTGGTGCGCTTCTCGCGCCACTCGGCCAGCGACCAGCCCTTGGGCAGATAGCCATTGAGCGGGTCATGCGCCGAGGTCTGGTCGGTGACGATGTCAGGGCGCACGCCGCGCCGCACCAGTTCCGGCAGGATGTCGGCGGCGTTGCCGACCAGGCCAACCGATTTCGCCTCACCGGCTTTGGTCCAGAGCTCGATCTTTTCCAAGGCCTCGTCAAGGGTATCGGCGCGCTCATCGACATAGCGGGTGCGCAGCCGGAAATCGATGCGGTCGGGATCGCATTCGACGGCCAGGCAGCAGGCGCCGGCCATGACCGCGGCGAGCGGCTGGGCACCGCCCATGCCGCCGAGGCCGCCGGTCAGGATCCATTTGCCCCTGAGATTGCCGCCATAATGCTGGCGGCCGGCCTCGACGAAGGTCTCGTAGGTGCCCTGCACGATGCCTTGCGTGCCGATGTAGATCCACGAGCCGGCCGTCATCTGGCCGTACATCATCAGGCCCTTTCTATCGAGCTCGTTGAATTTCTCCCATGTCGCCCAGTGCGGCACCAGGTTGGAATTGGCGATCAGCACGCGCGGGGCGTCAGGATGAGTGCGGAACACGCCGACCGGCTTGCCCGATTGCACCAACAACGTCTCGTCGTCGCCAAGCGTCTTCAGCGAGGCAACGATGCGGTCGAAATCGTTCCAGGTGCGCGCCGCCCGGCCGATGCCGCCATAGACGACCAACTCGTTGGGGTTTTCGGCGACGTCTGGGTCGAGATTGTTCATCAGCATGCGCAACGGCGCTTCCGTCAGCCAGGTGCGGGCGTTGAGCTCGCTGCCGCGCGGGCTGCGCACTTCACGGATGTTGTGGCGAGGATCGGTCATGATTGTCCCTTTCGAGTGAGGTCCACCGCGCGTCAGCGTTCGGCCCAGGCGATCGCGGTTTCCAGGATATTCTTCAGCGTGACGCGGATCGGCGCCGCGAATTCGGCCTCGTAAGGCACCGGCCAGTTAGCCGGTTCGCCCTTGCCTTCGGGCTCGCGCATATAGCCGCGGTTGGAGAGTTCCATCTGCAGCGCGTGGACGCCGGCTTGCGGCTGGCCGAAATGGCGCGTGATCCAGCCGCCCTTGAAGCGGCCGTTGACGACGTAGCTCTCGCCGGTTTCGGCGAGGATCTGGCCAACCGTCGCTTGCAGCGTCGGATCGGCGCTCTTGCCGTCATTGGTGCCGAGATTGAAGACCGGCAATTTGCCTTCAAAAAGGCGCGGCAGCACCGAGCGGATCGAATGGCAGTCATAGACGACGACCTTCCCATGCAAAGCGCGCAGCCTGCCGATCTCGGCCTGCAGAGCGGCATGATAGGGTACGAAGAACTTCTCGCGGCGTTCGTCGATCTCCGACGGTCCCGGCTCCTCACCCTTGCGGTAGAGCTGATCGCCGTCAAAGGTCTCTGTCGGGCAGAGCCCAGTCGTCGTCTGGCCGGGATAGAGCGAAACGCCGGACGGATCGCGGTTGACGTCGATAACGGTGCGCGAAATCGCCGTGCGGATGACGCTGGCGCCAAGATCAGCCGCAAAATCGTAGAGTTGCTCGATCCACCAGTCGGTGTCGCGGCGTGCGAGCCACGGCGAAACAAACCGATTTTCCAGGCCAGCCAGATCCGTGCCCGTATGCGGCAAGCTGACAAGCAGCGGCTTGGATCCTTCATGCACGGTAAGCCAGTCGTGCTCGTTCATGAAAAGTCTCCTTGCACTGGAGCTCTACGGCGCCCCCCTCTGTCCTGCCGGACATCTCCCCCACGCGGGGGGAGATTGGATGTCGCTTCGGCTTTCGCCAATCTCCAACGCTGAAGAAAAGGCGTTGTCGGTGAAACTGCCAATCTCCCCCCAAGTGGGGGAGATGTCCGGCAGGACAGAGGGGGGCGCGAAGGAACGCGACCTTGCAATCGTCCGTGAACACCGACCTCGGTTTTTATCGCTCGCAACGCATTTTGTTCTTGCTTTGTGCCGGCAGCTATGCTACTAATTTGCGCATGGTGCTGATTCGGCCCGACGACCCGCCTTTGAGGCGGGTTTTTTGTTTCTGGCTGGACGTCGGCGGGACAGCGCCCCCCTCTGTCCTGCCGGACATCTCCCCCTCTAGGGGGGAGATTGGCAGCTTCGGCGCCTCGCTCAGTCCTGCAACGCTGGAGATTGGCGAAAGCCGAGACGACAGCCAATCTCCCCCCTGGAGGGGGAGATGCCAAGTGATGGCAAAGAGGGCAGGACAGAGGGGGGCGCGACAGAACGCGACCTGTCACGGCACACCGCCTCATGACGCAACGCCCGGCAGTTTCACCGCACCCGCGGCCTTCACCGCCGCGCCGCTGCGTATCATGGCGATGGCCTTCTCCATGTCGGGGTGGAAGTGCCGGTCGTTGTCGAGATGCGGCACCTCTGCCCTGACCAGCCGGCGCACCGCCTCCAGTGCCGCGCTCGAGGCCAGCGGTGCGTGGAAATCGCAGCCTTGCGCGGCGGCCAGCAATTCGATGCCGATGACGGCCGTCGCATTCTCGACCATGCCGATGAGGCGGCGCGCGCCATGCGCCGCCATCGAGACGTGGTCTTCCTGGTTGGCCGAGGTCGGGATCGAATCGACGCTGGCCGGATAGGCCTTTTGCTTGTTTTCAGAAACCAGTGCTGCCGCCGTGACCTGAGGGATCATGAAACCGGAATTCAGACCCGGCTTGGGCGTGAGAAAGGCCGGCATGCCCGACAGCGCGGGATCGACCAGCATGGCGATGCGCCGTTCCGACAGCGAGCCGATCTCGCAGACGGCGAGTGCGATCATGTCGGCGGCGAAGGCGACCGGCTCGGCATGGAAATTGCCGCCCGAAAGTGCGGAGTCGTCCTCGGCAAAGATCAGCGGATTGTCGGTGACGCCGTTGGCCTCGGTGCCGAGCGTCTCGGCGGCCTTGCGGAGCACGTCGAGTGCTGCGCCCATCACCTGCGGCTGGCAGCGCAGGCAATACGGATCCTGCACGCGCTCGTCGCCGACGCGGTGCGATTCACGGATGGCGCTGCCGGCCATCAAATTGCGCAACGCCTCGGCCGTCTCGATCTGGCCGCGATGTTTCCTGAGCAGATGGATGCGTGGATCGAACGGAGCGTCGGAGCCCTTGGCGGCATCGGTCGACAGCGCGCCGGCGACCAGTGCCGACTGGTAGAGCACTTCCGCCTCGAACAAAGCGGCAAGCGCATAGGCGGTCGAAAACTGGGTACCGTTGAGCAGCGCCAGGCCTTCCTTGGCGCCCAGTGTCACCGGCTCCAGGCCGTGCGAAACGAAGGCGACCTTGGCGGGAAAGCGGCCATGCGGGGTAAAGCACTCGCCGACGCCGATCATCACGGCGGTCATGTGCGACAGCGGCGCAAGGTCGCCGGAAGCGCCGACCGAGCCTTGCGCCGGCACCACGGGGATAACGTCGTTGGCCAGCATCGCCTCGATCAGTTCGATCGTCCGCGGCCGCACGCCGGAGGCGCCCTGTGCCAGGCTGGCCAGCTTCAGCGCCATCATCAGCCGGCAGATTGCGACGGGCATCGGCTCGCCGACGCCGGCGGCATGAGACAGCACGATGTTTCGCTGCAACGTTTCCAGATCGGCGGCGGGGATGCGGACGCTGGCCAGCTTGCCGAAGCCGGTATTGATGCCATAGACCGGCTCGCCCTTGGCAACGATCCTGGCGACGGCCTCGGCGCTGGCCTTGATCTTCGGCCGGCAGGCATCATCGAGCCTCAGTGCGGCGCCGCGATAGATGGCGCGCCAATCGGCCAGCGTGGCATTGCCCGGCCTTAGCTTGAGTTCGGTCATTGTCCCCTCCAGATGCGGGCATGCAGCGGGTTGAAGCCCATGCGGTAGACGAGTTCGGCCGGGCGCTCGACGTTCCAGATCGCCAGATCGGCGGATTTTCCGGCCTCCAGCGTGCCGGTCTGTCCAAGCAGCCCGAGCGCGCGGGCAGCCTCGCGGGTAACGCCGGCAATGCATTCATCGACGGTCAGGCCAAACAATGTCGCGGCCATGTTCATGGTCAGCAGCAGCGAGGTCAGCGGCGACGTGCCGGGATTGTTATCGGTGGCAACGGCCATCCTGACGCCATGCTGGCGAAACAAGGCGATCGGCGGCTTCTTGGTCTCGCGGATGAAGTAGTAGGCGCCGGGCAGGATGGTCGCCACGGTTCCTGCCTTCGCCATCGCCGCCGCACCCGCCTCGTCGGTGTATTCGAGGTGGTCGGCCGATAGCGCACCATAGCGCGCCGCAAGTTCGGCGCCGTGCAGATTGGACAGCTGGTCCGCATGGAGCTTGACCGGCAGGCCCGCCGCCTTCGCGGCATCGAACACGCGGGCGATCTGCTCCGGCCAAAAGGCAATGCCTTCGCAAAAACCGTCGACGGCATCGGCCAGGCCCTCGGCAGCGACGGCCGGCAAAATCTGCTTTGCAACAAGATCGATAAAGGCGTCCTTGTCACCTTTTGCTTCGGGCGGCAGCGCATGAGCGCCGAGGAAAGTGGTCCTGACCGTCACCGGCCGCTCACCGCCCAGCCGTCGTGCGGCGCGCAGCGACTTCTTCTCGTTTTCGAGGTCGAGACCGTAGCCGGATTTAATCTCGACGGTGGTGACGCCTTCGGCAATCAGCGCATCGAGGCGCGGCAGCGACTGGGCGACCAGTTCGTCCTCGCTAGCCGCGCGCAACGCCTTGACCGACGAGACGATGCCGCCGCCGGCCTTGGCAACCTCCTCATAGCTGGCGCCGGCCAGCCGCATCTCGAATTCATTGGCACGGTTGCCGGCGTGGACCAGATGGGTGTGGCAGTCGATCAGGCCGGGCGTAATCCAGCGGCCTTCGCAGTCGGTCGCCTCGGCGCCCTCGCGGAGAGCCGCCGGCATGTCGACTTCCGGCCCGGCATAGACGATCCGGCCGTTGCGCACGGCGACCGCACCGTGCTCGACGACGCCTGACCCGGCGCTGCTTTCGGCCATGGTCGCGAGGCGCGCATTGCGCCAGAGACGGAGCTCTCCTGCCCGGCTTTTGCTCTCTGCAGCCATCATCTTTTCCGTTTCAATAGGTGACGATTATGTATATACATATGAAAAGGCACTGCAAGCGCTATCATCGCACGGCAGACCGGGATTTGGAGAAAAACGTGACAGCAATCTTTGCGGAACAGGCGCTTCTGCCCGACGGCTGGCACAGCAATGTGCGGATCGTCATCTCCGACGGCAAGATCGCCACGGTCAAGGCGAATACCTCGCTCCTGCCTGGCGACGAGCGCCGTGCCATCCTGCTATCAGGGATGCCGAACCTGCACAGCCATGCCTTCCAGCGCGGCATGGCCGGCCTTGCCGAATTGCGCGGCCCTTCCGCCGACAGTTTCTGGAGCTGGCGCGAGGTGATGTACCGTTTCGCGCTGTCGATGACGCCGGACCAAGTCGAGGCGGTCGCGGCCCAGATCTATGTCGAGATGCTGGAGGCCGGGTTCTCGCGCGTCGGCGAGTTTCACTATCTCCACCACGACCGTGACGGCCGGCCCTATACTGACATCGCCGAGATGGCGGAGCGCATTGTTGCCGCAGCGTCCGAGACAGGCATCGGGCTGACTTTGCTGCCGGTGTTCTACGCGCATTCCTCTTTCGGCGGCGCTGCTCCGAATGAAGGCCAGCGCCGGTTCATCAACGATGTGAACCAGTTCTCGCGGCTTGTTGAGAAATGCCGCGAATCCATTCGCGCGCTGAATCAAGGCGTCGTGGGCGTCGCCCCGCACAGCCTGCGTGCCGTGACACCGGAGGAACTGGAAAACATCACGGTGATGGCGCCGGAGGGGCCTATCCACATCCACATCGCCGAGCAGATGAAGGAGGTCGAGGATTGTCTTGCCTGGTCCGGCGCGCAGCCGGTCGAATGGCTGCTTGCCAACGCCAAGGT
Source organism: Mesorhizobium sp. M0800 (assembly GCF_040320095.1). Lineage (NCBI taxonomy): Bacteria > Pseudomonadati > Pseudomonadota > Alphaproteobacteria > Hyphomicrobiales > Phyllobacteriaceae > Mesorhizobium > Mesorhizobium sp. M0800. The sequence goes on from NZ_JAMYOZ010000007.1 coordinate 40,977, forward strand.
CGACCGGCGCTGGTGCCTCATCCACGCCACCCACATGACCGATACCGAGACGACCGATTTGGCGAAAAGCGGCGCCGTTGCCGGCCTCTGCCCGATCACCGAGGCCAATCTCGGCGACGGCACCTTTGCCGCGCCCCTGTTCATGCAGCATGGCGGCCGCTTCGGCATCGGTTCGGATTCAAACGTACTGATCGGCCTGCCGGACGAGTTGCGGCAGCTCGAATATTCGCAGCGCCTCGCCCACCGCGCCCGCAATGTGCTGGCGGTCGCCGGCGGCTCGACCGGCCGTGCGCTATTCGATGCAGCGCTCGATGGTGGCAGTGCCGCGCTGGGCGCCGGCCTCTCGCAGATCGCAGCAGGTGCCTCGGCCGATTTCGTCTCGCTCGACGGCAAGCATCCATCGCTGGCCGGCAAGACGGGCGATGCAATCCTCGACGCCTGGATTTTTGCCAACGGCACCAAGATCGATTGCGTCTGGGTGCATGGCAGGAAACTGGTCAGCGGCGGCATGCATGCCAGGCGCGATGTTATCGCCGAGCGGTTCCGCAAGGTCATGACGGCGCTTTCGGCATGAGCATGATCGGGACAATAAGCGCGGATTCTGGAAGCGCGGACGGCGGCGAGGTTCTTTCGCTGCACCAGCGCATCCTGTCGGACATCAGCGAACGGATCCTGTCGGGTGCCTGGGCGCCCGGCCACCGCATTCCGTTCGAGCATGAACTGACGGCCGAATACAATTGTTCGCGCATGACAGTGAACAAGGCGCTGTCGCAACTGGCCAAGGCCGGGCTGATCGAGCGCCGGCGTCGCTCCGGCAGTTTTGTCCGCCGGCCGCAGTCGCAGGCAGCCGTTCTCGAAATCCACGACATCCGGATCGAGGTCGAGGCACTTGGCCTGCCCTACCGCTATGAGCGCATAGCGCGAAACAGAAGGCGCAGCAGCGCCGGCGACCGCGCCCTGCTGGAACTCGACGTCGCCGGGCCGGTGCTGGTGCTGGAATGCCGGCATTTCGCCGGCAAGCGGCCGTTCGCCCACGAGCAGCGGCTGATCAACCTGGCTGCCGTACCGGAGGCTGCCGAAGAGGCGTTTTTCGACACCGCGCCCGGTCCGTGGCTGATCGGCCGCGTTCCATGGAGTGCGGCCGAGCATCGCATACGCGCGGTTGCCGCCGAAAAGCACATCGCGGCGGCACTCGACATCGCGACGGGCGCGCCGTGCCTGGTGATCGAGCGGCGGACATGGAGCGCCGAGCACCCCGTCACCCATGTCCGCTTCACCTATGCGGCAGAGAACCACACGCTGGTGGCGCGGTTCACGCCGTCGCAGGGGTAAACCCTCCCCCTCGAGGGGAGGGTCGCGGAGCAAATTGCCGCATGGCGGCATTTTGTGACGCGGGGTGGGGTCGGTGCGACCTCGCCGACCCCACCCCGTCTCGCAGTCTCCGCTTCGCTTCGACTACTCGCCGACCCTCCCCTCGAGGGGGAGGGTAAAGAGCCGCATTCTCAAATCGCCGCGGTAACAATAATCTCGACCAGATATTCCGGTCCGGCAAGCTTGGCTTCGCCGGTGGCGCGGGCCGGCGTGTTGCCTTGCGGTACCCATTTGTCCCACTCCGCGTTCATCTTGGCAAAGGTGCTCATGTCGGCCAGCCAGATGATCGCCTGCAGGATCTTGGTTTTGTCGGTGCCGGCCTTGGCCAGCAATTCGTCGATCGCCGCCAGAATGTCCCTGGTCTGGGCACCGACGTTTCCGCCCGGCTTGCCGACCTGACCGGCCAGATAGACGGTGTTGCCGTGGATGACGATCTGGCTCATGCGCGGGCCTACATCGATACGACGAATGCTCATTGGATATTCCTTCTCCTCTTGTCGGTGCGCCTGTTTAGGGGCCGGGTTCGCCGGGGGCAAGGCCGCTCAAGCGGAACTTCTTGAGCCAAGCCAAAGCACACAACAAGACGGCCCGGCCGCAATTCCGCCCGATTGGCTTGTTGACTAATGTAATAACATCACATATCGAATCCGCCCCTGCAGCGCCGATCATCGCCCCCATGGATCGTCACATGAGCCAAACCTGCCTGACCTTCCGCGACCTGACGCTGGGCTACAATAGCCATCCTGCGGTCCACCACCTCAATGGTACGATCCGCAAGGGATCGCTGACGGCGGTCGTCGGCGCCAACGGCTCCGGCAAATCAACGCTGATGAAGGGCATTGTCGGCGTCCTGAAGCCGATGGCCGGCGCGGTGATCCGGGCGCCCGGCGTACGCGCCGCCTATCTGCCGCAGCAATCGGAACTCGACCGCTCCTTTCCGGCCCGGGTCGTCGACCTGGTTTCGCTTGGTCTGTGGCCGCGGCGCGGCATGCTCGGCCGTTATACGAGGGAAGATCGCGACTCTGTCAGCAAGGCGCTGATGGCCGTCGGCCTCGGCGGCTTCGAGAAGCGGCCGATCGACACACTGTCGGGCGGCCAGCTGCAGCGCACGCTGTTTGCCCGCGTGCTGTTGCAGGATGCCGAGCTCATCCTGCTCGACGAGCCGTTCAACGCCGTCGATGCCAAGACGGTCGGTGACCTGATCGCGCTGATCAAGCGCTGGCACGGCGAGGAACGCACGATCATGGTTGTGGTCCATGATCTCGATCTGGTGCGGCAGAATTTCCCCGAAACACTGCTCCTGGCGCGCCAGCCGATCGCCTGGGGCGAGACCAAAGAGACGCTGCAGCCGGAGAATCTGTTGCGTGCGCGCCGCTTCCACGAGGCCTGGGAGGACAACGCGCCATGGTGTGAGCCCGGCGAGCATGATCACGAGCACGGTGGCCACGAGCACAGCCATGACCACGACCATCATCACGGCTCCGGGCCGAGGGCGGCATGATGGAGGTGCTTTACGGTCTTTTCGTCGCTCCTTTCGCCGACTACGCCTTCATGCAGCGGGCGCTCGCCGGTTCGATGATGCTGTCGCTCGGCGCCTGCCCGGTCGGCGTGTTCCTGATGCTGCGGCGCATGAGCCTGTCCGGCGATGCCATGGCGCATGCCATCCTGCCGGGTGCTGCCGCCGGCTTCCTGTTCTATGGCCTGGAGATCCTGCCGATGACCATCGGCGGACTGATCGCCGGCATCATCGTGGCGCTCGGCGCCGGCGCCGTCTCGCGCTTCACCATCCAGCGCGAGGACGCCTCTATGGCGGCCTTCTATCTGATTTCGCTGGCCATCGGCGTGCTCATGGTGTCGATCCGCGGCTCCAGCGTCGATCTCATGCATGTGCTCTTCGGCACCGTGCTGGCGCTCAACAACGAGGCGCTGACGCTGATCGGCGGCATCGTCGCGGTGACGCTGGTCAGCCTCGCCATCTTCTGGCGGGCGCTGGTCGCCGAATGCCTCGACCCTTTGTTCCTGCGCTCGGTCAGCCGGATGGGCAGCCCGGTGCATTTCATCTTTCTCGGCCTCGTCGTGCTCAACCTCGTCGGCGGCTTCCAGGCGCTCGGCACCTTGCTGTCGGTCGGGCTGATGATGCTGCCGGCAGCGGCGGCCCGCTTCTGGACCTCGCGCGTCGAGCCGATGTGCGTGCTGGCCACAGTAATCGGCTTTGCCTCCTGCATTGCCGGGCTGCTGTTGTCCTACCATGCGTCATTGCCCTCCGGCCCGGCCATCATCCTGTCCGCCGGCGTCGTCTATTTCGCCTCGATCCTGTTCGGCACGCGCGGTATCCTGCGCGCCCGCATCGTCCATCACCGCCACAGAACTGCCTGATCCCAACAAGGAGAAACTGTCCATGCTGAAATCGATCCGCGCCGCTTTGGCCGTGAGCGTTATAACATTAACCGCCTTTGGCGCATCTTCGGCCTTTGCTGAGCCTTTGAAGGTGGTCGCCAGCTTCACGATCATCGCCGATTTCGCCAAGAATGTCGGCGGCGACCGCATCGATCTGACCACCATCGTCGGGCCTGACGGCGACGCCCATGTCTACGAGCCGAGCCCCGCCGATGCTGTGGCGATGGCCAAGGCCGACATCGTGCTGGTCAACGGCCTGCATTTCGAAGGTTTTCTGCAGCGCCTGGTCGACGCCAGCGCCACCAAGGCCTCGATTGCCGTGCTGACCAAGGGGGTCACGCCGATCAATTTCAAACCCGAATTCGCCGAGGCCGATGCCGCCGAAGGCGCGGAAACCGATGGCGGCAAGACGGTCACCGATCCGCATGCCTTCCAGTCGATCGCCAATGCCAAGATCTATGTGAAGAACATCGCCGACGCCTTTTGCACGGCCGACGCTGCGGGTTGCGACAGCTACAAGGCCAATGCAGCCGCCTATACGCAAAAGCTCGAGGCGCTTGAGGGCGAAGTGCAGGCGGCGATCCAGTCGATCCCGCAGGAGAAGCGCGTCGTCATCACCTCGCATGACGCCTTCGGCTATTTCGAGCAGGCCTACGGCTTGACGTTCCTGGCCCCGGAAGGCGTGTCGACCGAGTCGGAGCCCTCCGCCGCCGACGTCGCCAAGCTGGTCAGCCAGGTGAAACAGGACAAGGCGGCGGCGATCTTCGTCGAGAACATCACCAACCCGCGGCTGATCGAGCAGATCGCCAGCGAGACCGGCATCAAGGTGGGCGGCACGCTCTATTCCGATGCGCTGTCGCAGCCCGACGGCCCGGCCGCGACCTATATCGACCTGATGCACAATAACATCGCCCAGATCAAAGGCGCGATCCTCGGCAGCTGAGCTGTCTAGTCACTCCATCCGGTCGGGCTGAAATTGCCCGGCCGGATTTCTATCTAATGGCTGTTGCCGACCGGGTCAGGGAGTGGCAAGACTGCCGCTAACCAGATTGCGAGGACACCGCCATGGAATACCGCCAGATCAGCGAGGACTATTCGGTCTCGGGCCAGATCCAGCCCGAAGATGTCGCCACCATCAAGGCCGCCGGCTTCAAAAGCGTGATCTGCAACCGGCCGGACGATGAGCAGCCCGGCCAGCCATCGGCCGACACCGTCAAAGCGGCGGTCGAGGGCGCCGGGCTCGCCTTCCGCTACATCCCGGTCATCAGCGGCCAGATCACGGCCGAGAATGTCGAGGACCAGGCCGAGGCGCTTGACGAACTCGAAGGCCCGGTCTTCGCTTACTGCCGGTCCGGCGCCCGCTGCACTAATCTTTATGGGCTGATCCAGCAGTCGAAGGGGTGAGAGGCCTCACATTCCGAGCGGAGGAAGTCAAGTTCCGCACTGTGGCGATCCTTCGCACCCCCCTCTGTCCTGCCGGCCATCTCCCCCTCAAGTGGGGAGATTGGATGTCGCGTTGGCTTTCGCCAATTTTCAGCGTTGCGGAGTGGGCAGCGAGGTCAGAGCTGCCAATCTCCCCACTTGAGGGGGAGATGGCCGGCAGGCCAGAGGGGGGTGCTGTCCCTCCGCCATATCTAACGAAAAGCCGTCTGGCTAAATCGGCAGCGCGCCGGTCTCCTTCAACGTCTCCAGCACGATCGCCGTCTTCACGTGCTGCACCGATTCGTGCGGCAGGAGCACGCTGTTAACGAATTCCGACAGCGACTTCAGGTCCGGCGTCACGACTTTCAATATGTAGTCCATCTCGCCGGTCAGCGCGTGCGCTTCCTGCACTTGCGGCAGCCGCGCCACCAATTCGCCGAAGCGCCGCGCATTGTCGCGGTTGTGGGTGGCGAGCGTAACCGAGATGACGTTGACCAGGGAAAAACCGAGCTTGTCGCGGTCGAGCACCGCCCGGTAACCCTTGATATAGCCGTCCTCCTCCAGCCGCTGGCGACGACGCGAGCACTGCGACGCGGACAGGTTCACCCGTTCCGACAGATCGTTGTTGGTCAGCCGTGCATCGCCCTGCAAAAGAGCCATTATCTTGCGGTCAAACTGGTCGATGCGCGCCTCATCCATGAATTTCGGGTCCGCAGTGCACAACTCGCGCATGATCAGACCATTTCAAGCGTTTGAATGCAAGCAATTTGCACTCGCTCCGCGCTATAATTGCGTTCAGATGGCCGACGCGGCCAGTTCCAGATTTCGGAGCAATGCCATGGGTCCCTTCCCGCACGACGCACCGCCCGCCAAGATCAGCAAAACCAATCCCGCCGGCACCGACGGCTTCGAGTTCGTCGAATTCGCGCATGCCGAGCCGGAAAAGCTCGCCGAACTGTTCACCCGCATGGGCTATGTGCCGGTGGCCAAGCACCGCAGCAAGGACATCACCGTCTGGCGGCAGGGCGACATCAACTATGTCGTCAATGCCGAACCCGGCTCGCATGCCATGAAATTCGTCGACAAGCACGGCCCTTGCGCCGCCTCGATGGCGTGGCGGGTGGTCGATGCAACGCATGCCTTCGATCACGCTGTGGCCAAGGGCGCGACGCCCTATGAAGGCAACGACAAGACGCTCGATGTGCCGGCGATCGTCGGTATCGGCGGATCGCTGCTCTATTTCATCGAAACTTACGGCGAGAAGGGCTCGGCTTACGACGCCGAGTTCGACTGGCTCAGCAAGCGCGACCCCAGGCCGGAAGGCGTCGGCTTCTATTACCTCGACCACCTGACCCACAATGTCTATCGCGGCCAGATGGACAAATGGTGGGATTTCTACCGCGATCTGTTCGGCTTCAAGCAGATCCATTTCTTCGACATCGACGGCAAGATCACCGGCCTGGTCAGCCGCGCCATCACCTCGCCCTGCGGCAAGATCCGCATTCCGCTGAACGAGTCCAAGGACGAGACCAGCCAGATCGCCGAATATCTGAAGAAGTATAATGGCGAGGGCATCCAGCACATCGCCGTCGGCACCGACGACATCTACGGCGCCACCGACAGGCTGGCCGCCAACGGCCTGAAGTTCATGCCGGGACCGCCCGAGACCTATTACGACATGTCTTACGCCCGCGTGAACGGCCATGAAGAGCCGATCGAACGTATGAAAAGGCACGGCATCCTGATCGACGGCGAAGGCGTCGTCGATGGCGGCACGACCAAGATCCTGCTGCAGATCTTTTCCAAGACAGTGATCGGCCCGATCTTCTTCGAGTTCATCCAGAGGAAGGGCGACGAAGGTTTTGGCGAGGGCAACTTCCGCGCTTTGTTCGAATCGATCGAGCAGGACCAGATCAAGCGCGGCGTGCTGAAGGTGCAGGCGGCGGAGTAGGCTAACCGGACTTCTTGCGATTCGGTCAGTAGTAGCTCAGACTTTGGCCATGAACATTGCTATCGCAGAGGCCAAGGCAAGACTGTCGGAACTCGTCAGCCGCGCGGAAGCTGGCGAAGAGATTGTGATTACCCGTCGCGGCAAGGTTGCGGCGCGCCTCGTGCCGCTAGCCGTGCCCGAGTCTCTGCCTCGTGTCGGCGCCATGAAGGGCAAAATCAGGATTGCCGACGATTTTGACGAACTCGGTCCCGAATGGGACGGGTATGTCAAATGACGTTGTCACAGGCAAACGTCTATTTGGCGAGGCCGGCGGCTTTGCGCAGAATCTCGTTGATGCGGCTCTGCCAGCCGGGGCCGCCGGCACGAAAGCGGGCGACTACGTCACTGTCGAGACGGAGTGTTACCTGCTTCTTCGGATTATCGAGAGCCGGCCGGCCGCGCGAACGGCGAATGCTTTCGGCAAGCTCAGGGAACGCTTCGGCGAAAGGACGAGCGTTTCGAAAATCCTCCTCTGTCCATTCCGGATTCTCCGAAACGGCTTCCCAGTCTTCTTTGCTGTAGCCGCGACCAGCTTCGAACTCGGTGCGCACCTTACGCTTTGCCATTGAACAATCTCCTTTCCGCGGGACTTGCCGGGCGCATCGAAATTATCGAGATGCCCTCGGAACCGAGCCGGGCAAACACCACCGCAACGATGCCATCGATGATCCGGCCAATTGCCATGAGACGACCGGCCTTGGCAGTGCGGATTGTCGAGGCAAGAAAAAACTCGTCATCAAGCGCCGCAAAATCCAAGCCGTGCTTGTCAATGTTGGCCAACCGTTTTGGTTCGTCCCAAACGATCTTCATCAGAATTTATGTACCTACAATAATTAAGTCAATAATTTTCGTAACTACAACTAATTGCGACCTTCGAGCACCAACCTCTCGACCTCGGCTTTCCTGAGTTTCAGATCATAATCGAGGAAAAACTCGTCGAGTTGCGGCGGTTTCACCGAGGTGCCGGACAGCATCGCGTGCACCTGGCCGCGATGATGGATGTCGTGGATGAAGAGATGGGCGAGCAGGTCGCCGATCCGTTCCGGTATCATGCCGTCCTCGCGCCGATCGGTGAGAACGCGGCGCTCGAGATCGTCCGCCGACAGGCGGTCGCAAAAGGCGATCAGCCGCCGGTCGGCCTCCGTCCGCTTGCCAAAGAGCGCGTCCGCTTCGTCGAAGAGCAAGAACTCATCGTAGACCGCGGCGCCGACGCCGCCCTCTTCGAGAAAATCGAGATAGAGGTGATCGACCGCCAGGATGTGGTTCAGCGTTGCCTTGATCGACGGAAAAAAGCTCGTCCGTTCGGCTTCGAATTCGCCGGGCTCAAGCTGCAGCACGGCGCGGTAGAGCCGGTCGTTCGACAAGAGATTGTTGGCTGCCATGCGGCGGAAATGGTTCAGCAGGTCCATGACTTCACGGCGCGACCCGGAATAGCGACACACCCGCCCATAGAAGCGCAAATCCAGCCAAAACAATCAGCAGCAGCCCGATCATGCGCCGCCGCATGCCTTGCGTTTCCTGGTCCAGCGCGACATTCGTGTTGGTGACGGTGTGAAACATCATCGCCTTGCGCGGAAAGCCGCTGCGGTTGGTCAGGCCGGGCGAGCGCGCCTCGATGCGATAGCTCAGGCGGATCGCCAGGATGAAGATCGCCAGCATGACAAGAGCCCAGACACCGCACAGCAGGTAGAATGTCTCGCCCGTCATTCTCTTGCCCCCTCGTACTTCTCGACCTTCTGCTCGATGGCGCCGAAGATCGAATGCCCACCCCGGTCCTTCATCTCGAGACGCACGGTATCGCCAAAGCGCAGGAACGGCGTTTTCGGTTCGCCGGCTTCGATGGTCTCGATCATGCGCAACTCGGCGATGCAGGAGTAGCCGGCGCCGCCCGCCGAGACAGGCTTGCCCGGGCCGCCGTCGAGCTTGTTGGAGACGGTGCCCGAACCGACGATGGTGCCGGCGGCCAGCGGCCGCGTTTTTGCGGCGTGAACAATCAGCGCTGGAAAGTCGAAAGTCATGTCGATGCCGGCGTTCGCCCGGCCGAACGGTCTGCCGTTGAGATCGACCAGCAGCGGCAGGCTGACCTTGCCGCCGTCCCAGGCATCGCCCAGCTCGTCCGGCGTCACCGCAACCGGCGAAAAGGCCGATGACGGTTTCGACTGGTAGAAGCCGAACCCCTTGGCGAGCTCGGGTCCGGTCAGGCCGCGCAGCGTTACATCGTTGACCAGCATGACCAGCCGGATCGCCGCCCGCGCCTGGTCGAGGCCTGCACCCATCGGCACGTCGTCGACGATGACGGCGACCTCTCCTTCCATGTCGATGCCAAGGGTCTCGTCGGTCATGCAGATTGGGTCGCGCGGTGCGAGGAAAGCGTCCGAGCCGCCCTGGTAGATCAGCGGATCGGTCCAGAGGCTTGCCGGCATCTCGGCGCCGCGCGCCTTCCGCACCAGCTCGACGTGGTTCACATAGGCCGAGCCGTCGGCCCATTGATAGGCGCGCGGCAGCGGCGAATGGGCGTCATGCTCGTGAAAGCGGGCAGACGGCACCGCATTATTCTCAAGCGATTCGGCCATCGCAGCGAGATGCGGCGCGATCCGATGCCAGTCGTCGAGCGCGGCCTGCAGGGTCGGCACCAGGAACGAAGCATCGGTAAACCGCGTCAGGTCGCGCGAGACGACGACGAGCTTTCCGTCGCGCGTCGCGTCCTTTAATGTGGCAAGCTTCATGCGGTTTCCTCTCCTGGCGCAGCTTTGGCGCTGCTTTGATTTTTTGTTCTACGCATGATCTCTTCCGAAACCGGTTCCCACTTTTCGGGATCATGCTCCAGCCCCACAACAAGGCCGTCGCGGGCGATCGTCAAGTCGCCGGCCCATGTTTTCCTGACGGCGGCGATCCAGTCGGCCTCGCCGATCTCCGGATCGTCGGCCGGAATGAGGTGGTTGACGACTAGCCTTTTGACGCCTGCGTCGCTGGCGATGCGGCCCGCCTCCTCGGCAAAGCTATGGCTGGCAAGCAGGTGTTCCCTCAGCCTTGCGCCGTTGCCGGTCTTCGCGACCAGCCGCTCGATACCCTCTTCCAGCATGGCCTCGTGGACCAGGACGTCGGCGCCCTCGGCGAAATCCGCCAATGGCGGAAAGAACGCCGTATCCGACGAAAAGACGATGCCTTGCCCCGCATGATCGAAGCGCAGCGCAAAGCAATCCGTCACCGGCGGGTGGTCGACACGCAGCGCCGATATTTTGAGACCGCGCTCTTCCGCCACCTGGCCTTCACCAAACTCGACGATCGAAACCAGGTCGCGGAGATCCGGCCGCCCTTCATCGGCGATGCGGATCTCGATGTCGAACTCCATCGCCTGGCAAAAGCGCTGCCAATAGTAGCCGGTGCCGGGCGGGCCGAACACGGCGACCTTTGTTGCCAGGCCGGCCGTCCATGCGGTGTGGATCAACGGTCCGAGTTCCAGCACATGGTCGGAATGCAAATGCGTGATGAAGATCAGGTCGAGCGCCTTCAGGCTGACACGGGCATCGGTCAGCCCGCGCGTTACGCCCAGCCCGCAATCGACGACGATGGTGCGGCCGCCAATCTCCAGCAGCGACGAACTCGGCCACGGCCCGCCCGGCCGGAGCGCCGGCCCACCCTTCGAACCCAGAAGCACCAGACGATCCATCATGCGACGGCGCTCAAGACCAGTCGCCCTCTGGCGTGCCGTTGAAGCGCTTCTTCAGGCCGGCCCAGCAGTCGATGTAATTGTCCTGTCGGGTTTCAAGCTCGGCGCCATAGCGGGTCACCATCTGCGGAAAGCGTGTCTCGAACATGAAGGCCATGGTGTTGTCGAGCTTGACCGGCTTCAGCTCCGCGCGCGAGGCTTTTTCGAAGCCAGACGCATCGGGTCCGTGAGCCAGCATCATGTTGTGCAGGCTGATGCCGCCGGGCACGAAGCCCTCTTCCTTGGCATCGTACTGACCATGAATCAGGCCCATGAACTCGCTCATGATGTTGCGGTGATACCAGGGCGGGCGGAACGTATCTTCGGCGACCAGCCAGCGCGGCGGGAAGATGACGAAATCGATATTGGCGGTGCCTTCCTCGCCGCTCGGCGCGGTCAGCACGGTGAAGATCGATGGGTCGGGATGGTCGAACAGGATCGCACCGACCGGCGAAAAGGTCGCAAGATCATATTTGTAGGGCGAATAATTGCCGTGCCACGCCACCACATCCAGCGGCGAATGGTCGATTTCGGTGACATGGAACTGGCCACACCATTTCGCGATCAGCCGACAGGGCGTGTCCTTGTCCTCGAACCAGGCGCAGGGCGTCTTGAAATCGCGCGGATTGGCCAAGCAATTGGCGCCGATCGGGCCGCGATCCGGCAGCGTCAGCTTGGCACCGTAATTCTCGCAGACATAGCCGCGCACTTGCGGATCGACCAGTTCGACCTTGAACACCAGACCACGCGGCAGCACGGCGATCTCGCCCGGCCTGAGTTCGATGACACCCATCTCGGTGACGAAGCGCAAGGCTCCAATCTGGGGCACGACCAGCAACTCGCCGTCGGCGTTGAAGAAATGATCGTCGACCATCGAGCGATTGGCGACATAGACGTGTGCCGCCATGCCGGTCTGGCCGAGCACGTCGCCGGCGGTGGTGATCGAGCGCATGCCGGCGATGAAATCGGTCGGCTCCTTCGGCATCGGCACCGGGCTCCAGCGATACTGGCCGAGTGCGAGCCGATGGTCGCCGACGTTCGGCGCGCTTTTCCAAAGCGGATAATTCGCCGCTTTGAAGCGACCGGTGTGCCTGACGCTCGGCCTTATCCGATAAAGCCAGGAGCGCTCATTGGTGCCGCGCGGGGCGGTGAATGGAGAGCCCGAAAGCTGCTCGGCATAGAGGCCGTAAGCCGGCCGCTGCGGCGAGTTTCGCCCTTGCGGCAGCGAGCCCGGCAGAGTCTCGGTCTCGAAGTCGTTGCCGAAACCCGGCATGTAGGAATAGGCCATGGAATCCTCCCGAATTCATGGTCTCGGAGCATCGTTTGCGCATCCGCAAAGATGCTCCGAGTTGACCATACCGGTTTCATTTGTAACCATTGAAAATGTAACCATCAACGGTGATTTCGGCATGAGCCGGCAGCATGCCCAGTCAGGGCCAACCATGGAAATCCTCGAGCTGGAATCCTTCCTGCCTTACCGGCTCTATCGGCTCGCCGATGCCGTCAGCCGCGAATTCTCAAGGATATACAAGGACCGCCACGGCCTGACACGGCCCGAATGGCGCACGCTTGCGGGACTTGGACAGCACGGCACGATGACGGCGACGGCGCTCGGCGAGCAATCGGCCATGCACAAGACCAAGGTTTCGCGCGCGGTCGCCGAACTCGAGCGGCGCCGCTGGCTGACCCGCACGCCAGACGAGAAAGACCGTCGCGTCGAGCATCTGACGCTGACCAAAGCGGGGCTTGCCGCCTATCGCGAAATGGTGCCGCTGGCGAAGGAGTTCGAGCGGGAGCTGCTGGAGAGGCTTGGTGCGGAAGAGCGGGCGGCGATTGTCAGTGGGGTAGCGGCGCTGGAGGCAAAACTCATAGTGGGTTGAAATCCTCTATAGGTTTGACCGTCGTAGAAATCAGATCGCTATTGCGGCAGGTAACGCTCCTAGACCGTAGTAGGCGCGTTCGGCTACAATGAAGCCTCTGACACGGCTTCGAAATGCTATCGGATCATCGATGTAGCCCAAGAGAAGCTGCGCCTGCGAAGCCGCATGTCTCTGAGCGCTTTCAAACAGCCGCCTTGCCGTTTCAAAGTCACCAGCCAAGCCGGCCGCCACCCCGGCGTGGAAAGCTGCCCATTCGCCGTACGCACCAAGCAGCAATTCATTCACGAGGATCGCGGCTGTCGCCTGCACGGAAGGGAACATCGATCGATGAATCTGATCAATTTCGAGTACCTTCCTCGCCATTTGACCGACCATGGGCACAAACTGTGCGGAGTTCTGGAACTCAACGAACCCGCCGACGCGTTCAGAACGATCGAAGGTCAGTGTTTGCGGAAGCGAACCCCAAAGCCAGTGGACAGCCACGTTCAGGTAAGTGCCTTTGGACCAAGAGCTGGGCTGAAATTCGACTACACTCAGCCAGAAGCCACGATCAGCGATCCAGACACGTGACTGCCCCTTTCGCCGAAATCCGGCCGGCTGCAGTACGGTCTTTGCTTCCGAAGCAATGATACGTCCGTGCTCGTTCTCCGCCATTTTGTCCCCCAAAGTGCAGGCAGTGAGCTGGCCTCACCAATCCATCACCACCTTGCCGGAATTGCCGCTCTTCATCGCTTCGAAGCCGGAAATATAGTCGTCGATGCCGATCCGGTGGGTGATCAGACCACTGACATCGAGAGGACCCTGCACCAGCGCGATCATCTTGTACCAGGTCTCGAACATCTCGCGGCCGTAGATGCCCTTCAGATGCAGCATCTTGAAGATGACCTTATTCCAGTCGATCTCGAAGCCGGTCGGCGCAATGCCGAGGATGGCGATCTTGCCGCCATTGTTCATGGTGTCGATCATGTCGCGGAAGGCAGGGGCTGCGCCCGACATTTCAAGGCCGACGTCAAAACCCTCGGTCATGCCGAGCGCCGGCATGACATCGCGCAGCTTTTCCTTCGACGCATCGACGACATGCTGGACGCCGAGCTTTTTCGCCAGTGCTAGGCGCACCGGGTTGATGTCGGTGATGACCACTTTTCGCGCGCCGACGCACTGCGCCACCAGCGCGCCCATGATGCCGATCGGCCCGGCGCCGGTGACCAGCACGTCCTCGCCGACGAGATCAAAGGACAATGCGGTGTGAACCGCATTGCCCAAGGGATCGAATATCGCCGCGATCTCGTCCGGCACGTCGTCGGGGATCGGCACAACATTGTGCTGCGGGATCGCCAGATACTCGCCGAAAGCACCCGGCCGGTTGACGCCGACGCCGAGCGTGTTGCGGCACAGATGCCCCCTGCCCGCCCGGCAGTTGCGGCAATGGCCGCAGACGATATGGCCTTCTCCGGAAACGCGCTGGCCGAGTTTGTACTCGGTCACCGCCGTGCCGAAATCGGCGACGGTTCCGACGAATTCGTGGCCGGTCACCATCGGCACCGGCACCGTCTTTTGCGCCCACTGGTCCCAATTGTAGATGTGCACGTCGGTGCCGCAGATCGCCGTCTTCCTGATCTTGATCAGCACGTCGTTCGGACCGATTTCCGGCACCGGCACTTCTTCCATCCAGATGCCCGGCTCGGCCTTGGCCTTGACCAGCGCCTTCATCATGTTTGACATTCTCTTGTCCCCTGAACCTTAGTCGCCTGAACCTCAGTCGCTTGAATCTCTTGATCCGGAATCGCTTTTCGGTCCCGGCCGCTCAGGAAATCACGCCGAGTTCGCGACCGACTGCGGCGAACGCCTCAACCGCACGATCGATGTCAGCGCCGGAATGGGCGGCCGACATTTGCGTGCGGATGCGCGCCTGGCCCTTCGGCACCACCGGGAACGAGAAGCCGATGACATAGATGCCGCGCTTCAGCATCCGCGCCGCCATTTCCTGTGCCAGCGTCGCGTCGCCCAGCATCACCGGGATGATCGGATGGTCGGCGCCGGCCAGTGTAAAGCCGAGCCTGCCCATCTCGGAGCGAAACCGCGCTGCATTGGCATATAGGAGTTGACGCAACGCATCGCCATTGCGGACCAGTTCGAACACCCGGATCGAGGCGCCGGCGATCGCCGGCATCAGCGTGTTGGAAAACAGATAGGGGCGCGAGCGCTGGCGCAGCCAGTCGACTACCTGCTTCCTGCCCGAAGTGTAGCCGCCCGACGCGCCGCCCAACGCCTTGCCAAGCGTGCCGGTGATGATGTCCACCCTGCCCTCGACGCCGCAATGTTCGGCCGAGCCGCGGCCGTTCCTGCCGACGAAGCCAACTGCATGGCTGTCGTCGACCATCACCATCGCATCATATTTGTCGGCGAGGTCGCAGACGCCCTTCAGATTGGCGATGATGCCATCCATCGAGAACACGCCGTCGGTGGCGATCAGCCGGAACCGGCAGTCGCTCGCCTCTTTCAACCGCGCCTCCAGATCGGCCATGTCGTTGTTGGCGTAGCGCAAGCGCTTTGCCTTCGACAGCCGCACGCCGTCGATGATCGAGGCGTGGTTCAGTGCATCGGAGATGACCGCATCCTCCTCGCCGAGCAGCGTCTCGAACAGGCCGCCATTGGCGTCGAAGCAGGAGCCGTAGAGGATGGTGTCCTCCATGCCGAGGAAGTCAGAAATGGTCGCCTCGAGCTGCTTGTGTTCTTCCTGCGTGCCGCAGATGAAGCGCACCGACGCCATGCCGTAGCCGTAGCGGTCGAGCGCCTGCTTGGCCGCCTCGCGCAGTTCGGCGCTGTCGGCGAGGCCGAGATAATTATTGGCGCAGAAATTCAGCACCTTCTCGCCGCCGACCTCGATCTCGGCCGATTGGGTCGAGGTTATCACCCGTTCGGATTTGTAAAGGCCGGCCGACTTCAGTCCTTCAAGCTCACTGTTGATGTGGGAAAGGAATGCTTCGGTCATGATCAGGCCCTGTTGAGATCGACGAGGACTGTCGCGCCGCGCGGACGAAAAATCCATCGCAAAAGCGACCGCTTCGGTGGCGGCAATGGCACGGCAGAGGCCACGATGTTCAAATGCGGAGGCGCCGCGAAAGATTGCAATAACCACTTTGCGGGTTTCCCGCCACGGTCGCCGCCGCCGGCCTGTTGCCGTCCCAAACCTGTTAACACTTTGGAGCCAAAGGTTATCGCACGAGAATTCGTTGGCGAGAGGGCCGCCTCAGAAAATGTCGCAGCAGCCGGTGCACGCCGTTTCGGGCAGGCTCATACTCCTGATCAAATCCGGCTACTGGCTGGCTCTGCTGATCATAGCCGCCATGGTCGTGGCCTCCTTCATCCTGCTGGAACAGATGATGTCTACCCAACGGCACAATCAGGCGCTGCTCGATATCGTCAGCACACAGAAAGCCCTGTCGCAGCGCATCGTCTTCCTCGCCGGCGCGACAGGCAGCTCCCAGCGCGATCAACAGCGCGCCCTGGTTACCGCGCTCAAGCAAGCGACGGTGGAGTTCGAGAAGAACTACGATCTGCTGCTCGAACGGACCGCCGCCGATCCGGCGTCGCCGGCAAGGTTCGATCCGAAATCGATCGAGAGCGTGCTTTTCGCCAAGCCGTATCATCTCGACTATTTCTCGGTCGGGCTTATCGCCAACGGCGAACGCCTGATCTCGTCATTCGAATCGCGGCTCAACATGGCCGGCAATGGTGGCTACAAGGGCGGAGAGGAGCGCGTCAACCTGAACGCTTCCGTTGCCAACGCAACATTGTCGGGCTATGCCGCACTTGGCCAGCGCATCAGCGCCTTTGCAGACCAGCGATCCGAAACACTTCTCGATCTTAACCGCACATTGTTCTACTCGACCATCGGCGTCATCGTGCTGGTGGCGCTTTTCATTTTCAGGCCAATGTCGAATGCCATCCTGCGCAGGACGCGCGAGCTGGTCGATGCGCGCAATTCCATGGCCTTTATCGCCGTGCATGACGGGCTGACCGGCCTGCACAACCGCACCTTCTTGACCGAGCATTTCGATACGCTGATCAATGCCGCGCAGCGACGGCGTGAACGGGTTGCCGTGGTGCAGTTCGATCTCGACCGGTTCAAGCAGATCAACGACACGTTCGGCCACGCCGCCGGCGATTATGTGCTGGTGGCGGCTGCGCAGCGCATGCGTGATTCGTGCCGTACGTCGGATCTCAACGTGCGGCTCGGCGGCGATGAATTCGTCATGATTCTCAACGGTGCCGGCAGCACCGAGGACATCGATACCGTCGCCCGGCGCATCCTGACCAAGCTCAACAAGCCGATCGTCTTTCGAGGCACGACAATCCATCCGGGCGTAAGTGCCGGGATTGCGGTCTACCCTGTCGACGCCGACAATGCGCAGGATCTGCTCGTCCATGCCGATCTGGCGCTGTATTCCGCCAAGAAGCAGGGCGGCGGCAGCTTGTCGTTCTTCTCCGAGGAGCTGAGGCACGAACTCGATTATCGCAAGCAGCTCGAGCTCGATATCAGGACCGCTATCTCGGAGAAGGCGTTCGAAGTCTATTTCCAGCCGCAAGTCTCGCTGTCGGACGGCGGCATCAGCGGCATCGAGGCTCTGGTTCGCTGGAGACATGCCGAGCGCGGCATGATCGCGCCGGGCGAGTTCATTCCGATCGCGGAAAAATGCGGTCTCATGCCCGAGATCGGCCGCATCGTCATTGCCAAGGCGATCGACGAAGCAGCCGAATGGAACCGCGCAGGCATCGCCTTCGGGCGGATCGCCGTCAATGTATCCGGCTCGGAGCTGCGCGAGACAGATTTCGAAGTCTTCCTGTTCGACATGCTGGAGAGGGCTGGCCTGCCAGCGCACAAACTGTCGCTGGAGATCGTCGAATCCGTCATCCTCGACGACGAGAAGACCGGTATCGCGGCAAAGCTGCGGCACATTCGCGCCGCCGGCATCCATCTCGAGCTCGATGATTTTGGCACCGGCTACGCATCGCTCAGCCATGTCAATCCAAACGAGATCGATCGGCTGAAGATCGATCGCCGTTTCGTCCAGAACATCAACGAGAACAGCGGCAACACCAAGATCGTGCGTGCCCTCATAGAACTCGCCCGCGGTCTCGGCATCTCGATCGTTGCCGAGGGCGCTGAAACCGAAGCCGAGCTCGACTCGCTGATGGCGATCGGCTGCGACCAGGTGCAAGGCTATTCCATCGCTTTCCCGATGCCGCCGGACAGCGTGCGCGAATGGCTGGTGGCGCGAACGCCCAAGAAGGCCAGGCTGACGGTGCTGCAGGGCTGCCGGGCGTAGATCCGTCATGGTTCGGCCTTGCGAACCGACCTGATCTGCCGAGCCGGAAGGTCATCCTCATCACCAGGAAATCCTGCCAGCAATTGTCCAAAGCTGGGCACACGCGCCAGTCTTTCGTAGTCCTGAACGACAAAATGACCGCCTGCTTGCGGCCGTGCCGGGTGATGATGGCCGGTTCTCCCGCGACGACCTGATCGAGCAGCGCCGAGAGTGTAGCCCGGGATCCTTCAGCGAAATTTCGCGCATGGAGTTTCCTATCCTAATTTCTAACCCTCAACATTGGCCCGCAACGCCGCCAGCACCTGTGCAAACTCTGCCAGCCTGTCGTCGGACAGTCCTTTCCGCAGCCGCTTGTCGAAGGCTAACGCGGCGGTGCGCAATTTCAGGAACAGCGTTTCTCCGGCTTGGGTCAGCTCCACCTGGTGAACCCGGCGGTTCTCGGGATCGCGGCGGCGCATCAGCAGGCCTTGCGTCTCCATGGCATTGAGGTGGTGGGTCAGCGTTGCGCCCCTGATGCCGATCATGCCGGCGAGCTCGCGTTGGTTGGCCAGCTCCCGCGACTTGACCGACAGCAACGTGACCCAGACCGGCAGCGTGCCGCCTGCCTCGACCAAGG
The DNA here is from genome assembly GCF_040320095.1 of Mesorhizobium sp. M0800. Lineage (NCBI taxonomy): Bacteria > Pseudomonadati > Pseudomonadota > Alphaproteobacteria > Hyphomicrobiales > Phyllobacteriaceae > Mesorhizobium > Mesorhizobium sp. M0800. Next base: position 59,692 of record NZ_JAMYOZ010000007.1, read on the forward strand.
CAGCGTCGAAAGCCTGCGCAACCAGCTTGGCGGTGCGCGCGAGATTCATCCCGATCGGCGGGCGGTCAAAGGGCGTCATGATCCGACACTAGAACAAGGGCAAAGCCTATGGAACCGGCTCGAGCTTATGCGTTGACATCTAATCATTTGATATCTATCAATATGCCTAGCGGTGGGCAAGAGAGGAAATGCGGTCATGCAATATGTCTACATCATCGTCCTCGGCCTTCACGTCATGGCGGGCGTGTTCTGGGCCGGCACCACCGTCGCGGTCGCCCGCGAACCGGAGATCAGGGCGGAACGTTTCTTCCGGCCGCAAATGGGCGCAGCCGGCGTGGTTTTCCTCACGGGCTTGCTGCTGTGGTATTTCTTCCACAACGGCTCTTTCGGCTCGATGGAGAAGGTCTTGGCGCTGGGCATCTTGACGGCGTTAATCGCCGCCGGGGTTCAGGGCGCGCTGGTGGGTTCCGCCAGCAGGCAGTTGGCCGGCGCTGATGCGGCGAAGCAAACCCAATTGCGCGCCAAGATGACAAAAGGCGAACGTATCGCTGGCGGCCTGCTGGTTATCACCGTGTTCTGCATGGCCACCGCCAGGATGTTTTGAACGTCCTGCCGCAATCGCAAGATCGTACGGTGCCCGGCGATGGCCGGCGGCGTGCGCGGCGCGCAGACCGGACCAAAGTACCGTGGTGGCTCTCCGTACGGAGGTTCGGCTGCGCGCCACCAATCAATCCAAAATATTCCTCAGATCCGCAAGCCGAACCTGATGCCGTCATAGATTGCGGCATGGATGTTACGCGAGGCAACTGCGTCGCCGATGCGGAAGAGCACGAAGCCACTCTGCGGATTGCGCACCGGAAAGATGTCGCCGGCATTGACCAGTTTTTCGTAATCGATCGCGCCGGCGTTCTTCGACAGCGGCTTCAGCGCCAGATAGAGATCGTCGAGCGGCAGCGTGCCATGCTCGACCACCACCTGGTCGACGCGCCGCTCGCCGCGCCAGCCATCGGCGAAGTCGGACGCGAGCTCGGCGATCAGCTGGTTGCCTTCGCGCCGCACAGAACGTAGCCGTGTGTTGATGGTCACCGTGACACCCTTTTCCTGGAAGGCGCGCATGTAGGGCACATGATTCATGCCGCCCATTTCCGGGGCGAAGAAGCGCTCTGGTGAAACCAGCTCCAGCCTGGCGCCGCTATTGGCGATCAGTTCGGCGGCACCCATGCCCTGATGGCCGCCGTTGTCGTCATAGAGCAGCACGTTCTCGGCCGGCTTGACGCTGCCGGCCATGATGTCCCAGCTCGAGGTGACGAGATTGTCGCCCGCCGTCAGAGGCGGGTTCTGCGGCAGGCCGCCGGTGGCGACCACCACCACGTCCGGCGACAGCGCCAGCACGTCGTCCGTCTCCGCCCAGTTGTCGTAGCGGATCTCGACGCCGAGCCGGTCGAGTTCGGCCAGGCGCCAGTCGATGATGCCGATCAATTCCTTGCGGCGCGGGTTCTGCGTTGCCAGCCGCACCTGGCCGCCGGCCTGGCTCGATGCTTCCAGCACCGTCACCTGGTGCCCGCGCTCGGCGGCGACGCGCGCCGCCTCCAGCCCGCCGGCGCCGGCGCCGACGACGACCACCTTCCGCTTCGGTCCCTCGGTTTTCGGAATAATATGCGGGATATCAGCCTCGCGGCCCGTCGCCGCATTGTGGATGCACAGCGCCTCGCCGCCCTCATAGATGCGGTCGAGGCAATAGGTGGCGCCGACGCAAGGCCGGATCTCGTGCTCGCGGCCCTCCATCACTTTTTTGACGATATACGGGTCGGCAATGTGGGCACGCGTCATGCCGACCATGTCGAGCTTGCCGGTGGCGATGGCGTGACGCGCGGTGGCGACGTCGGAAATCCGCGCCGCATGGAAGGTCGGGAATTTCGTCGCCGCTCTCACCTCCCCTGCGAAGTCGAGATGCGGTGACGAGCGCATGCCGGTCACCGGGATGACCTTGGTCAGCGCCGCATCGGTCTCGATCGAGCCACGGATGATGTTGAGGAAATCGACCTTGCCAGAGCCGGCCAGCCGCCTGGCGATTTCGACGCCCTCCTGTTTCGACAGGCCTTTCTCGAAATCCTCGTCGGCGACCATGCGGATGCCGACGACGAACTTTTCGCCGACCGCGGCACGCACTGCGTCGAGCACCATTCCGGTGAAGCGCAGCCGGTTGTCGAGCGAGCCGCCGAAATCGTCGTCGCGCTGGTTGGTGGCCGGCGACCAGAAACCGTCCATCAGATGGCCGTAGGCTTCGAACTCGATGCCGTCGAGGCCGGCAGCCTGGCAGCGCTGCGCGGCCGCCGCATAGTCGGCGACGATGCGCTCGATATCCCAGTCCTCGATAGTCTTGGGAAAGGCGCGATGGGCCGGTTCGCGCACCGGCGAAGCCGACAGGACGGGCAGCCAGTCGGCCTTGTTCCAACCGGTGCGGCGGCCGAGATGGGTGATCTGTATCATCACCTTGCAATCGTGCTCGTGGCAGGCATCGGTAAGCTCGGCGAGCCATGGCACGATGCGGTCGTCATAGACATGCAGATTGCCAAAAGCGGCCGGGCTGTCGCGCGAAACGATCGCCGAACCGGCGGTCATGGTCAGCGCCATGCCGCCCTTGGCCTTTTCGGCATGGTAGAGCCGATAGCGTTCCTTCGGCATGCCGTCCTCGGAATAGGCCGGCTCATGGCTGGTCGACATCACCCGGTTCTTCAGCGTCAGATGCTTGAGCCGATAGGGCTGGAGGAGCGGGTCGTTGCTAGTCATCGTCTTCCTGCTGTTTCAAATTGTGCTAATGAGCGGCAAATTTTTGTTTTTACGCATGTCGCTGTCCCAAAATCGCTGCGCAGTTTTGGGCGACATGCAGCAAGGAACCTGCTCATGACCGATACGAAGAACCTCACCCAGCTCGGCACCAACGTCGAGGCGCCACAGAGCCCTGAAGCGGCAGTCCTGGAAACCGTGCCGTTTTCGCGCGGCGACGGCCCGCCGGCCATCGTTCGCTTCACCTGCCCGGAATTCACTTCGCTCTGCCCGGTCACCGGCCAGCCGGACTTCGCCCATATCGTCATCGACTATGCACCCGATGCGCTGCTGGTGGAATCGAAGTCGCTCAAGCTGTTCATGACCTCGTTTCGCAACCATGGCGCCTTCCACGAAGAATGCACCGTCATGATCGGCCGCCGCATCATCGCCGCGACCAAGCCATTGTGGTTGCGCATCGGCGGCTACTGGTATCCGCGCGGCGGCATTCCGATCGACGTGTTCTGGCAGACCGGCGCGCCGCCGGAAGGTGTGTGGCTGCCCGACACCGGCGTCGCCCCCTATCGCGGGCGCGGCTAATCGGACGGAGCGGCTCACCTGATCCCGGTCCGGCACAGGTTGGTCTCCAGGAAAGGCATCACCGCGTCGCGGTACCGCTGTTGGTCATAGCGATAGAGATCAACATGCCGCGCGCCGTCGAACCAGACCAGCTTTGCGTCAGCGCCTGCCGCATCTTTCAACGCCAGTGTCTGGCTGCGAGCGACAAACGGATCCGAATTGCCTGCTAGCAGCAATATCGGCCGATCAATCGCGCCGATGCGATCGATCGGCCTGACATCATCTACCCCGAAGCCAAGGCGGAGCTGCATCTGCGCCAAGAGGACGGTCGCCTGTACGTCGCGCAACATAGGCAAGGGCGCTCGCAACGCCGTGGTTTCCAGCAAAGTCGCGTAGAGCTGCTCCAGGACATAGGCATCGGCATGCTCCTGCTGAGCGCCAAATACAAAAGCAGCCGCACCGAGCGACGAGCCGATGGCCGCCACCTTGCGACCGGCGAAGCGTTGCCGCGCAAAGGCGAGGATGCGGCTGGCGTCCTGCCGTTCGATGTAACCAAAGCCTCTGATATCGCCGCCGCTTTCGCCATGTCCCGACAGATCGAACAGCACGATCGAGTAGCCGCTTTCGAAAAGCAGCTTCGCTCTTGGAACCATGGCCAGCTTGTTTGAACCGCGTCCGTGTAACAGCACGATTGTTCCGCAACTGTCCTGCCGATCCGCCACCCAACCGGCAAGATCGGGCGCGCCCTCCTGCTTCAGAACGATGCGCTCCACCGGTAACCCCACAGGCAGCGTGAAGCTTTGCTGAGGCACGCGGGCCACCGCGCGGCTTCCTGCCTCCCAGGTGACAGCGCAGGCCAGGACGCAAACCGCCGCGAATAAAGCAACCACGACAGGACCTCTTCTCATCGATCGGTCACGTGCACTTCGCATCAGTTGAGCGGCAGCCGCCGGTAGCGGCTGGGGTTGTTCGGGTCGCTGAAATGGTGCATCGGCCCGTGTTCGGCAAAGTGCGCTGACCAGCGTTTCATTGCCGCCGGGGCGAGCTCGACACCCAGCCCGTCACCTTCCGGCACGCGCACCGTGTTGGCGATCTGTTTGAACGGGCCGTCCTTGATGACGTCGCCGATCTGCCAGCGAAACAGGGATTGCGACGCCTCGGTGATCCATGGCGTTGCCGCCACGACGTGCAGATAAGCCGATGTCATGATGCCGAGATCGTTCGAATAGCACCAGAACCCCTTGCCCATCGCCTCACAGGCGGCGATGAATTTCAGGGTTTTCGACAATCCGCCGAGTGCTGCGAAATTGCAGACGAAGTAATCCGGCGCACCGAGCGCGACTGCCCGTCTGAGATCCGGGATGTGCGTCGAGAACGGAATGCGCGAATGCTGGCGCAGCGCAGCCATCTCCTCGAAGGTCGCGACCGGATCCTCGTAATTACGGATGTTGAACGGCTCGATCTCGCGCAGCACCCAGCGCGCTGTGGTCAGCGACCACTGCATGTTGGAATCGAGTTTGATCTGCGCTTTATCGCCAAGCGCCTCGCGCAGCATGCGCACTGTCCTGATCTCGAGCTCGGGATCGCCCATGATCAGCTTGCCCTCGAAGATCGTCGAGCCGTGCTGTTCTCGCATGCCGAGACAGTAGTCGACGATCGCTTCGGCGGTCATCTCGCCGCCGGCTCCGCCTTGAGCGGGGCGAAAGGCGAAATATTCCGAAAACGGAATGTCCTTGCGCACCGCGCCGCCGAGCAGCTTATAGAGCGGCATACCGAAGACCTTGCTTCTTATATCCCACAGCGCCAGTTCGACGGCGCCGAACGCCACCGTGGCTGCATTCTCGCCGGTGTTGGCGGTAATCTGCCAGGGCGGCACGCAGCGCGCCTCGCAGTCGGCGATGTCGAGCGGATCGGCGCCAATCAGCGCCGGCGCGATCTCGGCCTTGATCACCTCGCCGAAATGCCACCATGGCGCCTCGCCCAGTCCGACCACGCCTTCGTCCGTCTCGACCTCGATGATCGATTTCGAGGCGCCGCCGTAGAGACCAGCCGTCCACCAGAACGGAGCATCGAGCGGGACGTTGACGTGGGTGACGCGGATGTTGGTGATCTTCATCGGTTCCGTTCTCACTCGCACTGGTATTGGCTTAGCGCCCATTCGCCGGTCACCGAGAGCAGGTCGGATATCTTCCAGTCGCCATCGATCTTTTTGAACTTCCATTCCAGCCGGTGCGGATTGCCGGCGACGACGAAGGCGACGACGACCTTGGCCTCGTCGCCCTTGACCGCTTCGATGGTCTTCAGGCTCTTGTCGATCTCCGCCTTGTCGTATTCGGAATTGTCGAGTGCCATGTTGGGATCGAGGCACTCGCCCTGCCCCGACTTCCGCAGCGCGTCGCTCTTGTCCAGCACCGACTTTGCCGGGTCGGTGAAATGGCCCCGCTGAGCCGGATCGACCTCGAGCCCGGCATGCTCGTAGAACGGCTTCACCACCGCGGTCGGCGAGCCCGGCTGCACGGCTGCGGCCGGCGCGTTTTCTGCCGGCGGCGAAACTGCCGGCGGAGGTGCCGCACTGTCGGCCGGCGCGTTTGCGGGCGGCGCGCCTAACAGGCCCTGAGCGGCGGCGCTGCTCAATCCGGCCAGCAGGCACGCAGTCGCCAGAACCCAGGGACGGCAGCGGAGCACGGCATCACTCCGGCGACTGCCCGGCAAGGCATTCGAGCGCACTCAGCGTCCAGCCGCTGGTCTTCGAGGTAATGTCGGCGACCTTCCACTGGCCGTCGATCTTCTTCAACGACCAGACCATTTCGCGTTTGGAATCATCGCCTTCCGGAAAAAGGTTGAACGTCGCCGTCACCTCGGCGCTGTCGCCATCCAGCGTTTCGGCCAGCGTCAGCGTCTTGGCCACGGTCTTCTCGTCATAGTCCTGCGCATCGAGACCAGGGGCGAAGTCGATGCAGGGAACTTCATCCGGATGGTTCTTTGCCGCATTGTCGTTCAGTTCGAACAGTTTCGTCACCGGTGCGGTGAAGCGGTCGCGATATTGCGCATCGGCCTCGAATTTGACCGACGGGACATAAAAGAACTTCACGGCGTTGGCAGCAGGGCCGGCAAACGCGGCCGCCGGCACGGCCATCGAAAGCGCGGCAACAAAAAGTGGCAGTTTCATGGGTGTCCCCGATTGTTCACTGACGGAAGCTATCAGTACCACGCATCTTGCCCGTCGGCTTTCTTGCGGTCCATGAAATCCTGCAACGTCTCGTCTGTTGGCAACTCAGGCGTTCAGCCAGACGTCCTGGAGATCCATCTCGAAGGTTTGGTGGACACCGTAGTTCTTCACCTTCTCGTTCATGTGGCTGAACAGCTTCTGCCAAAACGGTTGAATGATGACGCCCGAATCCTGCAGGATCTGCTCGATGTCCTTCATGACCTCGCGGCGCTTTTCGACGTCGATGAGCGAAAGAGCCTGCTTGAGCTTGGCGTCGAAATCAGGGTTCGAGTAGCCGGTTTCGTTCCAGGCCTCGCCGGTGCGATAGCCGAGCGCCAACACCTGTACGCCAAGCGGGCGCATGTACCAGATGGTCATCGAATAGGGGTATTTCGTCCAGTCGTTCCAGAAGGTCGATCCCGGCAGCACGGTGCGCTTCACTTTGATCCCGGCATCGCGCAACTGGCCGGCAATAGCGTCGCCGGTGTTCTTTTGCCAATCGTCCTCGACGGTGATCAGTTCATGCTCGAAGTCGTCCTGCCCGGCATCGGCCATAAGCTTCTTGGCGCCCGCGGCGTCGCGTGTCTTCTTGGGCAGCGCGTAGTATTCCGGATGAATCGGGCTGACGTGGTGGTTTTCACCAACAGTGCCTCGCCCGGCGTAGCCAAGTTCGAGCACCGCTTTGTTGTCGACGGCCATCTGGAGGGCGTTGCGAACCCGCTTGTCGTCATAGGGCTTGTTCGTGATGTTGGTCCGGGCGACGAGCGTGGTGGCTGTCGCGACCTCCGATTTGACCAGCCCCATCTTGTCGAGAATGTCTATGAAGTCGGCCGGCGTCTCGAAGTTGAGGTCGATTTCGCCGGAGTCGAATGCATTTATCGAGGCGTTGAAATCGGTTCCGTAGTCGATGAATTCGACGCCGTCGAGAAGCGCTTCACCGCCCCACCATTTGCCATTCTCACGACGCTTGACGACCGCTTTCTGGCCGACCGCATAAGACACCAGTTGGAACGGCCCGGTGCCAATCGGCTTCTCGATCGGATTGGCGCCGTCGGCGTCGAAGTTGCGATGGACCACCAGCGCCGGATAGTCGGTGAAGTTCGGGATCAGCGAGATGTCCGGTTCGTTCAGCTTCAGCTTCACCGTGTTGTCGTCGACCTTGGTGATCGCCCCTTCCCTGGCCTTGCCGGTCTTTGCATCGATCAGCGCACCGACGCGCGCGGCCATCGAATTGCCGGCGGCAGCCTTCTCGCACCAGCGCGTCAGATTGTAGGCCACGTCATCGGCGTTGAAAGCATCGCCGTTGTTCCAGGCGATTCCCTTGCGCACATGCAGCACGTATTCGGTGGCGTCGTCGTTGACCTCCCAGCTTTCGAGCAGAACCGGCTCGAATGTGAACTGGCGGGTGTAGCGGACAAGCGGCTCGAGCCAGCAGCGTGAAATGTTCGCAAGTTCCACCCAGTCGTAGGTGCGCGTGTCCTTTTGCGCCTTCACCGACATCGAAACGTGCAGCGTTCCGCCTTTCTTCGGCTCTTCAGCCAAAGCCCGCTCCGGCACGGCAAGTCCAATCATGCCGTAGGCAAGGGCCGTCGATGCGCCGAAAGCGCTCGCCAGGGCCAGAAACTCGCGCCGGTCGACGCGACCTGCGCGCGCCTCGCTGGCCATTGCTTCGATGGCGCTCGGTACGCGATCGCCGTTGCTTCTGAAGAGTGTCATTTTTTCCTCCCTTATGGTTCGCATCGGGTCTTCGCCCGTGATCAACTAACGCTGTCCGGCAGTTTCTCCTCGCGCCGCGCAATCAAATCTTTGAGACCATCGGCGATGCCCTCATCGAGCTTCGGCTCCTCATAATCGGCGAGCATGTTGCGCGCTTTCTCGCGGCCGCGGGTGTCGTGGTCCTTTGCTCCTTCCGCCTTCCACTGTTCGAACGAATTGAAGTCCATGATGCTCGGTATGAAGAAGGCGGACTCGAAATGTTCAAGCGTGTGCTGGGTGCCGAGGAAATGGCCCTGTGGTCCGACCTCGCGGATAGCCGCCATAGCCTCCTTGAAATCGTCGAATGGCAGCCCGCCAGCATATTTGTACCAGCCGACAAGCTGCTCGCAGTCGGTGGCAAATTTCGAATAGCCGCAGGTCAGGCCGGCCTCGAGCCAACCGGCAGAGTGCCAGATGTAGTTGGCGCCGGCAAGGATGGCGGCATGCATCAGCATGTTCGCCTCGTAGCCCGCCTGGGCGTCGTTCAGCTTCGAGCCAACATGGAAACCGGACGTGCGCCACGGCAGACGATACTTCCGCGCCAGCGCGCCCATGAGATACATCATCTGGGCCGCCTCCGGCGTGCCGCCCATGGGAGCGCCGGTCTTCATGTCGACCGTCACCATGAACTGTCCGTAGATCTGCGGCGAACCCGGACGCAGGAGCTGTGTGAACGCGACGCCCGCCAGCGCTTCGGCATTGACCTGCGCGACCGCACCGACGGCAGAGGCCGAAGTCGAGGCGCCGCAAAGGGCGAAGGGGGCGAGGATCAGCGGCTGGTTGTGGCGCGCATAGACTTTCATAGCGTCCAGCATGGTGGCGTCCCACACCAGCGGCGAATTGCAGTTGGTGATGGCCACCAGGACCGGGTTGTCGCGGACATAGTCCTCGCCGAACACGATGCCTGCCATCGCCATCGTGTCTTCGGCTCGATCCCTGGAGGTCACGATGCCCATGAACGGCTTGTCGGAGTGCTTCAGCGCCGAATGGATGATGTGGAGGTGACGTTTCGGCACCGCGATTTCCATCGGCTCGCAGATGATCGAGCTCGACGAATGCAGCGCCGGCGCCATGTAGGCGAGCTTGTGGAAATTGTTGAGGTCGGCGAGTGTGCCGTAGCGCCTGTTGTTGTCGAGGTCGCGCACGTAAGGCGCCCCGTACATCGGCACGAAGATGGAGTTGTTGCCACCCACACGTACGGAACGCTGGGGATTCCTCGCATTGAGCGTGAACTCCGACGGGACCTTCGAGATGAGCTCCATCAGCAGGGCGCGGTCGATCCGGACCCTTGTCTCCGAGACATCGGCGCCCGCCGCCTTCCACATTGCGATCGCCTCGTCGTCGCGGAACTCGCATCCGACTTCTTCGAGGATGGAGAGCGACTCCTGGTGGATCAGCTCCACCGCCTCGTCCGGAACCATCTGATAGACGGGAATCTGGCGGACCAGAGTTGGAAACGACGCTATGGGTGCGCCCCGCAGCGCCTTGCGCCCCAGGCGGCCGCCGCTGCGGCGGTTGGTGTGTTCGCTCACTTCAACGGCCGGTGCGTTCATGGAGGCTCCATCTTCCTGTCTCGACCAATCTAGCCAGACAAAATGCGGCTGTGACGCTGGAAAATCCTGATCTCTTGTATAAGCTCAACTTATGCGAAGCTTGCGCCACCTGCTGCCGTCGGCCGGCAGCCTGATCGTTTTCGAGGCCGCCGGGCGGCTGTCGAGCTTTACCGCCGCTGGGCGCGAGCTCGGCATGACGCAGGCTGCCGTCTCCTATGCGATCCGTGGGCTCGAAGAGCAGCTCGGCGCCAAACTCTTCCAGCGCCGCCACCGGCAAGTCAGCCTGACCGAGGCCGGCGACCGCTTCCATGCCGACGTCTCGCTAGGCCTGTCGCACATTCGCAAGTCGGCGGAGGATCTGCGCCAGATCGCCGTCGGCGCGCATGTGACGCTCGCGGCCTCGACCGCCTTCGCCTCGTTCTGGATGATGCCGCGCCTGCAGCAGTTTCGCGACGAATTGCCGGGCATCGACCTGCGCATCCAGACCGCCGACCGCGATCTCGACATCATCGCCGAAGACATCCCGCTCGGCGTCCGCGGCGGCGAGCCCAGGGAATGGACGGATTATCATTCGCTGCCGCTGGCCGATGAGGTGATATTCCCCGTTGCCGGCGTTAGTTATGTGGCACGGTTCGGGCTGCCGGAGCGTGTCGCGGACCTTCAATCGCACCGCCTCATCCATCTCGAAGAGCCGTTTCGCGAGGCCGCCAGTTGGGACGAGTGGTTCGCCTCGGCCGGTGTCGACATCGCCGATGCCGGACGCGGCTTGCGCATCAACGACTATGCGTTGGTGATCCAGGCCGTCATGGAAGGGCAAGGCATCGCGCTCGGCTGGGGTCACCTCGCCGAGCGGCTGCTGGCATCAGGGCTGCTGGTGCGCGTCACCGGCCACACGATGACGACCGGCAAGGGCTTTCATGTCATCTGGTCGAAGAACCGCGAACTCAGCGACAACGCCCGCAAGGTGCGGGATTGGCTGGCGGCGCAGGCATGAGGCCGATAAATGCCCGGTCAAACGGTCACGACGATCTTGCCGAATTGCTCGTTCGATTCGAGATAGCGGTGCGCCTCGACGATCTGGTCGAACGGAAAGGTTCTGGCGATTGCCGGCTTCAGCGAACCCGAGCTCAGTCCGTCAAGGATGAACGCCTTGGCGGCCTGCAGCCGGAGCGGATCGCGAACGATCTCATGGACGAGATAACCGCGCAGCGTCAGTGTCTTGGCCAGCACCGCAGGTAGCGGAAAGGGTGTCGGGTCGAGGCTCAAGCCGCCATATTCGATGAGAATGCCACCCAGTGCCATCGCTGCCGTCAGAGGCTTGAAAATCGGGCCGCCGACGGCATCGAACACCACGCGCACGCCGTCCGGGCCGGCGATTCGCTTCAGCCTGGCTTCCAGGTCCTCCTCTGCCGAGGCGATGACGTGGGCCGCGCCGAACTCAAGCAAAGCCCGCTTCTTGGCGGATGTCCGTGTGACCGCGATCGGGGTCGCGCCAACCATGTTGGCGATCTGGATCGCCGCAAGTCCGACGCTGCTCGAGGCCGCGGTAATGACAATAAAGTCCTCGCTTTGGAGGTTGGCAATGTCGATCAGCGCACCGTAGGCGGTGAGATATTGCATCCACGCTGCGGCGGCTTCTTCCCAACTCAGCGATGGTGGATGCTTGACGACGAGCTCGGCGGGATATGTGGCAATCTCACCATAGGCAGGCCAGCGGGCCATCGACAATGGCGGCACGATGCTGACGGCATCGCCAGGCGCAAACCCGTCCACGCCTTCGCCGACGATCTCGACGATACCCGCCGCCTCGAGCCCAAGACCGGAAGGCAACGGCGCGGTCTGGATGTAGGTCCCCGAACGCAGCAGCGCCTCGGCGCGGTTTATACCCAACGCCTTGACGCGGATCTGAATCTCACCGCTCGCGGGCGCAGGCGTGTCAACATTCTCGATGCGCAGGACCTCGGGACCACCGAGCTCATGAAAGCGAACGACACGTGCCATCGGTCACAACTCCAAAATATTTGAACTGAATCAGCTATGCCAGCGTTCATCAGGCGGATAAATAGCCGCTTGAGTAGATCAGCAGAAACTGTAGGTTTTGAATATGGATCGCCTTACGAGCATGGCCGTGTTCGTCAAAGCCGTCGACCTGGGCTCGTTCGCAGCCGCGGCGGCGGCTCTCGATCTGTCCGGGCCGATGGTCGGCAAGCATGTCCGGTTTCTCGAGGAGCGCCTGAGCGTGCGCCTCATCAACCGGACCACGCGCCGCCAAAGCCTGACCGATTTCGGGCGCGCCTATTATGAACGCTGCCGGTTGGTGCTTGCCGAAGCGGAGGCCGCGGATGCACTCGCCGCCGACCAGCTTGCCGAACCGCGCGGAAAGCTGCGTGTCCTCATGCCGGTGCATTTCGGCCGGCGCTGCGTTGCCCCGATCCTGTTCGGGCTTGCGCAGCAATATCCGGCGCTGGAACTTGACCTATCGTTCAGCGATGCCATCGCCGATCTGGCAGAGGATGGCTGCGACCTTGCCATTAGAACGGGCGATCTGGAGGACCAGACCGGGGTGATGGCGCGTCGCATCGCGCGCCAGCACATGGTCGTCTGCGCGTCGCCGCCCTATCTCGACAGGCACGGCGAGCCACATGAAATAGATGACCTCGGCAGCCATCACGCGATCATCTACCGCCGTTCCGGGCGTGCCGTTCAGCCGTGGCTGTTTCCGCGCAATGGCCACCCCGCGATTGAGGTCAGGCCCGTCAGCAGATTGCGGCTCGACGACCTTGATGCCATCGCCGATGCCGCGGCCGCCGGCATGGGGCTCGCCTGGTTGCCATACTGGATGGTTCGCCAGCGCATCCAGGCCGGCGCACTTGTCCCGCTGTTGCCGGAACAATCCCGGTTTCTCTATGACGTTCATGCCCTGTGGTTGCAGACGCCTCATCTGCCGATGAAAGTCCGCCTTGCCGTCGATGCACTGTCGGCAGCGCTGCCCAAGCTCATGACTTGAAGTGCACGGCCGCGGTCGGCTGCGTGGATTTCCTCAATTCCGCCCTCCCGCATCGACCACGAATCCGCCTATAGTGCCCCATGCCGATCCGCCAGCTTTCCGAAACGATGATCAACCAGATCGCCGCCGGCGAAGTCATCGAGCGTCCGGCAAGCGTGGTCAAGGAACTGGTCGAGAACGCGCTGGATGCAGGCGCTACCAGAGTCGAGATCGTCACCGCCGGCGGCGGGCTGAACCTGATCCGCGTCAGCGACGACGGCTCGGGCATTCCGGAAAAGGAACTGGCGCTGGCGATTGCGCGCCATTGCACCTCCAAGCTCGCCGACGACATTCACGACATCCGCTCGCTCGGCTTTCGCGGCGAGGCTTTGCCGTCAATCGGCTCGGTGGCGCGGCTGTCGATCCGCTCGCGCACCGCGTCCAGTGAAAACGCCGCCGAGATCGGCATCGACGGCGGCCGCGTCTCCGCGGTCAGGCCGGCGGCGGCCAATCGCGGCACGACGGTCGAGGTGCGCGACCTGTTCTTCGCCACGCCCGCCAGGCTCAAATTCATGAAGGGCGAGCGCGCCGAAAGCTCGGCCATCGGCGACGTGGTCAAGCGCATCGCCATCGCCTTTCCCGCCGTGCGCTTCACCCTGGCCGGCCCGGACCGCTCGACGCTGGAACTGCCGGCGACCGACGACAGCCCGGAAGGCCGGCTGCGCCGGGTGGCGCAGGTGATGGGCGCCGACTTTCCGGACAATGCGATCGCCATCGACGCGATGCGGGACGGCGTGCATCTCGCCGGCCATGTCTCGGTCCCCTCCTTCACCCGCGCCAACGCGCTGCAGCAATACGCCTATGTCAACGGCCGTCCGGTGCGTGACAAACTGATCGCCGGCGCCATTCGCGGCGCCTTCGCCGACGTGCTGCCGCGCGACCGCCATGCCGTCACCGTGCTGTTCCTGACGCTCGATCCGGCGATCGTCGACGTCAATGTTCATCCGGCCAAGGCAGACGTGCGCTTCCGCGACCCGGGGCTGGTGCGCGGGCTGATCGTCGGCGCTATCCGCGAAGCGCTGGCCAATGCCGGCATCCGCGCCGCCACCACCGGGGCCGCCGGCATGATGGCGGCGTTCCGGCCAGGCACCGCATCCTATGCGCATGGCGGCCCGGCCAACGGTCACCGCAGCTACGAGGCCGCCTATCGGGCATCGGGCTTTGCCGGGTTCGATCCTGCCCGTTCGCCGCAGCGGCCGCTCGATATGGGCGACGGGTTCGGCGAGGACGAGCAGGCGGCCTTCGACGCGGAGCCGCTGCACAGCGCCGATGCGCGCGCCGGGCAAAACGAAGCGGCGGAAACGCTGCTCGGCACGGCGCTGGGCGCGGCGCGCGCGCAAGTGCACGAGAATTATATCGTCGCCCAGACCAGGGATTCGCTTGTCATCGTCGACCAGCATGCGGCGCATGAGCGGCTGGTCTACGAGGCCTTGAAGAACGCCCTCCACTCACGCGCGGTGCCGTCGCAGATGCTGCTGTTGCCCGAGATTGTCGATCTGTCGGAAGAGGATGCCGAGCGGCTTGCCAGGCATTCCGAGACGCTGGCCCGCTTCGGCCTCGGCATCGAGCGCTTCGGCCCCGGTGCCGTCGCGGTGCGCGAGACGCCGTCGATGCTCGGCGAGACCAACGTCCAGCAGCTGGTGCGCGATCTCGCCGACGAGATCGCCGACAACGACACGGTCGACACGCTGAAGGAGCGGCTGGACAGTATAGCCGCGACCATGGCCTGCCACGGCTCGGTGCGCTCCGGGCGGCTGCTCAAGCCGGAAGAGATGAACGCGCTGCTGCGGCAAATGGAGGCGACGCCGGGCTCCGGCACCTGCAACCATGGCCGCCCGACCTATATCGAGCTCAAGCTCGCGGATATTGAGCGGTTGTTCGGGCGGCGGTGAGAAACTCGCAGGGCGCAGCCCCTCCCGGACCTTCGGTCCGACCTCCCCACAAGGGGGAGGTAGGGAGCCTACCCGCCGACGCCTCGCGAGGAGCTTACCCTCCCCCTTGTGGGGAGGGTCGCTGCGAAGCAGCGGGGTGGGGGTACGAAAAGAGCCGCTGTACAGCGGCTCTTTTCGAGTCAGGCACAGCCCCAAACCCTTTGCTCATCTCTTCAAATTCACCACAATGACGCCGCCCAGCGCCAGCGCGCCGCCGAAGATGCCAAGCAGCGTCGGCACCTCGCCCAGCCAGAAGAAGCCGATCAGCGTCGCCACCGGCGACACCAGATAGAGGAAGTTCGAGGCACGCGCCGCGGGCAGTCGCGAAAGTGCTGTTGCCCAGGCAGCGTAGGCGATGAGGCTGGGCACGATGCCGAGAAAGATGACGGCGCCGAGCCCGGCCGTATCGGCGACCGCCGCCTGCGCCAGACCGCTCGGCAGGAACGGCGACAGGCAGAGCGCGCCAAGCACCATGTTCGAGGCCGAGATCGTCAGCGGGTGGTGGCGACCAAACAGCGGCTTCTGGACGATGGTGTTGACGGCCGAGCACAGCGCCGAGCCGAGGACAAGCAGCGCACCATTGTTGAAATGCAAGCCTTGCCCTTCGCCCATGGCGATGATCCCGATACCGGCGAAGGACAGGAACGTGCCGGCCCAGGCGAGGCCCGAGAAGCGTTCGCCGAGCAGCGCCATGGCCATGATGGCGGTGAAGATCGGGCTGACATTGATGATGAAGCCGGCCGCACCGGCCGAAACGGTCAGTTCGCCAAAATTGAGCATCACCGTGTAGAGCGCGACGAAGACGGCACCACCGAAGACAAAGCGCCAGAGTTCATCGAGCCTGGGCAGCGCCGGCCGCTTGACCGCGAGGAAGATCGCCGCCGGAACCGCGGCGATGGCAAAGCGCAGCGCGCCAAGTTCCAGCGGCCCGAAAGCGGCAAGGCCGGCGCGGATCGCCGGAAAGGCGGAGGCCCAGCCGACCACCGTCAGCGCCACCGCGATGGCAGCCGTGGCATCCATGCGCTGTGTCGTATTCAACGTGCCGGTGTAAGCGCTCATCTGGGTGTCCTCGCGATCCAATGCCATGAAGTAGAGAAACGCTATTGCGGGTCGGTTGACAAACGAACAAATCGAGGATCACCTGTGACTATGGATCACAGCTTAGACCCGATGCTGCCGCTCGAAACGCTGCGCGCCTTCGACGCCGCGGCTCGGACCGGCAGCTTTTCGGCGGCGGCCGAGAAGCTCAACATCACCCACGGAGCCGTCAGCCGGCAGATCGCCAAGCTCGAGGGTTGGCTCGGGCTGAAAGTCTTCGATCGCGGCGCGCGCGGCGTCTCGCTGACCATCGAGGGCAACCGGCTGCATCTGCGCACCACCGAAGCCTTTGCCCTGATCGCCAGCAATTCGGACCGTTGGGTCGAGCCGCGCGGCACGGCGGTGGTGCGGCTGACCTCGATCCCCTCGGTCAGCGGGCTGTGGCTGATGCCGCGCATGGCGGCGCTGGAGAACCACCCGTCCAAGCTGCGTATCGTGCTCGACGTCGACATCCGCCAGGGCGATCTTGCCGACGAGGGCATCGACCTGTCGATCCGCTGCGGGCGCGGTCGCATTCCGGGCCGGATCTCGGTGCAGCTTTTCGAAGAATATGTGTTCCCTGTCGCCTCGCCGGAATTGGCCAGGGAGATCGGCCGCGGAGATCCCGCCCGGCTGCTCGAATTTCCGGTGATCAATGATTCCGACGCTTCGGCCTGGCGCGCCTGGTTTGCGGCGCAGGAGATGGACTATCGGCCGCGGCCGCACGACCGCCGTTTCGAGGACTACAACCTCGTGCTCGACGCCGCCGCGCACGGGCTCGGTATTGCGCTGGCACGTCCGCCGTTGACGGTGGACCAATTGAAATCGGGCCGCATCGTCGCCGTAGACGAACACAGTGCGCTGAGCCCGATATCCTACTGGCTCGACCGGCCGCTGGGGCGCCCGCGCGCTGCCGCCGCCGAGCTTGCCCGGCGCATCGCCGTCCAGGCAGGGCTGCCAGCGGAGAAGATCGAAGAGTTTATCATCGCCGAAGAATGAGATGCCTAAGGCGCGTCGCGTTCGACCGGCCTCATGCGACGTGCTTCAGGTTCTTGTGTTTATGCATGTCGTTATCGCAAAACCGCTGCACACTTTTGCGCGACATGCATTGGCATCCGGTTTGCCGGCTTGTTCGAGCAAGTGCCACCAGAAACAGAACCAGGCAAGGCCAACCGAGCTTGACCTCGCCGCAATTTGTGGCGATGACATCGTCATGAATTTCGGCACCACCCCATGATGAACCGTTTCGAAGGACCCGGCGGCAAGGAAGCCCGCATCCGCTATCTCGACGGCGACTTCCAGGTGACCAGCCCCGGCGCCTTCGTGCGCTGCGCGGTGACCGGCGAGAGCATCCCGCTCGACGAGCTCAAATACTGGAGTGTCGCCAGGCAGGAACCCTATGTGAACGCCGCCGCCTCGCTGCGCCGCGAGATCGAAGCGCATCCGGAACTGCGCCGCCGACGCTAGTCCAGCGCAAATGGAAGCCGCCCCGTTGCGATCCTGCGCCCTCTGCCGCGGCGTCAAACCGGCTACACCGAAACCTCAGAGATTATCTTGAAATAAAAAACCCGCCTCAGGCTCGAGGCGGGCCACCGGCGAATCATCACCATACCCAAATTAGTAGCATAGCTGCCGGCACAAAGCAAGAACAAAATACGCTCGACCGGCGGAAAGCTGCAAATTCCAGTCCCGCATTGCCTCGGTGCTCAAGCTTCTGGTCAGCCTTTAAGCCGGCGCTGCCGCCAGGCATCCAGCGTCTCGTCGATGATGCGCTGCGGCACGTGGTCAAGCTCGAACACAGTGTCGATCTTCAGCACATCGAGCCCGTCGAGGAATTCCGGCGGTGCTGCGCCGTGACGCAGGCGGGCAGCGTCCTTGGCGGTGGTAATGAGGCCAAGCCCGGCTTTACGTGCTGTCGCCGCCAATTCGGCAAGCTCGTCCGCACTGTAGAAATGATGGTCAGGAAACGGTCGGGTCAGCGCAAGCTCGCCCCCGGCCTCGCTTACGGTGTCGAAAAACCTGTCGGGATGGCCAATGCCGGCGAACGCCAGGAACCGCCTGCCGGCCAGCGTCACCTTGCTGCTCGGGGCAGTGTGCGCCTCGAAGATCGGCCTGCCGGCGCGCGCTGCCTGGCGCACGACCGTGTCGGCCGCGGTGCCCTCGCCCATCTTCAGCAAGGCGCTGGTGAAGACCAGTTGGTCGACGATGTTTGCCCGCAGGGGCCCGCCGGGGATGACGCGGCCATTGCCGATGCCATGGCGCGCATCGACAACGACCAGCGCATAGTCGATGTGGATGCGCGCGCTCTGAAAACCGTCATCCATGATCAAGAAATCGCAGCCGAGCTTCTCCAGCAGAAGCCTGGCGCCCGCGGCCCGGTTCGGCGTCACCGCGACCGGCGCGTGTTCGGCCAGAAGCAGCGGCTCGTCGCCGACATGCTTGGCGGCGTCGTGGTGCGGATCGACGATATGCGGCTGCGCGAAGGAGCCGCCATGGCCGCGCGACAGGAAACCCGGATTGAGCTGCATGCGCCTGGCCTGCTCGGCCAGCGCGATCGCCACCGGCGTCTTGCCGGTGCCGCCGACGGTGAAGTTGCCGACGCAAAGCACCGGCGCCTCAACCTTTTCGCGCGGCGCGTGCCGCATGCGGCGACCGGCGACAAGCGCATAGACGGCGGAGAGCGGCGACAGCGCCGTGACCCGCCAATCGGGCTCCTCCCACCAGAAGGGCGGCGCTTCCGAGGTCACGTCAGCGCCCGTTCGCGCCCTTCAGGCGCGACTTGACGACCAGCGGCTGGATATAGGGCTCGAGCGACCTGAGCGTATGCGCCAGCGCACCGCGCATCTCGTCGACCGTCGCCGCACCCGCCGCCATCATCTCATGGCGGGCCGCCTCGTTGGTCAAAAGGAAATTAACGGCGCCGGCCAGCATATCGCGGTCGCGCACCAGCTTGGCGCCGCCGCTATCGAGCAGGCGCTGATAGGCCTCGCGAAAATTCTGGACGTTGCGGCCGGCAAGCACCGCTGTCTCCAGCATGGCTGGTTCCAGCGGGTTCTGGCCGCCCTCGGAAGTCAGCGAACGGCCGACAAAGGCGATTTCCGTCAGCCTCAGATAAAGCCCCATCTCGCCGATCGTGTCGCCGAGCAGAATATCGGTGTCGGCGGTGATCCTGTCGCCCTTGCTGCGCTGCGCCAGCTTCAGGCCCATGCCGGAAATCTGGGCGGCCAGCTGCCCGGCGCGATCGGGATGGCGCGGCACGATGATCGTCAAAAGCCCGTGGTGGCGCTTGTGCAGCATGGCGTGAACTTCGGCGGCGACCGCCTCTTCGCCGTCATGGGTCGAGGTCGCCGCCCAGGTCGGGCGACCGCCGATCTGGCGTTTCAGCGCCGCCAACGCCCGCTCGTCGGCCGGCGGCGGCGCGGTGTCGACCTTGAGATTGCCGGATACGGTGACCGGCCGGGCGCCGAGCGACAGGAAGCGCTCGCCATCGAGATCCGACTGGGCGACGACATGGGCAAGATTTTCGAACAATGCTTCGGCAATGTTGGCGCGCTTCTTCCAGGACTTGAAGGAGCGGTCGGACAGCCTGCCGTTGACCAGAACCTGCGGCACGCGGCGGGCGCCGAGTTCCAGGATGGTCATCGGCCAGATCTCCGATTCGGCGATGATCGCGAGGTCCGGCTGCCAATGGTCGAGGAAGCGGCTGACCGCCGGCTTGAGGTCGAGCGGCACATATTGGTGGATGATGCGGTCGCCCAGCCGTTCTTCGGCGACCTGCGCCGAGGTGACCGTGCCCGTCGTCAGCACGATGTTGACGCCGTAATCGAGAATGCTCTCGACCAGCGGCACGACGGCGATGGTCTCGCCGACGCTGGCTGCATGGATCCAGATCACCGGGCCTTCGGGACGCTCGCGTCCGGCGACGCCGTAGCGTTCACGCCGGCGAATGCGGTCCTCCTTGCCTCTGGAAGTGCGCCAGGCGACGTAAGGTCCGACCAGCGGGTAAGCGGCGGCCCCGGCGAAGCGGTAGGCCGTCAGGAAGGCGCGGGCCCAGCGCATACTCATTTCGAACCGTCCACAAGGCGATAGGCCTCGGCGGTCGCGGCATTGAGCGAGGCCGTGACCTCCTGGCGCTTGCGTTCCATTTCCGCGGCGTCGGCGTTGGCCGGCACGAAGACAGGCGTGCCGACGACAATCGAGGAGCGGCCGAAGGGCAAGTTGATCGTCGTCTTGTCCCAGCTGCCCTCGATCACCTTGCGGCGGCTGGTGGCTATCGCGGCAGGCAGGATCGGCCGGCCGGACAGCCGCGCCAGAAGGACGACGCCGAGCCCCGCATCGCGCGGCGTGCCGTGGGGAATATCAGCAATCATGGCGACATTCTTGCCGGTGGCGAGCGACTTTTTGAGGGCGATGAGCGCCTTGGCCCCGCCCTTGTCGAGATGCCTTGCGCTTTCGCGCCCGCCAGAGCCGCGCACCGCCTCGATGCCGAATTTCTCGACCATCAGCGCGTTGAGCTCGGCATCGGCGCTGCGCGATACCATGGCAACCAGCGGCCGTCCCTTGGGATAGTAGGCCGGGGTCAGCAGGTGCTGGCCGTGCCAGAGCGCGATGATGCCAGGCTCGAGCTGCGCATAGGCGCCGCCGGAAAACTTGGCCGATCCGTCGACCATGCGGTTGGTCAAGCGGACAAGGCGGACGAAATACGCAAACAGCGCGGCAAGCGCATTCTTGACGAATCGCGACTGCGCCAGCGGTTCGCGGATCTTGCGCCAGAACGTCTTCGGCTTGCGACGTCTGACCGCCGACCGCGGGGCTGATCGCTTGACCGCTTCATGGTTCATCGATGTCAACCGACAGCCTTGTTTTCGGGGTCGAGCAGGCGGTGCAGGTGAACGACGAAATAGCGCATATGGGCATTGTCGACGCTAGCTTGCGCCTTGGCCTTCCAGACGGCGTGCGCCGATTGATAGTCCGGATAGATGCCGACAATATCGAGCGCGTCGAGATCGCGGAATTCGGTGCCGCCCAGCTTCTTGAGTTCGCCGCCGAACACCAGGTGCAAAAGCTGTTTCTTTCCGTCTTCAGCGGCCATGTCGATCCTTCACATATCGTGAGTTTGGGACAGGTCTAGACCAAAGCCGCCGACTTTGGAACTATTGATAGTGGTCAATTGTCCAGCCCGGCGATGACGCCGGCGAGCACGGCGAGGAGTTCGCCGCTGCCGGCGGCGAGCGGTCCGTGACGGATCACTTCGCCGGCATAGAGCGGCGCGCGGCCGTGCCGATCGAGCAAGGCGCCGCCTGCCTCGCGCAGGATGAGATCGGCCGCGGCGATGTCCCAGTCATGCGCGTTGGCCTTGACGAAGGTGGCATCGAGCTGGCCGCCGGCGATCATCGCCAGCCGGTAGGCGAGCGAAGGAATATAGAGCACGCGCTTCAGCCGTTTGTGCCATTTCGCCGGCATCAGGTCGATCATCGCCTTCGGTCCGGCGATTTCGGCCGTTTCCGACGGCGCACGCACGCTGATGCGCCTGCCATTCAGGAACGCGCCCTCGCCGGGCAGCGCCCAATAGATTTCGCCCTTCGCCGGGCAGTCGAGCACGCCGGCAAGCGTTCGGCCGTTCTCGACCACAGCGACGCTGACGCACCATGTGGGCAGCCCTTCGAGGAAGCCGCGCGTGCCGTCGATCGGATCGACGACAAAGGTGCGGCGCGCGACGAGCCTTACCGGGTCGTCGACGGTTTCCTCCGACAGCCAGCCATAATCCGGCCGGGCCGCCAGCAAGGTCTCGCGCAGATATTTGTCGGCGGCGTGATCGGCTTCGCTGACCGGCGAGGTGCCGCCCTTCATCCACACTTGCGGATTGTTATTGAAGTACTGCATGGCGATGAGCCCCGCCTCGCGGGCGGCATCGCGCAACAGCTGCAGGTCTTCAGTAGCGCCGGCCGAGACGGCCGGGTCAAGCTCCGGCAAGGGTCATTCCTTCGATCAAAAGCGTGGGCGCGGCAGTGCCGAAATTGCGGTCGAGATCGCTCGCCGGAACCATGTTGAGGAACATCGTCTTCAGATTGGAGGCGATGGTCACCTCGGCGACGGGATAGGCCAGCTCGCCATTTTCGATCCAGAAGCCGGAAGCGCCGCGGCTATATTCGCCCGTCACCATGTCGACGCCCTGGCCGAACACTTCGGTGACGTAGAAGCCGGTCTTGAGCGACTTGATCAGCTCTTCCGGCGTATTTTCCCCGGGCTCGATGGCGAGATTGGTCGACGACGGCGAGACCGACGAGCCGCTGCGCGAGCCGCGCCCATTGGTGACGAGGCCGAGTTCCCGAGCCGCCGAAGTCGACAGGAACCAGTGGTTGAGCACGCCCTTGTCGACCATGAACAGTTTTTCGCCCTCGACGCCTTCGCCGTCGAACGGGCGCGAGGCCTGTCCACGGCGCCGGAGCGGCTCGTCGGTGACGGTGATTGCGGCCGAAGCCACCTTCTTGCCCATCATGTCGCGGAGAAAGCTGGTCTTGCGCGCGACCGCGGCGCCATTGATGGCACCGGCAAGGTGGCCGGCAATGCCGCGCGCCACACGCGGATCGAACACCACGTCGACAGGCCCGGTCGCCGCCTTGCGCGCGCCAATGCGGCGTACGGCGCGCTCACCGGCCTTGCGGCCGATGTCTTCCGGCGCGTCGAGATCGGAAAAATGCTGGCGCGAGGAGAATTCGTAGTCGCGCTCCATGCCGGTGCCCTCGCCGGCGATCACGCTGGTCGAGCGTGAAAAACGCGAGGCGACGTAATGGCCGACGAAGCCGTGCGAGGTGGCGAGCACCAGGCCGCCGAGCCCGGCACTGGCGCCACTGCCGGCCGAATTGGTGACGCCCTTGACGGCAAGCGCCGCCGCTTCGGCGGCAAGCGCTGCTTCCTTCAACTGGTCCGCCGACACCTCGGTGGCGTCGAACAGATCGAGGTCGCGCGGTTTCTTGACCAGCAAGGCCGGGTCGGCGAGGCCCTGATAGGGATCCTCGGGGGACACCTTGGCCATGGCGAGCGCGCGCTCGGCCAGCATATTGGGGTCGGATGCCGCCGTTGCCGAAACGCTCGCTACCCGCTTGCCGACGAAGACGCGCAGCGAGACGTCCTCGCTCTCGGACGCCTCTGTGCCTTCGACCTTGCCAAGCCGCACCGACACGCCGGTCGAACGGCCGCGTACCGCAACGGCATCGGCGGCATCGGCGCCGGCCCGTTTGGCAGCCTCGACCAGGGCCGCGACGCGATCGGTCAGTTTCGCTGCGTCGAGCGTATCGGTCATTCGCATAATCCTGTTATTTCCGGCCGGCTGAAGGGCAGCCGCTGCTGCACCATCTATTGTCCCGATGCCGCTTCTGCAATGGGAGAAGCGGGCAAACCGGGTGCATCAAGCGCCCAAACAGGACTGCAGGCCGCAGGCGGATGAACGGCGAGTGAGATCGACAACCCCTCAGGAAGCGGCCACCGGCGTCCAGATCACGTCGTCGATCCTGAGCGCGCCGGTGGCGAGCATCACCAGCCGGTCGAAGCCGAGCGCGGCGCCGCTCGCCTGCGGCATGATGGCGAGCGCGGCGAGGAAGTCCTCGTCGATCGGGTAGCGTTCGCCATAGACACGCTGCTTCTCATCCATTTCGGCGGCAAAGCGCAGGCGCTGCTCGGCCGGATCGGTCAATTCGCCAAAGGCGTTGGCGAGTTCGACGCCGCAGCAATAGAGCTCGAAGCGCTCGGCGGTGCGCGGATCGTCGGCGCTCGGCCGGGCCAATGCCGCCTCCGAGATCGGATATCCGAAAAGAATGGTGTTGCGCCCCTGCCCCAGCGCCGGCTCGATTTTTTCGACCATCACCCGGCTGAACAGGTCGGCCCAATTGTCGTCGGGCGCGGTCCGCAATCCGGCCTGGACCAGGGCGGCATGCAACCCCGCGCGGTCGGTGCTGCCATCGGCTGCAACCGTCGCCAGCAGATCGATGCCGGCATGGCGCATGAAAGCTTCGTCGACGCTCAACCGTTCCGTCTCGGCGAACGGATCGGCTTCACGGCCGCGGAAGCTAAAACGCTTCGCTCCGGCCCGTTCGGCCGCCAGCGCTACGAGCTCGGCGCAATCGCGCATCAGGCTCTCATAGGTCTCGCCGACGCGGTACCATTCGAGCATGGTGAACTCAGGATGGTGCAAGGGGCCGCGCTCGCGGTTGCGCCAGACAGCCCCGAGACTGAAGATGCGCTCCTCGCCGGCGGCAAGCAGCTTCTTGCAGGCGAATTCCGGCGACGTGTGGAGGTAGAGCGGCTGGCGCTGCCCGTCCGGCCCGATCGCCTCGGTGGCAAAGGCCGACAGGTGCGCTTCATTGCCGGGCGAGACCTGCAGGGCCGATGTCTCCACCTCGACGAAGTCGCGGCGGGCGAACCAGTCGCGCATCCCGGCGGCAATGGCATTGCGCAGGATCAGCCGCGGCCGGCGGTCGGCGTGGACATGCGGCGTCCACCACGGCGAGGCGGCGGTCATCGGCTTCAGGGGAATTGCACAGAGGGCTGGCGATTGCGGCCAAGATGCGCTAGGCCGCACGCAACGGCCTCTCCAGCCGATTTGCGCCAACAAATTTTATCAGGATGGAAACCCGTGAAGGTCATCGCCAGCTCCTTACGCAAAGGCAACGTCGTCGAAAAGGACGGCAAGCTTTATGTGATCCTCTTTGCCGAAAACATTCATCCTGGCAAGGGTACGCCGGTCACCCAGCTCGACATGCGGCGTATCTCCGACGGGGTAAAGGTTTCCGAGCGTTACCGCACCACCGAGCAGGTCGAGCGCGCCTATGTCGAGGAGCGCGAGCACACGTTCCTCTACCGTGACGGCGAAGGCTTTCACTTCATGAATCCGGAGACTTACGACCAGGTCGCGGTGCCGGAAAGCGTGGTCGGCGACATGGCGCCTTATCTGGTGGAAGGCATGCCGGTGCAGATCTCGCAATACAACAGCATCGCCATCTCGCTGGTACTGCCGCAGCGCGCCACTTTCGAGGTGGTCGAGACCGAGCCGGTGACCAAGGGCCAGACGGCGTCCTCGTCCTACAAGCCGGCAACGCTGTCCAACGGCGTGCGTACCCTGGTGCCGCCACACATCAGCGCCGGCACCCGCGTGGTGGTGATGACGGCCGATGGCGCCTATGTCGAGCGCGCGAAGGATTGAGGCGCGAAGTCTGACACGCCTCGCCGAAAGCGTCGCGGCGGCCGGTCATCGTCTACCGCTTTGTGCCAGGGGCTTTCGAGCATTGGGACGCGGCACGCAGACCGAAGCGTCAACGCCCTGCCAGTTCTTTCCTATTGCACGACGCCAGCGGGCAATCTCTGAGCCTCGAGCAACGCCGACCGTCCCTTTCGCCAGGTGCCAGGTGGAATGCCGACGAACTTTTTGAAGGCGCGATTGAAGGCGGCTTCCGACTCGTAGCCGACCTCGGCACCCGCTTGCGCGATGCTCATTTCGGGCCGTTCGAGCAAGCGTCCTGCCAGTTGCAGACGCCAGCGAGCAAGATAGTGCATGGGCGAGACCTCGACATAGTGGGTAAAGCGGCTCGCAAACGCCGTGCGCGAGAGCCCTACTTCGCGGGCGAGCCGGTCCAATGTCCATTCCTCCCTGGGGCGAGCGTGGATGAGCCCGAGCGCCTCGCCGACATGTGGATCCCGTAGGCCTGACAGCCAGCCGCGCGAATCGTCGGGGAGGGTCTCGAGATGGCGGCGGATGATCTCGACAAACATCAGCTCGCTCAGCTTGGCGAGTATCGTTTCACAGCCCGCCCGCCCACTGCCACCTTCGGCCAGCGCCAGCCGAAAAAGGTCGATAACCCAACTGCTTCCATCGGCGGGCTTGCGGGCACACAGGATGGCCGGCAATGCGGCGAGGAGAGGATTGAAGGGACGCGCATCGCAGCCAAGATACCCGCAAATGAACCGGGTCCGCTCGTCTCCGCCGCCACCATGGATCACCGCGAACGGCAGGCTCTCGTCTATCGGCCGATAATACATCGCCATATTGGGTTCGCCCCGCGCCCCCGGCGAGGAGCTCAACACGTTCGGAACACCACCGGGGAAGACAACGACATCACCGGCGTTCACGAGCACCGGCGGCACCGAATCGTCTCCCAGCGCGGCCCAGCACGAGCCCGACATCACGGCATGAAAAGAAATGATGTGCTCTGCCTCCGGCATGACGGCGGCGGCAATGTCGGCCGTGCCCGGCGACTCGCCAACCCAGGGAGAGCTGGCGTCGACGTCGAAATAGATCGCACCGGTGAGGCGAACGGCTCGGAGCACATCGGAAAGGACATCCATGCACTACACCTCCGGAAACGATCGGCTACTCCCTTTGACAACGAGTTTTTCCGCCAGGCATCTCGAACTATCCGGCAATATGGCCGCCCGAGCAACTATCCATCCGGTCTAATCCTACTCTGAACGATCGGGCAACAGAAATGGACGATGTGACATTTGCGGGAACAGCGGACGGGATTAGCGTTTCATCGGCCGGCCGACAGGTCCAATAACAGGGAGGAATGTCATGAACGATGAAGACATCACCAAATTCGCAGCAAGCCTGCGAGGCGAAGTCATCCGCGCCGGCGACGCCCGCTATGACGAGGCCCGCAAGCTCTACAACGGCATGATCGACAAGCGGCCGCTGATCATCGCCCGCTGCGTCGACGTCGCCGACGTAATCACAGCGGTGAATTTCGGCCGCGACAACAATTTGCTGGTTGCGGTACGTGGCGGCGGCCATAACGGACCAGGATTGGGGAGCTGCGACGACGGTCTGGTGATCGACCTGTCGGCGATGAACGGCGTGCGCGTCGATCCGGATGCCCGCACGGCGCGGGTGGGCCCGGGCTGCACTCAGGGCGACCTCGACCATGCCACCCATGCCTTTGGCCTGGCCGTACCGGCGGGCATCATCTCGACCACCGGGGTCGCCGGACTGACGCTGAGCGGCGGCCATGGCTATCTGACGCGCAAATATGGCCTGACCATCGATAATCTGATCGAGGCCGATGTCGTGCTTGCCGATGGAAGCTTCGTCACCGCCAGCAAGGAGCGGAACCCCAACCTGTTCTGGGCGCTTCGCGGCGGCGGCGGCAATTTCGGCATCGTCACCAGCTTTGTGTTCAGGCTCCACCAGGTCAGCATGGTCTTTGCGGGGCCGATCGCATGGGATCAGCGCCACGCCCGCACCATCATGCAGCATTATCGCGAGTTCCTGCCAAACGCGCCCGAAGAACTCGGGATCTTTCTCGGGCTCAAGACCGTCCTCTCGAGCGCACCCTTCCCGGAAGAGTTTTGGGGAAAGCGGATGTGTCTGCTGATGTGCTGCTACAACGGCCCGGAGGAAAAGGGCAGAGAGGCGCTGGCCCCGCTGCTCGATGCGCTGCCCGCGCCCTGGTTCAACTGGATGGGAACGATGCCCTATCCCGCGGTGCAGAGCATGTTCGATGGGCTCTACCCGAAGGGAATGCAGTGGTACTGGCGGGGCGATTTCGTCAAGACGCTGTCCGACGAGGCGATCGACGCCCATCTCGAGCAGGCGGCGAAGACGCCGAGCGAGCTATCGCTCATGCACCTCTACCCGATCGATGGTGCGGTCCATCGCGTCGGCAAAGACGAGACACCCTGGAATTACCGTGATGCGACCTGGTCGATGGTCATCGCCGGGATCGATCCGGACCCACAGAAAGCAGGGCCGGTGACACGCTGGACCAAGGCCTACTGGGAGGCTGTGCATCCGTTCGACCTGGGTGGCGCCTACCTGAACTTCATGATGGATGACGAGGGCGATGCAAGGCTCAAGGCGGCTTATGGCGACAACTATGAGCGCCTGGCTACGCTGAAGAAGAAATACGACCCAAACAACCTCTTCCGGGTGAACCAAAACATCCGGCCGGCTGCTTGACGGCGGCGACCGGCCAGGCCGGCAAGTGTCGTACCGGTTGCGGGCCAGCTAAGGCTCGGCCGGTACGATAAGGCGGCCGGTCAGGGCGCTCTGATCCAGACCAGCATCTCGCCGGAATCGTGGTGTCCCAGGCGAAATACGGCACGGTGACTTTTGCTTCCTCGACCGCCGGTGATTTTCAAACGCCTCTTTCCTGTCAATAGCCGACAGCGTGACGACGCCGCCGGGCACGTTCGAGAGCTGACTACATTTGAAACCAGCCAGACGACCGCCGAATGGCGTCCAATGAGCCATGCCGGGCTGCTTTTCAGGCTACCCCGCGCTTCTGATCGTGGCGGGCCGCGTACTGTCCATGCACAAGTCCGGACCTGTTTGGCGACACCATCATGACTGGATCGTTCGCACATGATCGACAAAATGACCCGGAAATGACCGAGATACAAAGCTTTCCTTCAGTTGTGCATCAATAAGCCGCGACAATTTTTTAGCCAATCTTTAGGCAAATTCGCAGGTTTATCGACAGACAGCAGACAATTCGGCAAAACGGTCTTTGCTGGATTTATGTGGATGGGCAATGCATCCCTACTTGACACCGGGACAAGCTGCAGAGCTATGCTGAACATGGGTCGCAAGTTTGCGCGGAGGGAATCTGTTCATGGATTTCATCGAGAGTTGGTTTGGTATTTCACCTGACGGCGGCGACGGATCGACCGAAGCTCTCTACATACTTGCCGTTGTCGCAATATTGGCGCTCGCATTCCACAAGCGCATCGTGCAGTTCGCGCGCGGTTTCTTCGCGCGGAAATAGCCCGCGTACCGTTCGAGCCCAGCTTTATTCGTCTGACCAGAGTACAAACGGCACCAGTCGTCTGACACTCCAATACACTGTTGCCGCGCGATCTCGTTGTTATCAGAGCGTTGCCCTGCGTTAGCTTCAGAGGGGAAGTCGATGCGAGGAATAGCGGCAATCCTGCGAGCACTGTTCTCCGCCTGGATTCCGGCACTGATCGAGATGGCTCGCCGTTTCTGTCGCCGGTGGCGGCTAGGGGGTGATCGCCGGGTCGACCAGAAAGGGTCCCGGGCGCATTGCGTACCGATCGATCACCCTGCTTTCTGCCGGCCTGACCCGCTGATCTACGATCAGTATTATCTGATCGGCCTTGGTCTCGCGGTCACCTGGGATAATCCCGATATCGAGCTGCGCCAAGGTGGTGTGCCCGTTCCCGCCGGCAGGTTGCAGGCGGACACCGACTACGAGGTGCGGGTTCGCGTCTGGAACGCCTCCACGGATGCCGTCGTCGTCAAGATGCCGGTCCATCTGTCCTATCTGTCGTTTGGCATCGGAACCGTGTCGAATCCGATCGCCACCAGGCCGGTCTCGGTCGGGGTGATCGGATCCGCCAGCCAGCCTGGGTTCGTCTCCTTCGACTGGCATACGCCGCGGCAAGCAGGTCACTATTGCCTGCAAGCTTTGCTCGATCCGGCCGATGACGCCAACTTCGCCAACAATCTCGGGCAAGAAAATACCGATGTCGGACTGGCGCAGTCGCCAGCAACATTTCAATTCGAGTTGCGCAACGCTACCCGTCGACCGCATCGGTACCGGTTCACCGTCGATGCCTACACCATCCCGCCGCTCGGCCCCTGTCGCGACGACCGGCAGCCAACGGAAGAGACCGCCAAGGCGGAGCAAAAGCGCCGGCTGGCGGCACACTTGCCGTCGGCTCATCCCCTGCCGCCGGGCTGGAAGGTCGAGATTTCGCCTGACCTGCCGTCGCTGGCGCCGGGCGAACAGGTGACGATCACGGCGGTCGCCACGCCGCCGGACGGCTGGACCGGCCGGCAAGCCCTCAATCTGAATGCATTTGACGAGGGTGACCGCGCCAGCGGCGGCGTCACCTTGACCGTCCTCAGCAGCTTGGAGCCGTGATGGCCACCGACGACAAATCCTGGACCAAGTGCACGACCGCCGACGAGGTGATTTCGGTCAACCAGTACATCAGCGCGGCGATTACCAGCGGCATATTCGCAGCCGTGATGGTCGTGGTGGTGGTCGCGATGGGCGAGCCGTGGTGCATACCGATCGCGCTGGTGGTGACTGAGATTGTGTGGATTCTCGCTTATTGCGACTGGTGGCTCAACAAACGGCTGGTTTGCCTGGGCGAGCCGGTGAGTATCGTCGGCATGGTCATCAGCATCGAGCCGCCGTCGGAGAAGACCTGGCCAGGAAGCCTGGACTCCGACTACAGCCTCAATTTGCTGCTGCCGAACAACCCGGTGGGCGTCTCCCAGGCCGTTGCCGCCGCCAGTGCCCCGTTCGGCTATCTGATGGCCGAAAACGCAATCACCTCCTCGCACGGCTTTCTGTTCACGGGGAACCCGGCGGAGGACAAGGTGACCGGAGTAAAGTCAGAGGCGCTGCATGTGGAGTTCGAAGGGGCATCGATCCATGACCTGCAGACCGTCAACATCCTCGCCCTGATCGCCGCCCTGGCAGCGCTGGCGCTATGCATGTCGGGCGTCGGCGTGGTCGTCGCCTACGTATTGGCGCTTCTCGCCTTGCTCGCTTCGCTGCTCGGCGCGGCCTTCAGCAGTTCGGACACCGCTAGTCCGAGTGACGCCAGCCTGCCCAGCATCGAGACCAACAAAGGCGATGGAACCGGAGCGACAATCCTGGGGGTGACCGGCCGGTGGGTCTATGATGCCGGACACATCCACGACAGCTTTCATGAAGGCCACAACGAACTGCATCCGGTCCAACAGGCCCAGATTCTGGGACGGCCATGGGACGGCGACTGGCCCGACGATATCGACGAAATCGTTCGGGGCTACCAGGACGGCTACGCGCAGTCCCAGGATCCGCTCACCAAGGCGCAACAGGCCCGGCCCGGCTCCCGGTGGTCGGTTCATCCCTATGTTGACGGCTGCAACGACACCGTCCGGCCAGATCAGCCTCCGCACTAAGCCAGTCAAGCTGTTGGACACGATAGTTCGAATCCCGATACCGCGCTGGTGTACTCGGCCCTTGAGAATCCTTCAGCCTTCGGCAACATGGCGGCAAGGCTGAGAGCATGAGGATGAGCAAGGTCATTTCCGCCGCATCACGGCGTTCGCCGCGCAAGACACCGATGGCGCTGACCGAGGCGCTGGTCGCCCGCACCTTGCGTGCGGTCGAGGATGCCGGGCCGACGCCGGGCATGGTCTACATGACCGATGCCGATTACGCGCGCATTCGCGACGAGGTGCTGGCCGGCGCGCCGGGCGGGCCGGTGAAGCTGTTCGCCTATGGCTCGCTTCTGTGGAAGCCGGCCGGCGAGGTCAGGGGTGGCGAACGGGCCGTGGCGACGGGCTGGCACCGTTCGTTCTGTTTTACGGTGCAGCGCTTCAGGGGCACCGTCGAGCAGCCCGGCCTGATGATGGCGCTCGACCGCGGCGGCCAATGTCAGGGCATGGTGTTCGAGATCGCCGAGCCAGTGGGGGCCAATCTCGAAACGCTGCTGCGACGTGAGATGACCATCCTGCCGGCCGTCAACGTGCCGCGCTGGCTGCAGGTCAGGACGGGCGACGGCACGGGCCAAGCGCTTGGTTTCGTTGTCGATCCCGCCAATCCGCGCTATGCCGGCAAGCTCGAAAAGCGAGCGATAGCGGCGACCCTGGCCACGGCCGTCGGCCATTGGGGTTCGGGCGCCGAATATCTGTTCCAGACCATTCGCCATCTCGACGCTTGCGGCATCCGCGACCGCAATCTCTGGCAGTTGCAGGAACTTGTGGCCGAGGAGATCGGTCGGGCGCTGCGGTCGGGCTTCATTCGTCCCTGAGCCAGACCAGCATCTCGCCGGGGTCGCGGTTGTCCCAGGCGAAATACGGCACGGCGGTGATGTTCGCGTCCTCGACCGCCGGCGGTTCGGTGCGGTAGAGCCCCTCTTCCCAGTTTTCGAAAGCCTCCTTTTTGGCAATCGCCGAAAGTGTCACGACGCCGCCCAGAAGGTTCGGCTGCTGATGCGCCTCGATGTCGGCCGTGCGCGGCAGAGCGATGCGGTGCAGCTGGCTGGAATTGTCGGTCTCCTCGACGCAATAGATCAGCGGGCCGCGCGCCAGTGCGACGCGGCCGATATCCTGCCGCACCTGCGGGTTGGCGTAGAGGCGGTCGACGGCCATTTCGAGGTCGAGCTCGACGCGGTCGCCCTTGCGCCATTCGCGGCGGATCGCGGCATAGCCGTCGCTGCTGATGGCAGCCAGATCGACATCGGCGCCGTTGACCTTGAGCGCTGCCTTGCGGCACCAGGCCGGCAGGCGCAGGTGCAAAGCGAACTCGGTCGGAGCTTCCGGTTCGACAGAGATCGAGACCGCGCCGTCCCAGGGATAATTGCTCGTTTGGGTGAGCTCTATCTGCGTCCCAGAAATATCGAAACGAGCCGTGCCGTTTCCATAGAGGTGGACGGCCAGTGCGTCGTCCGACAGGCCGTAGAAATAGCTGCCGATCGAGGCGACCATGCGCCCGACATTGGGCGGGCAGCACGGGCAGCGGTGCCATTTCCAGCGGTGGTGGGCGCCGTGGCTTTCGAGCGGATTCTCGTAGAAGAACAGCGAGCCGTCGAGCGACAGGCCGGAGATCGAGCCGTTGTAGAGCGCCCGCTCCATGATGTCGGCGTAGCGCGCATTGGGGCCCATGCCGAGCATGCGGCTAGCCCAGAACACCAGGCCGACCGAAGCACAGGTCTCGGCATAGGCGGTGTCGTTGGGCAGGTCGTAATCGGCGGTGAAACCCTCATTGTGCGACGACGGCCCGAGGCCGCCGGTGACGTAGAGGTTCTTGGTCATGAGGTCGTCCCACAGCCGATCGAGCGCCACCCGCAGCGTGTCGTCGCCATATTCGGTGGCGATGTCGGCCATGCCCGAATAGAGATACATCGCCCGCACCGCATGGCCGACGACTTTGTCCTGTTCGCGCACCGGCTTGTGCGACTGGTTGTATTCGTAAGTCTTGAAATGATAGGCCTTGGGGTCGGCGCCGCGGGCTCGCGCCTCCTCGTCGAAATAATGCGGCTGCTGGCCGCGCTGGTCGATGAAATATTTGGCAAGCTCCATGTATTTGCGCTCGCCGGTCACCCGTGCCAGCTTGACCAGCGCCAGCTCGATCTCCTCATGGCCGCAATAGCCCTTCTTCTTGCCGGACTCGGGACCGAACGTCTCGGCGATGTGATCGACATAGCGGCACATGATGTCGAGCAGCTTGCGTTTTCCCGTGGCCTGGTAATAGGCGACCGCGCCTTCGATCAGGTGGCCGGCGCAATAGAGCTCGTGGCAATCGCGCAGATTGGTCCAGCGCAGGCCGGGCTGGATGCGCTGGTACCAACTCGACAGATAGCCGTCGGGCTGCTGCAGCTTGCCGTACATGTCGATGACGGCATCGATCTTCTTCTCCAGCTCGTCGTTGCGGCGGCGGTAGAGCGAATAGGCGGCGGTCTCGATGGTCTTGCCCCAATCGGAGTCCCAGAACATCTGCGTCGTCACCGTCGATCCGGTGAACTCGTTGCCGGCGGTGGCCGCCTCGTCAGGTGAAGGTGAGTGGAACGGAATGACGACGCCGGGCGACGGCCGGTCCGGGTCGATCTGCTCGAGCATGCGCGCCTCGACGCAGCGGTCATAGAGGATGCCGGCGGTTTTTGAGGCGACGGCATCGACGCGGTCGCCCCAGAAGCCGCGCACGTCGACCTGCGGCACCGGCAGCGGGCGGAAGGCGAGTTTCGGCTTGGCGCCCTGACTGGCGGATTGCGATGCGGTCATCAATTTACTCCGGTTCGGTTCGGTTGGTCACTTCACGGCCCCTGCCATGAGGCCACGGATGTAGAAGCGCTGCAGCAGCAGGAAGAGCACCAGGCACGGCACCATCATGACGGTGACGCCGGCCTGCACGGCGCCCCAGTCGATGGCGCCGAAGCGGCCGGACTGCAGCGCGGTCATCATGATCGGCAGCGTGAATTTCGACTGGTCGGTCATCAGCACCAGCGCCGCCAGAAACTCGTTCCAGGCGCCGAGGAAGGCGAACAGCGCGATGGTGACGATGCCAGGCCAGACCAGCGGCAGCATCACCCTGAGCAGCATGGTGACGTTGTTGGCGCCGTCCATGCGCGCGGCCTCCTCGATCTCGCGCGGCACCGCGTCGAAGGCGTTGCGCATCATGAAGATCGAGAACGGCAGCTGCAGCGTGACATAGACGCAGACCAGCCCGGTCAGCGTGTTGTGCAGGCCGATTTTTGTCAGCACCAGGAAGATCGGCGTCAGGATCGACTGGAACGGGATCATGATCGTCGACAGGATGACGACGAACAGCAGGTTCTTCAGCGGAAAGCGGAAGCGCGAGAAACCGTAGCCGGCGAGCACGCTGACGATCACCGACAGCACCACCGTCATGACCGAGACATAGATGCTGTTTTGCGCCGGCAGCCAGAGGCCGTCACCAAAGGTGTTGAGCGTGGCGTAGTTCTCGAGCGAAAAACCCGTCGTCGGCCACGGCGGCAGCGGCGGCTGGCGCGCCTCCTGCGCCGGCTTGAAGGCCGAAAGCACCGTCCAGGCGATCGGCGCCAGGAACAGTAGGGATGCGATGATGCCGGTCGAGTGCTCGGCGATCTGCATGCCGATGCGGCGTTTGCGGCTGCGGGCCTGCGCCATCAGTCGACCCCCTCGGGATTGCGCAGCAGCCGCAGCTGGATAAGGCTGAGCGCCACCAGGATGACCAGCAGGACCATCGAAAGTGCTGCGCCATAGCCGAGCTTGAACGACACGAAGGACTGGTTGAAGATCCAGTAGACGGCGGTCAGCGTCTGGTTGCGCGGCCCGCCGCGCAGGATGATGTAGAACTGGTCGAAGGCGAGGATCGAGCCGGCAACCGACAGGATCAGCGCCAGCGCCAGCGTGCGGCGCATCAAGGGCAAGGTAATCGCCCGGAACCGCGCGAATGGCCCTGCCCCGTCGATCATCGCCGCCTCCTGCAGGTCCGGCGGGATCGATTGCAAGCCGGTCATCAGGATGATCATGGTGAAGCCCGCCACTTTCCACACCACCATGGCGATGATCGACCAGAAGGCCGGCTGGAAAGTCGCCAGCAGATTGAATTTTTTTTCGGTCAAGCCGAGCTCGAAAGCGGCCGGGCTGAACAGGCCGGAATCGACATTGAGCAGCCACGACCACAAAAGGCTCGCCGAGGCGAAACCGATGACCGCCGGCATGAAGAAGGACGTCCGGTAGAAGCCGGTCAGCTGCCGCGGCCTTTCGATGAACAGCGCCAGCGGAAAGGCGACGGCGAAGATCGCGATCGTCACCACCACCGTGTAGTAGCCGGTGAACTTCAGCGCGTTCCAGAAGCGGGTGTCGCGCAGGATCGCCCAGTAATTGTCGAGCCCGATGAAGCTATGCGCGCCCATCAGCGGCCAGTTGTGCAGCGACATCCAGGCGGTCATGCAAAGCGGCACGATGAAGAAGACGACGACAAGGGCGACGGCCGGCGCGACATAGAGCAGGCCGATCCACTGCCGGCGGCCGGCGCCGACCAGTTTGTATGCGCGCGCTGGCGCGGCGGTGGTTGCTGTGATGGTGGTCATGCCGTGGTCTTCCGTTAGCGCTACGTCCCCCTCCCCCTTGAGGGGAGGGTCCGGCCGAAGGCCGGGGGTGGGGTCCTCCGCGAAGCGCGCCGACATCAAAAGAGCGTCGAGCACTGCCGCGATGACCCCACCCGGACCTTCGGTCCGACCTCCCCTCGAGGGGGAGGTGGGCGCCGGCGCTACTTCTGCGGCGCCGAATCGATGATCGACTGCATGGTCTCCTGCGCGTTGGCGATGGCGCCGTCGACGTCTTCGCCGAAGAAGACCTCGTTCATCATCTGGTTCCACGGACCGTTGGCCGAGTTGATCAGGTCGTTGAACACCACCGAATAGGGCGTGCGGCCCTTGGCCATGGCTTCGGCGGCGACCTTGTAGCGCGGGTCGAGGTCTTTCAGCGCCTCATTGGCGATGTCGCCGCGCACCGGCAGGCTGCCGTATTTCGCCAGGATGGTCTGGCCTTCGAGCGAATAGGCGAAGTCGAGGAACTCCTTCACCACCGCGACCTTGGTGGTGCCCTTGGTGACGACGAAATTGTCGCCGCCGGCAAACGACGACCAGCTGCCGTCCTTGCCAGGCAGGAAGGTGATGCCGTAGTCGATATCGGGATATTGCGTGTTGAGCGCGCCGATGGCGAAGGCGCCGGACGGCGAGATGCCGATATTGCCGGTGGCGAAGGCGGCAAAGAAGTTGGAGCCGGTGTCGGTCTGCGCGCCTGATGGTACCAGGTCCTTCTTGACCATCGAACGGTAGAGGTCGATGGCGCCGCGCATTTGCGGCGTGTCCAGCGTCGCCTTGGAGCCGTCCTCTGTCAGGATGTCGCCGCCCGAGGCCCAGATCAGCGGCGTGAAGGTGAAGATGTTGCAGCCGCCGCAATTGCCGGAGAAGTAGAAGCCCTTGATGTCGCCGCCGAGCGCGTTGACCTTTTCGGCGTCGGCTTCGATCTCGGCCCAGTTGGTCGGGCCCTTTTCCGGATCGAGGCCGGCCTGCTTGAACAGCTTCTTGTTCCAGATCAGCACCGAGCTATCGGCCGAGAACGGCAGCCCGTAGATGCGGCCCTTATAGGTGCCGGTCTTGACATGCGCCGGCGACAGGCTGGCGAAATAGGGCAGCGATTTCGCCCAGTCGGTGATGTCTTCCAGCTGGCCGGCGGCGGCGAAGGACGGCGTGTAGATCAGGTCGAGCGACAGCGCATCGGGTGCCGTGCCGCCGGCAGCCGCAGCACCATATTTCGGAATGATTTCGGCGTTGGGGATGATGTCGAGCTTGATCTGGTTCTGATGCCCCTTGTTGAAAGCATCGACGACGCGCGGCATGAAGTTCGAGCCGTCGGCGCGAACCCAGATGTTGGCGGTGTCGGCGGCGGCCGAGCCGACCGTCGCCAGCGTGCCGAAAATGCTCGCGGCGATGGCGAGCCCGGTAATGGTGGTTCTCATGCTTCTCCTCCACATGGTTCTCATTTAGCCGCGCCCCCAAGCGGGTGACTATCGACACGGCCCGTTTCGTTCAGCCGTCCGGCGGACGGCCGCATGACTGACGCACCACCAGCCGGCACGGCAGTTTTCTGATGCCCGGCAGAGCGGGTTCGCCGCCGACGAGCGAAAGCAGGGCAAGGCCGGCCTCGCGGCCTAGTGCTGCCAGATTCATGTCGACCGAGGTCAGCGGCGGGCGGGTCGCCTCGGCGACGATCTGCCAATTGTCGAAGCCGATGACGCCGACCTCGTCCGGCACGCAAATACCGCGCTCGCGCAAGGCGTCGATGACGCCGCGCGCGATCTGGTCGTTACCGCAAAACACCGCATCGGGCTTTTCGCGCGTGCCGTCGAACCCCTCGCCGTCGAACAGTTTTGCCACCGCCTCATGCCCCCAGGCCTCCGACCACGGGCCGAGCAGCGGCTCCATGACCGGCAGGCCGTTCTCGGCCAGTACCTCGCGATAAGCCTCGGCGCGGGCGTGCACCACGGCAAAGCTCGCGGGACCGCTGACATGGGCGATGCGCCGGCGCCCGAGCCGGCAAAAGTGCTCGACCGCCAGCCGCGCGCCGCCGGCATCGTCGGACACAAAAGCGATGGCGCCGGGATCGGGCTCGGTGAAGGCGTAGATCGCCGGAATGCCGAGATTGGCGAGGTCGACCGGCAGATGGCGGTCGATGCGCTTGCCGGTGGCGATGATGCCGTCGACGCGCTTGTCGAGCATGGCATCGACATGCAGCTGGGCAAGGCGCGGGTCGTCCTCGACATTGCACAAAAATACCGAAACGCCGGCATCGACCAGCGCATCGGAAACGCCGGCCATCAGCGGCAGCGAAAAGCGGCCATAGGTGTCGTTGGTCAACAGGCCGACGGTAAAGGAGCGCCGCCGCAACAGGCTCTGCGCCAGGCTGTTCGGGCGAAAGCCAAGCCGCTGCGCCGTCTCGCGAATGCGCTCGCGCGTCTCGGCCGTCATCCGCCCCTGCCCGTTCAGCCCTTTCGAGGCGGTGGCAACGCTGACGCCGGCGAGTGCCGCCACCTCACGGAGGGTGACCGGCTGCTTGGCGGGCGTTGGCTGGACGTCGGACGCCATGATTTGGATATCGATCCTCCCAGGTGGGAAAAGCTTTTCTCTTATGGTCCGGCGGGGTGCTGAATGGTGATGTCAGCTGGCGCAGGGCGATTTGGGAAAAGGTTTTCTCAAAGGGAGATTAGAACGAAGATGCGGGGGAAGGCAAGTGGGATGGAGCCTTGAACCTTCGATCATGTCGCAGAGAGCATCGGCTTGGCGACTAGGTTCCTTATCTGTTGGACGGGAGGGAAACGCATCGCCATCTCGTCGGTGCGCCCCGAGGACGAGATCGAGGTGGCGGAGGGTGATTCAGGAGTACGCCACTATTTATGATCCGACAAACCGCAAGCGAGCTGCAAATACGGTTGGCTAAACGACAGAAATCCAACACTGACTAATAGAAACCGTCACAACCTCGAAAGTTTTAACTTGTTGTCGATAATATCATCCAGAATAGCCCCGACCTGTGGGCCAGACAGACAATCTAAGAGTTTGTAACCTCCAACCGAATTGATCTCCATCATAAGCTTTCGGAAAATCGGTCGTTCGAAGAGGTGCTTTCCGCCTTCCAACGATAAAGCAAGCTTATGCAAGATGGCGCCAAAAAGCTCCGAACATTGAGACGTTGTCGGGCGTTCCACCAAATTAGCGCGCACATCGGACCGGAATAGGAAAGCCTGGAGCGCTCGCTCCCGTTCGACAGAGGTTATTCGGTCGCAAAGATGCGCCATCCACCAAAGGCGCGATCCGACATTGTCTCGTTCTACCTGTCGTTTGTCACGAGCGAAGAAATGCTTGGCGATATGTCTGACTGCAACCTTGTCGTCAGCCGGAATCGGCCAGCGCTGACGCGCATGTTCGAGCAGAGCGGTATGACTGAGGTAGGTCCAAAGACGTTCATCTCGCGCTTCATAAGGGCTCAACCCCTGGAGTGCACCATAGATGATGCCGCAGTTTTCGACTTCGAAGTATTTGCCATCGGTTGGCGCATGGAGAGCTGTCATCCTCGTTTCGTCGAACTCGACGCTATGTTCGAACCAGTATGCTGGATCGTAGCAAATTTCGCTGAAATCACCCATGCGATATGCAGCCAGATTTTGCGCAATACCATTGCGCAATTCTTCGAGCGCAACAGATCGAAGAAACCGCAATTTACTCATTCCCCTTCTCCCCGAAAAAGTAGCTGTCAAGAATGCTAATCGGGTGACGCATTAGTTGCTGCGCAATCCAAGCTTCATGATGCTTGTTTAGATCGATATTCTGCTCGATCATCCGTTGCCTAAAAATGTTCGCCCAACGGAAATCATCGTGGTCCTCTCCTTGCCTTAGAAGACTCAAACACTGCATTACCGCCCCGAAATAAACCGAGTTTATTAAAATCGCTCGATTTTCTTTGGTATTCCGAGCTGCGTCGATGCGCGCCTTGAGCGAAGGACTTACTGCGATCTGCACCTTCTCACCGTCCGCCCGAACCTGCCATTCATTGTCGGGGACCGAGTCACTCTTGACGAGCAGAAAACACGAGCTGATCGGCTTGAATGCATCACGATCGATGTAGATCGATTGTGGTTGGTCGAGCGCTAGCACGGCACCATTTGGAAACTCAAATGGGCCAGGTCCGAACTCTGCATTAATCCATGGGCAGTGAAAATCGTCAATGTTGGCGGAAGCGATAATGTAAGGATATACAAGCACCTCACCGCGTAACTCGCCGGCCGAGAAGGTTTCAGTAAAGGTCGGTTCTTTGCTGATCGAAGCTTTGCGGAAATAGGTATCTCGGCAGGCGAAAACCACTACATAATCCGCTTTGCCCTGATCAACGAGAGCCTTGATCTCAGCGACACTGAGCGCAAAATCGACCTCGGCAGTGACCGTCGCACTATCTGCAGATTGCTCAAAATCGACTGTTGCCTGAATATCGCTATCCCTATAGTCGTCGACACCGGGCCGAAGCACCGGATACGGAAATGCTCTTAGCAGGTCAAATTGCATTGGCGACCACTCTCAGCGTACCTTGAAATTCTTGGGTAAGCTCCACCTCGATAACGCAACGCGTACCAGCCTTAGCCACAATGCCTTCGATCCGGCCAGCGTTGACGGCCCCCTCACTTACAGTATGAACTGCCAGCGGGTAGTTTGTATCAGCGCCGGAATCCTGTAGCTCGATTGTGAATGTCCCGGATTCAGAAGGGGTAAAGGCAACGCGGCGGCGATTGGCAGACAACGGAACCGCCCGAACGTCGCGAAGCGGCAATCCTGAACTCTGGGTGCGCCGTTGCTGCGACGCTCCCCCGGCCGAACTGGGTTGATTGCCTCCCCCTCCCTCATTTTCGCCGCCTTCGCCACCGCCGTTGCCGCCCCCCTGACCGGGGCCATCACCATCGCCGTCGCCGCTTCCATCTCCGGCGCCATCTTCCTCATCGTCTACGCTTGCAGCACCACCGCCGAGTATTGCACCCCCGGCCTTTGGCTTGATTGCACGGGCTCTGATGACGATCGTACCGTTTGGATTCTCATCTTTTCGCTTGGCAACGCCCTCGTCGTCTTCATCCCCGAAGAATACCGCCAGTTCATCCAGGCTGGTCTCTTCGGCAACCGGGTCCTTCGCATGGCGCGTGAGCATCTTCCTCACCCATGCCGCAAGCTCGCGAAGAGCAGTACGGCCGTGCTGACGGCGATCTGGTGGGAGCCGATCAGGTTCGAACGCGTCATGGCGGGGCGGCTCCATCGCGCGAAGCATTTCCAACCCCTTTTCGGTCGGGCATTCAAGAACAGCCGCAAATTCTTTGAAATCTCCGAAACGGATAAGACCGGGTAGCGTCTCGGTGATGAGCATTCCGTTTCGCAAGACAGCCACTTTGCGTGGCAGATTCTCACCGACAAGTATGCGGAGCTCACATTCGCCCAAATGGTAGCTTTCAGACTTTTCTATGCTCACCTCGGTGCCGCCCTCCAAGGCACGAAGATAGCTTGCGACATTATCGAATTTTTCGGGCTCGCCGGCCTGGTCGCTAACCGACGTTTTAATAGCAACATCGGCGAGCAGATCACCAAGCGTCGTCGCGCTGATCGTCGCACCGCCTTCGATGCTCACTTCAAGTTCACCGCGACTGATAGAGCCAAAGAAATTTTCAACAATGTTGGCAGCGAGCACATTCTGCCAGCCTTTAGTTGGCGTGAAGCCGACGATGCTGAGCATCGTGCCCTGCTGGCCATCGAGCGAACCATTTTTATCCGCGAGTCTCAGCCAAACAGGAATCTCGTCGCTGAACCCTTCGACAGGCTGACACTGGTCACGCACGCCCCAGAAACCTGTACCTCGCCGCGTTTTGCCTCTGGCATCGAGATGCGACATCAGCACAGACTTACCTTGAACGTAGTGGTGAAGTTTGCCGTGCTTGTCAGCCCACACCGTGCTGACAAAGACCGTGCGGAGCTCAGAAACCGTAAACGGCGCAAATTTTCCAATCCCGAACGAACCAGTTGACGTTCCAACTTTTTTGCTCTGACCGGTAGCCTTCATCATCGCGAAAAAAGGTTTGCCGTTTACGCACGGGCCTTCAAGGCCAGTTGTGTTCGAGTCCCGGAGCTGTAGGACATAAAGGTCTTTGCCATTTACAAGTTTAGTAGCATCGGCAAAGAATTTAACTGCTTTCTCACTGTCTTCACCAAGCGCGGCCTGCGAACACCGAGCGACTGCTACCTTCAAATCGTCAATCCCGGGCAAGCTTTTGACCGGGACCTTGCGCACAGAGACTGCAATGCGCGCGGGTGAGCCAATTTTTGCATCAATCGTGTTCTGGGGCACCTCGCGACCGAGATGTTGTAAGCGGTTTCCGGTGAAATGCTCTATACCTGGATCATTAAAGCCGTCCCATTGATCTGAATTGTCGACCGGGAATTCGAATCCGATTTTGGCCATCTAGCCCCCCTCTTCTTCCAATCTGTCCCGGACCTTTTCAGCTAATAGGTGTGCTACCGGAACTGTTACTGCATTGCCGACTTGAACATAGCGTTTGGCACGCGGAACATCGTCAGGAAAAGCGAAATCGTCGGGGAATCCTTGAAGTCGCAGACATTCATATTCGGTCAGTTTCCGGAGACCGCGGCTGTTCATGATGAACGGAACATTGTGCCCGCCGAGGCCCATATTTGCAGTCAGCGTGGGACAGACCCCCGGCTCTTTGGCGCGTACTTCATATTTCCTTAATTGATACAGACATTCGCGGTCTGTAACACTACTGCTTATCATCTTAAAATATCGATTCTCATTCGGAAGATAGTACTCATCTTCCGCGTGTCCGTCGAAATCTATATATTTGCGCATGTTTTTTGGAGTTTGATCTCGCCCGGCTGGGAATTCGAAACGGCCGCTACGAAATGCGTCCATAGATAGTGCTACCATGAACAGCCGCGTCCGTTGTTGCGGCAGGGCGGTCAGCTCGTTGGCAGTCAGCTCACAGCTGTTTTCAGGCCGGAACCAATAACCCGCCTTGCGGATCGCACGCTGAAGTTCGAGAAACCAGGCGCCACCCTCGCCGTAACGAAGGAACGGCGCATTCTCGAGCACCAAAACCTTTGGCTTGCCGGCGCCGAATTCACTGATAAGACGGATAATCTCGTAGAACAGTTGCCCTCGGGGATCTTCAAAGCCGCGACGCTCGCCAGCCTGTGAGAAGCTTTGACACGGGAAGCCGGCGTGAAGCACATCCACCGGTTCAAGACGGTCGCCCTCGACGCTAACTTCGGTAACGCTCTTGGTGAGAAGGCGAACATCGGGAAGATTTTGTCGATAGGTCGCAGCCGCATGCTCGTTCAACTCAACTGCCCACGCAGTGCTGAAGCCCGCCTTCTCAAAGCCTAAACAGAAACCGCCGATGCCCGAAAACAGAGCGCCGCACTTCATTTCTGCCGAGTCCCGAACCGGATGGGCCGACCGGCGAAACCCGGCAGGTTATTCAACACTTGTGATTTCTCTGGAGGCAAGTTCACTCGTTCACTCCGACCGTTCACCTAGGCCGGACTTATTCTGATTCGTGCAGAAGCCCCAGCTGGGATGAAAGAGCCCATATGTGCACGACCTTTCGATCGGACCAATCTACCCTAGCAGCTCTTGTAGGTCCCTGCAGCAGGAAAGCCACCGCATAGCGTTGTCGATTGAAGGGGCGGCGGGGTGTTGAAAAAATGCCACAGTAGCTGACGCACAAGCTCTAAATCGCGGGTCTGACATTCCCAGATTTCGAGCACTCGCCATCCATTGGCTTCGAGTGCCGTCCGAACTTCAGCATCACGCTCTGCGTTGCGCGCAAGCTTGGGAAGCCAGTAATCTTGACGAGTAGCAGGCAGGCAAGCGTAACGGCAACCTGGATGTTGATGCCAGAAGCAGCCGTGCACGAAGACAGCTTTTCGATGGCGGGGGAAGACCAGGTCCGGCGTGCCC
The DNA here is from genome assembly GCF_040320095.1 of Mesorhizobium sp. M0800. Classification (NCBI taxonomy): domain Bacteria; kingdom Pseudomonadati; phylum Pseudomonadota; class Alphaproteobacteria; order Hyphomicrobiales; family Phyllobacteriaceae; genus Mesorhizobium; species Mesorhizobium sp. M0800. The sequence goes on from NZ_JAMYOZ010000007.1 coordinate 103,133, forward strand.
GGAAGATCTTTGCGGTGCAAACGAAAGCGGAACCCGAGGGCATGTGCGATCCGACGCACGCGTTGTTCGGGTGCCGTTCCGACGGCCCGAATCCTCCTCATATTGTGGCTGCGCTGCTCTTGAGTATGTCTGTCTGTCATAGAGACACTAAGATGATGGCTAGGAGACCAGGCGCAATCAAAACCCGCCTGGCAACAGAGTCAATTTCCCCGTGTTTTCAAACGTACGTGCTAGATGGCACCAGACGTCTCGAAGGGCTTACACCGTGATCCGGTTTGATTGCCGCCGGCTGTTCGATTCAGTGCACCAAGCATCAAGCTTCCACCACCAGCAAAACCCCGCCCCTCACCGCCCACAGCCTTGCTCCGCTTAGCCTTGGCAGCGCCAATCCTCCGCCTCCCACCTCCCTCTCCACCGCGCGCTTCAGTTCGTCCTTGATATCGGCCGTCTCGGCCAGCAAGGCATCTACCTTCAACAAGTCGAGCAGGCTGTGTTTCGACCCTCCAGATGCGTTCGGGCGGCACTGTTTCAGTGTTGGCGATGATCTCATCAATCGGCGCCGAGCATCAAGTCGACGGAGGTCGACGCTAGTGTCTGAGATAGACTAAGACACTAGAGCGCCGCGCTTGATTTCCTCGCCGACACCGTCACCTATGGGCTGAGCCTCGCGGTCATCGGTGCGAGCCTGAGGACACGCGCAACGGCTGCGCTGTTCAAGGGTCTGTCGCTCAGCCTGATGGCGCTCTGGGTTTTCGGCTCGACCGTCTATCAGACGCTGATCCTCGGCGTACCCAGCGCGGAAGTCATGGGCATCATCGGCTTTCTGGCCCTTGCCGCCAATCTCGCTTCCGTTGGTTTTCTGATGCCCTACAAGGATGGTGACGCGAATGTCCGCTCGGTTTGGCTGCTCGCGCAACGACGCCATCGGCAACATGGTGGTGATGGCCGCGGATCTCGGCGTTTGGAGTACGTCGAGCGCATGGCCGGATCTGGCGGTCGCCGCACTTATGGCCGGTATCTTTCTAACCTCATCGGTGCAAATCCTGCGGCAGGCCTGGAGCGAATACCGCGAAGGCGCACACGACCGAACGACTGTGCCTGCCGAGTAATCTGTCAGTTATGTGAGCAAGAGCGGATGTCCAAAATACCCGCCTCGCTGTCTGCATCAGGTCAAATTTTCCGGTGCTCGAAAAGGAAGGTTGCGCCATAAGCAGCCGCCGGAGATTACCCCGTCGTCGGCGCCACGGTGAGCTCCGAATCAACGGCCTTATCGCTAGAGCGTAGTTTGTTCTACTTCTTTAACGTGTATGTCAAAGAAGAGTTCGTAGTGTCCTTCTGGCCCGCCATTTATATCAATCTTAGCATTGAATGGGTTGCCCTGGAACGTTCCCAGCGGAGGCGGAGTTTTAGCCTGTTCTGGTCTGGTGAACGCGAGCGCGACGCCCTGGCCGATCCAGTCGTCACCGAGGCCAAGCACAGAAACGACTCCGACCGCCAATAGCGCTCCCAATGGTCCAGCAAGAAGTCCTACGGCTCCTGCGGTAGCGGCAGGCCCGATCCCGGGTCCGTCCGCCGCATCAGCACCTGACCCTGATGCGATGGACTGCGCCGCCTGCGCCAATTCTACCATCTGCTCTTGAATTGCTCTCGCGGTCTCGTCCGGATCGCCATGATCGTGCTCGTATGCTTCCACCCTAATCGACAGAGGGTTGGGGGCGTTGCCATTGACTAGGAAAGCGCCAACACCAGTCTCCCTTCCAGTTTCAGTATTTTCGAAGGGGCCGAATTTTTTCGTTAGTGGCACACCGTTGCCGGTGTCAACCGCAATCACGAAGTAAGGTTCGTCAGTGCCCGATAGTCCATCATGCTCCGATTCACGGATGCATCTAAAGCCAAGGAAGGTAACCCGAGACTCTTGTGTCTTGAGAGCCTGAGTTATTACCCCAATTGAATCGCGGGCGTTCAATGTAGCTTCAATTTGACCGCCACGATACTGCCTAGTTGCCTTATAACTCGAAACCCGCACCTCAGATGTCGGATAACCAAGCGGCCCGAGTCGACCACCCGTGCGCAGGTAGTGCTGATGTATCAGATCAATGGCGCGATCAGGCTCGAGTTCCGGCGGCGGAACCGGCTTCTTGAGCCGCACTTCGAAGGGGAGAGTGAAGTCCATATCGGAGAACCACTTGACCCAGAGGGTCTCGGTGTATTGGCCCGGGTCCATTAACCTGCGCGCGTGGAGCGTCAGGGACGTCGTGACGCTACTACCGTCGGTGACTTTGAGTGATTGCGGCGGGACGACGACGTGGAGCGCATCAGCGCTGAGGGTGAGTTCGACGTCAAAGGGCCAAGAGGGAGTCACGCGAACCGAGAACGGTACGCTCTCGCCGACCGTGACCTCGATCGGCGTATCGAGGACCTCCACCATAATACTGCCGATGATGAACTGGATTGGTACCTCGACGCGCGAGTCGGCCGAAGCTTCGATGACCAGTGTTGCTGAATGACAGGTGTGCGGCGAGTTGGCAGGCGCCATAAACCGAATACCTCCAGAAATATCGGCGCCCGCCTCTACCACAAGCGGCTCTCCCTCGCCAGCACTCGCGAGTCTCTGCAATTCGTAGTGACCACTGGGGTCTGAGCCGTCGCCTCCAGTCGGAGGCCCATCGTCCCAAGGGTCCGTATATGGAGAAGGTATGTACACTTTCTTGCTTGCGTAGAAGTCATCGACCCGGATAAGGGAGTCGCCGCCGGAGATTCTTGCGGTTAACGTTACTTGACCTGGGAACGCGCCTAAATAGAATGTCTTATTTGCTGTTTCGCCCGGCTTAGCCGCAACTCGAATGCTTGTCGGCAGAACCATAGTTGGATCCCCCTCGCCTCTTTTGCCGTTGGATTTTACTCAGCCTGAAATGCCGTTCAACTCAACTTATAGATGATGGCATGCGGTGAAGCTAGTAGTGTCGATGCTAAGGACGGGTTTGGGTCCAACTTGCGCCGTAGCGCGAGCAAATCCGGGTGACCGCTTCGGGTCAAAAGCGGCCATCGTGGACAAACAAGCACCGGCCGTCCACATTGCTTCCGCTTGCCCTCGCGCTTCTGCTGCCGGTTTGAGTTGGCGCAAAGCCTCAGATCGTCGAAGGTCGACGCTCGTGTCTGACGTCGCCTTAAAACAACAATGCGCTGCTCTATTTTGTTTTTCACGGCGCGGTTCTCGGAAGCCCCGCTCGGCCCGTCCCTCCGCCAAAAGGAGCCCCGCCATGAGAAAACTCATCGTCACCGAATTCATCAGCGTCGACGGCATTGCCGAGGTCGAGAAGCTGCCCAGCGTTGCCTGGAACGATGAGATGCAGAAATTCAAGGACGACGAGCTTGCCGACAGCGGCGCCATGCTTTTGGGGCGCACGACCTATGAGATATTTGCCGGCTCATGGCCCAAGGAGACCGGAGAGTTCGCCGACCGGTTCAACGCGCTGCTGAATATATCGCCTCGACGAGCTTGACGCCGCGCGGATCCCTCCCGCCATTGATGCGATCGAGTTCGCAGCCACCTGGCGGAAGGTTCTGATCCGCCATTTCTTGCTGCTGCGGTAGAAGACGTCTTGATTCAGCCACAAGCCCAAATTGCTGGATTTGGCAGCCCAGGAAGGATAGGCTTGGTTTTTGGTTCAAGCGATGGAACAGAGACTAGCCGCAATTCTGGCTGCCGATATGGCGGGCTACAGTCGGCTAATGGAGGCCGACGAATCCGGCACGCTCGCACGCCTTCGGACCCATCGCATAGAACTGGTCGATCCCGCCATCGCGAAGAACAAGGGCCGGATCATCAAGACCACCGGAGACGGCATGCTCGTTGAGTTCCAGAGCGTGACCGATGCCGTCAAATGCGCCGTGGAAATCCAACAGCGCATGAAACGGCGCAATTCGGATGTGCCGCAAGAACGGCGTATCGAATTCAGGATCGGCATAAATCTCGGCGATATCATTTTCGACGACGAGGACATTTTCGGCGACGGCGTCAATATTGCCTCGCGCATCGAGCAACTCGCCGACGTCGGCGGTATCTGCGTGACCGCAGCGGTGGCGACCCAAATTGCCGACCGTCTCGAAATTGCCATGGAGGACCTGGGCGAGAAGACGTTGAAGAACATCAGCCGCCCGGTTCGCCTCTATCGCGTCGGGTTTGACAGTCCTGCCCTGCCGGAAGTCGAGGCAAAGCGATCCATCTCGAAACCTTCGATAGTGGTGCTGCCGTTCACCAACATGAGCGGCGACCCTGAGCAGGAATTTTTCGCGGACGGACTGACCGAGGACATCATCACCGAACTGTCCCGCCACCATGAGCTGTTCGTCATCTCGCGCAATTCCAGCTTCGTCTACAAGAACCGCGCCGTGAATGTGCGCGAGGTGGCCGAGAAACTCACCGTCCAATACCTGGTGGAGGGAAGCGTCCGCAAGATCGGCGACAGGGTGCGCGTGACGGTTCAGCTCATCGACACGGCGAACGACGCTCATATTTGGGCAGACAAGTATGACCGGAAGCTGGACGACATATTCGCGATTCAGGATGAGGTGACCGCGGCGATCGCAGCCACGCTGCCCGGTCGTGTCGAGGCGGCTCAGCGGGACCAGCTCGCGCGGGCGAAACCCGCAAACATGGCCGCGTATGAATGTGTGCTTGCTGCCAAGGTGCTGCATCACCGAAGCACGATTGCGGATAATGAACGCGCGCAAACCTTGATAGAAAGGGCCGTCACGCTCGACCCCGATTATGCCCATGCCCATGCCTGGCGGGCCTGCATTCTTGGCCAGGCCTGGGTCCATAACTGGTGCGAAGACAGGGATGCCGTCTGGAACCACATCATGGCAGCGCTGGACAGGGCGCTGGCGCTGGACAACAACGATGCCGATGTCCATCGCATCCTCGCGGCAGTGAACGTGAACAACAATGAGCTGACCACTGCGCGCTACCATCAAGAGCGGGCGCTGGCCCTCAATCCCAATTACGACCTCGTGGTGGTGCAGCAAGGCGAGTTATTGACGTGGCTCGGGAGGCCGGAAGAGGGAATTGAATGGATCCGCAAGGCGATGCAGTTGAACCCGCACCACCCGGAGAGGTTCTGGAGCCATCTGGGAAAGGCGCATTTCGCCGCGCGCCAGTATGGCGAGGCGATCGAAGCTTTCATGCATCTGTCAACCATGGACTCGGCTCAGCACGCTTTCGCCGCTGCCTGCTACGGCTGGCTCGGCGACGAAATCGCGGCCGCGGCGCATCTAGGCAAGATCGGAACGCTCGATCCCCAATTCGACCTCGATTCATTTATCGCCACCCTGCATTTTGCCCAGGAGTCTGATGTGCAGCACGTCCGCGAAGGACTGCTGAAAGCCGGTATTGCCCACCTGTAGCCAGCCCGTGACTACGACCCAGATCCAATCGGCAAAAAAGACCGGCCTCCGATGCGGACCTTGTGGCATGACCGAACGATGGGCAGGTCGGAGAAGCTTTTCCCACGGTATCGGTCTTTGGAAGCGAACAGGGAAAACCCTCCCCCTGAAAAAGCGCCGCGCTAGTTGACTGCGCATGTCGCATAAGGCCCGCGCCATTCGGCCCTGACAGAAAGGAACCCGCCATGAGAAAACTCATCATCTCCGAATTCATCAGCGTCGATGGCATTGCCGAGGTCGAGAAGCTGCCGAGCGTGGCCTGGAACGATGAGATGCAAAAGTTCAAGGACGACGAGCTTGCCGACAGTGGCGCCATGCTGTTGGGGCGCACGACCTATGAGATCTTTGCCGGCTCGTGGCCCAAGGAGACCGGAGACTTCGCCGACCGGTTCAACGCGCTGCCGAAATATGTCGCCTCGACCAGCTTGCAGGCGCTCGACTGGCAGCCGGCCGAGCTGCTGCAGGGCGCATTGCCGGACGCCGTCAGAGGGCTGAAGCAAGGCAGCGGCGGCAACATCTATGTGCATGGCAGCCTCAGCGTCGCGCAGGAATTGCTGCGCCACGGCCTGGTCGACCGCATCAGGCTGCTCAGCTACCCCGGTGCCGTCGGCCAGGGCAAGCTGCTGTTCCCGCCCGGCGCGCAATTGCCGCTCGAGCTGATTTCGGCCACGCAATTCAGCAACGGCGTGGTGGCGCTGGAGTATGCGGCTGGGATGGGCAAGCCGTGATGACGGCCAATCTCCCCCCTTGAGGGGGAGATGCCCGGCAGGGCAGAGGGGGCGTCTCGCGTAATGCGCCAACCCCCACCGACGCAAGAGGCAGGCCGCGCTCGGTCGAACCGACCCCCTCTGGCCTGCCGGCCGTCTCCCCCTCAAGGGGGAGATCGCAGCTTCGCCCATCAGCGCCCCCGCCCGCCTGCCTCCAGCTTCTGCTCGGCCGCGATCAGCATCTCGACAAACCTCGTCACCTTGGGCGGGCGGAAGCGGGCGGCGGGGTAGACTGTGTAGATGCCGCCGGAGGGCAGCCGCCACTCGGGCAGGATCTGCACCAGCCGCCCGGCGGCCAGTTCGTCCCGCACCAAAAAGTCCGGCAGCACCGACAGGCCGGCGCCGGCGCGGACCGCTGCCAGGACTGCCGGCGTTGCGTCGATCGAAATCGTTGCCTGCATGCGCACGGCCTGCTGCTCGTCATCGCCGCGCGAAAATTGCCATAGCAGCGGTTCGCGCAGCGCCATGTTGGCGACGAAGGGCAGCCCGGCGAGGTCTTGCGGTTCGCCGGCGGTGAACCGGCCTGCAAAGCCGGCGCCGCATACCATGAATTGTTGGAAGGTGCCGATGCGCCGGGCCTGCAGGCTGGAATCGGCCAGCCAGCCGACGCGGATGGCCACGTCGATGTGGCCGGAAACCAGGTCGATCGTCTCGTCGCCCAGCGTCAGCTCCACCCGGCAGGCGGGATAGCGCGCGCTGAAGGCGGCGACCACCGGCACCACCGCCGATGTGCCGTAGTCGTTGGACGCGGCGATGCGCAGCGTGCCAGTCGGCTCGGCGGCGGCCTACGCGAGCTCGTCGAATGCATCCTCGGCCTGCTGCAGGACCTGCAGGCAGCGGGCATGGAACGTTCGGCCGGCCTCGGTCGGATGGACGCGCCGCGTCGTGCGGATCAGCAGCGTCGTTCCGACATCGCGCTCCAGCCGCGCCACCTGCTGGCTGACCACCGCCTTGGTGATGCCCAGCCGCTCGGCGGCCCGCGTGAACGAGCCGGCGTCGACCACCGCCGCGAAATAGGCCAGCCGGTTCAGGTTCATGCTTCGCTCATGGCGGAGGCAGTCTCATTGTCAGGCAATGGCATACATTACGTCTATTTTGTCGGCCTTCAATACGCATTCCGCTTTTGCCATCTTGCGGGCATCGAGGCCGCCGCCGAGTTCCGCATTCCAGGAGACATCCATGTTCACACGGAGAAGCATCATGAAAACCACCCTCGCCGCCGGCGCTGCCGCGGTCTTTGCTCCCGCCGGGCTTGGCCATGCGGCAGGCGGGCTTTCCTGGAAACATTTCCCCGCCGGGCAAAACGGCTTCTTTCGCGCCCCGGTGCTGGTCTCCGGCGCCGCCGAAGCCGTGCTGATCGATGGCGGTTTCACTTACCCCGACGGCCGGGCCGTGGCCGAGGCGATCAAGGCGACCGGCAAGACGCTCACCACCATCTATGTCAGCCAGTCCGACCCGGACTATTATTTCGGCCTCAAGCCGATCAAGCAGGCGTTCCCGCAGGCACGGGTGATCGCCGCAGCCGAGACGGTGGCCGCCATCAACGGCAATGTCGAAAAGAAGCTCGCCGTCTGGGGGCCGCAGCTCAAGGAGAATGGCCCGCAGGCGCTGGCCGACGTCGTCATCCCCGAAGCATTCGACGGCAAGACGCTCAGCGTCGATGGCGAGACCATCGAGATCGTCGCCGCGGAAGGCCTCGCCAACCGGCGCTATCTCTTCGTGCCGTCGCTGAATGCGGTGTTCGGCGGGGTGATGATCTTTGCCGGCGTGCATGTCTGGACCGCCGACACGCCGACCAGGGAACTGCGCGCCGCCTGGCTCGCCAATCTCGAAAAGATCGCGGCGCGCAAGCCGGCAATCGTCGTGCCCGGGCACATGACGCCTGAGGCCGCTACGGACCTTTCAGGCGTCGAGCACACCAAGACCTATCTCATCGCCTTCGAGGAAGAACTGGCCAAGGCCAAGGACGCGGCCGCACTGAAGAGCGCCATGGAAGCCCGCTTCCCCGGCCTCGGCATGGGCGTCGCGCTCGACATCGGCTCCAAGGTTGCCACCGGCGAGATGAAGTGGGGCTGAGATGGCCGCCAATCGCGAGCTGATCCGCGCCACTTACGAAGGATACGCTCATGGTCCAGCGGGCGCTGACGCCGGACGCTTGATTACGGTCATCCGCCGAGACGGTTGGTGCGCTTGCTGGCTTCGGCTTTGGCGCGGGCCTCGACCGCCTTTTCGATCTCGCGCTTCAGCTCGTCCTTGATCGCCACCGTCTCTGCCATCAGCGCCTCGACCTTCATGAAATCGAGCACCCGGTATTTCGAGACGGCCGGCCGGATCAGAATGTCGGGCCGGCTCTGGTTCAGCTTGCTGGCGATGATCGACTGCATCATCAGCTGCGTGGCGCCGAACATCAGGTCGACGGAGGTCGGGAATTTGCGGCCCGCCTCGGTCGGCGCGCCGACCACGTCGACAGCGATGATGATGTCGGCGTCGAGCTCGATCAGGTCGAACGGCACGGGATTGTAGATGCCGCCGTCGATCAGCAGCCTGCCGTCGCGCATCACCGGGCGGAACACCGCCGGGATCGCTGCCGAAGCGGCCAGCGCCGAATGCAGCTCGCCTTCGTCGAACACGGCGAGCTGGTGGCCATAAAAGTCCGTTGCCGTCACCTTCAGCGGTATCTTCAATTCGGCGAAGGTTTCGGGAATGGCGTCGGGCAGGAACGCCTTGAGGATGCGCTCGACATTGAACTGGCTGACCCGCAAGCCGCCCTGCAACGCTTCGGCAAAAGTGCCGGGCCGCGCCCGCCACATGCGCGTCGCCACTTCGGCGCGGCGGCCGAGGATCGAGCGCGTATAGTCGTGGATGTCCTTGCCGGTCATGCCCGAGGCCATGCCGGCGCCCATGATGGCGCCGATCGACGAGCCGGCGATTGCTGCCGGCCTTATGCCCAGCTCGTCCAGCGCCTCGATGACATGGATATGCGCCAGCCCACGCGCGCCGCCGCCGCCAAAGGCAATGCCGAAGCTAGGGCTCATCCCTTGTTGGCCGCGCCGAGCTTCGGCCCGACCACCATGACGGCCGGCTCGGCGGACAGCAGCTTTTTCGCCACCGCTTTCACCTGGTCCAGCGTCACCGCGTTTATCAGGGCGGCGCGGCGCTGCATGTAGTCGATGCCGAGCTTGCCGAGCTGGATCTCGAGCAGCGTTGAGGCGATCGCGCCGGAGGAATTCAGATTGTTGATGGCATAGGCGCCGATCATGTATTTCTTGGTCGCCGCCAGCTCGGCTTCGGTCGGCCCCTCATCGGCCATGCGCTTGACCACGTCGCGCACCACGGCCAGCGTCTCGGCCGCCCTATCGGCGCGGGTCGAGGTGGTGATGGACAGCGCCTCGGAATGCTGGTGGTCGACGAGGTCGGAGCTGACGCTGTAGGCCAGGCCGCGCTTCTCGCGCACCTCGTCGAACAGCCGCGAGGTGAAGGTGCCGCCGCCGAGGATCTCGTTCATCAGCACGGCGGCGAAGAAATCCGGCGCATTCCGCTTCACGCCGGGATAGGCGAGTTGCAGCGAGGCCTGCGGCTGGTCGTAAACGACCTCGAGCTGCTGGCCGAGCTTCAGGTCGATGTCGGGAACGGGCGTGAGCGCCTGCTTTTCCGGCAGGCTGCCGAACACTAGGTCGAGCTTCTGCTTCAGCGTCTCGGCGTCGATGGCGCCGACCACTGCGATATGCAGGCCGTCACGGGCGAAATTCGCCTTGTGGAAGGCGCTGAGATCGGCAGGCGTGATCGTCGCGATGCTTTCCCTGGTGCCCTGGTCGGGCCGCGCATAGGGATGCCTGCCGTAGATCGCGTCCAGCCATTTGCGTTGGGCGAGCGTATCGGGATCGCGCTCGTTGGCGATGATGCCGGACAGGATTTGCGAGCGGATGCGGTCGATCGGCGCCTGGTCGAAGCGCGGCTGGTTGATCGCCACGCGCAACAGGTCGAAGGCGCCGTCGCGCTGCTCGGCCAGCATGCGCATCGAGCCGTAGATGCCGTCGCGCTGCGCATCGAAGCTCATCTCGGCGCCGACATCGTCAAGCTTGATCTGGAAGGCCTCGCTGTCGAGGTTGCCGGCACCTTCGTCGAACAGGCCGCTCATCAGATTGGCAAGCCCTTCCTTGCCGGGCGGATCCTGCGTCGCGCCGCCATCGAAGACGAAGCGGATGGCGACGATCGGCACCGAATAATCCTCCACCAGCCAGGCGGTGATGCCCTTCGACGAGGTCACCTCCTGGATATTCACGGCGGCGCGAGCGGAAAGCGCCGGCAGGAGGAGGAAGACGAGGGAGAGGAACAGGGTTGCTAGAGGAGGGCGGGCGTGCTGGCGCTTCCCTTCTCCCCTTGTGGGAGAAGGTGGATCGGCGCGAAGCGCCGAGACGGTTGAGGGGTGTTGGACGGAGTGCCGTTGGTGCCAAGCTGGAACACCCCTCATCCGACCGAGCTTCGCTCGGCCACCTTCTCCCACAAGGGGAGAAGGGGAGGAGCCCACGAGGGGAGAAGGCAGAGCGGGACCATGCTGGCTCATCATCAAATCAATTCCCAGCTTGAGTTTGCGGCAGAAGATAGCCGGTCGTTGCGTGGTCGAGATTGAGATAGCGGGCAGCGACCGCCTTGACCTGGTCGGCGGTGACCTTGCGGATGCGGTCCGGCCATTGCTGGACGTTCTGGACGTTACCGCCAGTGGCGAGCGTCGAGCCGTAGATGTTGGCCATGTCCTCCTGTTTGTCGCGGGCAAAGATCATCGAGCGTACGAAACGGTCCTTGGATTTTTCCAGCTCGTCGCTGGTGACGCCGTCCTTCGCGATGCGGGCGATCTCGGCGTCGACCGCGGCCTCGATGTCGGCAAGCTTGGCATCGCCGCGCGGCGCGCCGTAGACGGTGAAATTGGTGTCGTCGAGCATGGTGCCCTGGAAGAAGGCGCCGGCCTCGGCGGCGATGCCTTGCCTGACGACAAGCTCCTGGTAGAGCCGGCTGCGGTTGCCGCCGCCGAGGATTTCGGACAGCACGTCGAGCGCTTCGGCTTCGCCGGGCTTTGCCGTGTGATAGGACGGAACCACCCATTGCGTGGTAAAGCTCGGCACGCTGACGCGCCCGTCGGTCAGCGTCACCGTGCGCCTGGTGTTCTGCTCGGGCTCGACGGGGCGGATGCGCGGCGGCAGGTCCGGGCCGCGCGCGATCTTGCCATAGGTCTTTTCGGCCAGCGCCTTGACCGTTTCCGGCTCGACATCGCCGGCCACCACCAGCACGGCGTTATTGGGTGTATAATATTTGTTGTAGAAGGCCATCGCGTCGGTGCGGTTCAGCTTCTCCATCTCCTGCATCCAGCCGATGACCGGAATGCGGTACGGCTGGTTCTGCCACAGCGTGGCGTCGATCTCCTCGTCGAGCACCGCCTGCGGATTGCTATCGATGCGCGAGCGGCGCTCCTCGAGGATGACGTCGCGCTCGGTTTTGATGACGTCGTCGTTGAGGATGAGATTGCGCATGCGGTCGGCCTCGAAGCCCATCATCTCACCGAGCGCCTGAGGCACCACCGTCTCGTGAAAGGCGGTGTAGTCGTAGGAGGTGAAGGCGTTGTCCGAGCCGCCGATGGCGGCGACGGCACGGTCGAGCTCGCCCGTCGCATGGTTGCTGGTCGCCTTGAACATCAGATGCTCGAAGAAATGGGCAATGCCGGACTTGCCCGGCGGCTCGTCGGCGCTGCCGATCTTGTACCAGACCATATGGGTGACGATGGGGGCGCGGTGATCGGGGATGACGACGACCTCCATGCCGTTGTCGAGCAGGAAATCGGTCACCACGCCATCGTCAGGATTGTTATCCGCCAGAGCCGGCGCGGCCATCACCAGAGCCAGTCCCAAGAGCGTTCCGCGCAGCCATTCAGCCTGAAATGTCATAGATGGCTCCGGTTTGTAGTGGGACGATAGGCGGGGTTGCTGGTCGAGGCAAAGCGAATTGTTCGTCATTTTGAAGGCGCCATCGTGGAAGCCGAACTCAGGCGGCCTCGATGAACCGGATGACCGTCTCGCCATAGTTGCGCTCGTCGACAACCGAAAAGCCCGGCCCTGCCTCGAACGGCGCCACCGCCGCTTCCTCGACGACGCAGAGCGCGCCGGGGGCGAGCCAGCCACCGGCCTTGGCCGAGCGCAACGCGCGTTCGCCAAGGCCTTTGCCATAGGGCGGATCGGCGAAGACCAGGCCGAATGCGGCGATGGTGCCCGCCTCGCCCAAGCCCGTCGCGTCGCGGCGGAAAATCTTGGTGCGGCCGGTGAGGCCGAAGGCCTCGACATTGGTGCGGATCAAGCCGCGCCCTTCGGCGGATTCCTCGATGAAGACAGCGTAGGAGGCGCCGCGCGACAGCGCTTCGAGGCCGAGCGCGCCGGTGCCGGCGAACAGGTCGAGCACGCGCGCGCCGTCCAGTCTTTCGGGAAAGCGATGCGCCAGCACGTTGAAGACCGCCTCACGCGTGCGGTCGGTGGTCGGGCGGATGGCAAAGGTGCGGGGCGTCGCCAGCGGACGCCCGCGAAACTCACCGCCGACGATCCGCATTGCTTCCTTTCGGGCCGCCGCGCGGCCGGTCGCCACCGCCATCCGGGCGCTCGCCGCGCGGTTTGCCGAACGGCTTTGCACCGCCGCCTTGCGGCTTGCCGCCGGGCTTGCCGTAAGACGGCTTGAACGATGCCTTGCGCGCCTTGTTTTCTGCCGCCTTGGCGGCGTCTGCCTCCGCCCTGCCCTTGCCGATCGGCCGTGCGCCCGGCGCCATCCAGACATTGGCCTTGCGCTGGCCCGGCGGCTCGATCGGCCGCTGCTCGCGTTCGGATTTTTTCCCACCGAAGCCGCCACGAGGCTTGTCGCCACGGGGTTTGTCCCCGAAGTCGCTGCGTTCAGGTCTGGGGCCACGCTCGCCAAAGCTCTTTTTTGGCGCAAAGCTCCTGTCAGGGCTTGTCGACAGCTTGCCGAGCGCTTCGTCGCGGCTGCCCTCGCGCCGCTTGCGGTTCTTGATCAGGCCGCCCTCGCCGATCGGCCGGCGTTCGCCGTCGCGGGTGAATTTCGGCCGCTCGGGCTCCTCCTCGCGCTCACGCCTGACCGGCTTGTTGGAAAACGGCTTGGCGATATCGGCATCGAAATTGGCGCCGGACTCTTCGACCAGGCGCTCGCCGAGCTGGTCGCGCAGCACGCGGCCCTTGATCTCCAGCACATGGCCTTCCGGTAAATCGTCGAGTTGGAACGGCCCGTAGGAAATACGGATCAGCCGCGTCACGTCGAGACCGAGCGCGCCCAGGATGTTCCTGACCTCGCGGTTCTTGCCTTCGCGCAGGCCGAGTGTCAGCCACGCGTTCGAGCCCTGCTCGCGGTCGAGCGTCGCTTCGATGGCGCCGTAAAAGACGCCGTCGACGGCAATGCCTTCGCGCAGGCCGGCAAGCGCGCTTTCCTCGACCTTGCCGTGGACGCGCACGCGGTAGCGTCGCAACCAGCCGGTCGCCGGCAGTTCGAGCACGCGCGACAGGCCGCCATCATTGGTGAGCAGCAGCAGGCCTTCGGTGTTGATGTCGAGCCGGCCGATGGTCATCAGCCGCGGCAGCCCGGGCGGCAGCACGTCGAAGACGGTCTTGCGGCCTTCGGGATCGCGGTTTGTCGTGACCACGCCGGCCGGCTTGTGGAACAGGAACAGCCTGGTGCGCTCGATCGGCGGAATCTCCATGCCGTCGAGATGGATGATGTCGCCGGGCATGACGTTGAAGGCCGGCGAGGACAACACCTTGCCATTGACCTTGACGCGGCCGGCCGCAATCAATTCCTCGGCGTCGCGGCGCGAGGCCAGGCCGGCACGCGCCAGCCGCTTGGCAATGCGTTCGCCGGCTTCTTCCGTTGCCTCGACGCGACGCGGGCGCGGCTTGAAGCCGCCTTCCGATGCGGCCTGTGCCCTTTGTGGCCCTTGCGGTCGATCGCCGCCAAGATCACGCTTGGGACGATCGCCAAAATCACGCTTGGGACGGTCGAAGCGCCTCTCGCCGCGCTCGCTTTCGGCAGCTGCTGGCCGGTCGCCGCGCGGTGCGTAAGGCTTGCGCGGACCTTCGCGCTTTTCATAAGGCGTGCCCTCCGGACGCGGCCCTTTGCTGAACGGCCTGTCGCCGCCTTTGAAGTCGCGCTTCGGCCGCTCGCCTTCGGCAGCTGCCGGCCGGTCGCCGCGCGGAGCGTAAGGTTTTTTGGCGCCGAAGGGCGGCTTGCCGCCCTTGCCGGAAGCGCCATCGCGACCACGCGGACCCGCCGGCTTCGGGCCGGCCTTGCGCGGGAATTTCTTGTTTTTGTCGTCCATGTGGCCTTTGCTCGTTTGCGCGGGTAGTAACAGGATCGCGCTCTAGTGGCGAGGAGATAATCGGAATGGAAACCGCGTGAAGCGGCAGGATTTCATGGCGCTGGCGCTTGAAGAAGCCGAAGCCGCCGCCCTGCGTGGCGAAGTGCCGGTTGGCGCGGTCGTCGTCGGCGGCGATACGGTCGTTGCGAGTGCCGGCAACCGCACCCGCGAGTTTGCCGATCCCACCGCCCATGCCGAGATGCTGGCGATCCGTGAGGCCTGCCGCAAGCTTTCCAGCGAGCGGCTCAGCGGCCACGATCTCTATGTGACGCTGGAGCCGTGCGCCATGTGCGCCGGCGCCATCTCCTTCGCCAGGCTGCGCCGGCTCTATTTCGGCGCTGCCGACGAGAAGGGCGGCGCAGTGGTCAACGGCGTTCGCTTCTTCACGTCACCGACCTGCCACCATGTGCCCGATATCTATCCGGGCATGGCCGAAAACGCTGCAGCAGCGCTGCTGAAAGACTTTTTTCGCGAGCGACGCGGACCCTGATCCGGCAGACGGTCCAAATCCCAGTCAGCCAATCCAGCCAGCCAATCCAGGCAAGAACGTCTCCGGCGCCGTCAGCCTACCAGGGCAGCCAGTCGAACATGCCGCCGCTCTTACTCTTGGCGGCCGCCTCCCTCTTGAGGCGGCGTTCCTTCTTGTACTCGTCCTCGCCGAGGTCACCCTGCGGCGCGGTGGCGGCGGCAGCGCGGTATTGCACCGGCGGCTCGCTCAGATATCTGCGGGTGGTCGGGTCGCCCTGTTTGCCTTCAGCCCGGCGGCGCATGATTTCCGCGGCGCGGCTCTTGTCCGAATCGGCCGGAGTCCAGGCTGGCGGGTGGCTCGAGCCCGACTGCTTCAGCGCGGCCTTGACCGACGCCGGATCCGTCTGCACGTCATCGATGACCTGCGCCTGGTAGGCCGGGTCGTCCTGATGCAGGGTGGCATCGGCGCGCAGGCGGGCACGGCGCTGCTCCGGCGATTCGGGCCATTCGGCGCTTGCCGTCTCGATGCTTTCCTGCGGCGGCGGCAAGACTTCCTTCTGCCCCGGCCCTGGCTTCACCAGCGTGGGGCGCGGCTTGTAGTCGATACTATCCTTGCGCTTGGGTGCGAAGGAAAAAGCCCCGGTGAGGTCGCCGGCAAGCTGCGCGCCCGCGGTCTTGTCGGTCCCGTAAGTGGGCGAGCCCATGCAGCCGGACAAAGCGAGGCCCGATACGACAAGCGGCGCCAGCAGCGCAACGCGCGCGTAAGTTCTCTCGGTCATGCCAAAAAGTCCCACTGTAGACAGCCTCTCGATTGCCGCCGGCCAAAGAAAGGTCCGGTCCCCATCGCCTATGCTCTTCCGACGGAATTCCGGCGACAATTTGTCGTCCGGAGTTTCGCGTGTTTACCTCAACCACTCGTTAAGGGCAACGCGCGGGGGCCGATCGGCCGCCCGCCGTGGCATTTGTGCACCGCCTTAAAGACGGCTCAAAGCCTTCAGCTCATGCAGAACAGCGGCGTCACGGGCCGAAACATCCGGGAATTCCGGATCTGAGCCGACATCGGCGGTGTAGCGCCAGGAGCGCGCGCACTTCACCAGGCCACGGTCCTCCGCCTTCTCGACGACCACGGCGACGCCCTTGACGTCGTCGAGGGTAAAGCTGCCTGCCGGCGCCTTGCCGTGCACGATTACCAGATCGCTGGTGATCGCCATCTCGGCCATGTCGACATCGGCGATCGCCGCTTCGAGCACGGCATCGTCGAGGGTGACGACCGGCACCGCTTCCAGCGAAGAGCCGATGACCTTCTGCGCACGGGCGATTTCCAATGCCCCGGTGACGACACGGCGAACCTGCCGCACCTTGCGCCACTTCTCCGCCAGCGCCTCGTTCTTCCAGTCCGCCGGGATCTCCGGGAACTGGTCGAGATGCAGGGAGACCGCATCCGGATGACGGTCGAGCCAAGCCTCTTCCATGGTGAAGGGCAGCATCGGCGCCAGCCATTTCACCAGGCAGTCGAAGAGATGGCGCACCACCTGCACGGAAGCCTTGCGCTTCAGGCTGAAAGGCGCTTCGCAGTAAAGCGCGTCCTTGCGGATGTCGAAATAGAAGGCCGACAGCTCGACCACCATGAAGTCGAGCAGCGCGCGGGTGATGCGCTTGAATTCGAACGCGTCGTAGCCCGAGCGTACGACCTCATCGAGTTCAGCGAGCCGGTGCAGCATCAGCCGCTCCAGTTCAGGCATCTTGTCCAGCGGCACCTCCTCGCCATCGTCGTGGGCGAGCGTGCCCAGCATCCAGCGGATGGTGTTGCGCAGCTTGCGGTAGGCGTCGATATTGGTCTGCAGCACGTTCTTGCCGAGCCGCTGGTCTTCCCAATAATCAGTCGTCACCACCCACAGCCGCAAGATGTCGGCACCGGACTGCCTGATGACGTCCTGCGGCACGACGGTGTTGCCGAGCGACTTCGACATTTTCCGCCCCTCCTCATCCATGGTGAAGCCATGGGTGACGACGGTGTCGTAGGGCGCCCTGCCCCTGGTGCCGCAGCTTTCGAGCAGCGAGGAGTGGAACCAGCCGCGATGCTGGTCGGAGCCTTCGAGATAGACGTCGGCCGGCCATTTCAGGTCGGGCCGGTCCTCAAGCGTGAAGGCATGCGTCGAGCCTGAATCGAACCAGACATCGAGGATGTCCATGACCTGCTGCCATTTCGAGGCATCGTGATTGCCGAGGAACCGCTCCTTGGCGCCGGCGGCGAACCAGGCGTCGGCGCCTTCTTTCGCGAAGGCGTCCATGATGCGCTGGTTGACTGCCTCGTCGCGCAGCACATTGCCGTCGGCATCGGCAAAGACGGCGATCGGAACGCCCCAGGCGCGCTGGCGCGACAGCACCCAGTCAGGGCGCTCCTCGATCATGGCGCGGATGCGGTTCTGGCCGGCGGCGGGCACGAAGCGGGTATCGTCGATGGCTTTCAGGGCGCGGCTGCGCAGCGTCGTGCCGTCGCCAAGCTCCTTGTCCATATAGACGAACCATTGCGGCGTGTTGCGGAAGATGATCGGCTTCTTCGAGCGCCAGGAATGCGGATAGGAGTGCTTCAGGCGGCCGCGCGCGAACAGCGCGTTGCGCTTGATCAGCTCGTCGATGACAGCCTGGTTGGCGTTGCCCTTCTTGCCATTGTCGTCGATGACGCGCGCCGCTCCACCCTCGCGGTCCGGGCCGAAGCCCGGCGCGTCCTTGGTGAAGAAGCCGGCATCGTCGACGGTGAAGGGGATCGCGGTGTCGATGCCACGCTGGCGAAGATCAGAGGCTGCATCCATCCAGGCGTCGAAGTCTTCGCGGCCATGTCCCGGCGCGGTGTGGACGAAACCGGTGCCGGCATCGTCGGTGACGTGATCGCCGGCGAGCATCGGCACGGGAAAATCGTAGCCGCCGCCCAGAGCTTTGAGGGGATGGGCAAGCGTAAGGTTTTCAAGCTCTTCGGCGCCAACGCTGCGAAGCCGATTCAGAGTGACCTTGGCCTTAGCGGCAGCGTCGTCCGCAAGTTTCTCGGCAAAGATCAGCTTTTCGCCGGGCTGAGGACCAAAGGCGTTCTCGGCCGCCGTAACCTCGTAGAGACCATAGTTGATGCGCGGCGAGTAATTGACGGCGCGGTTGCCGGGGATTGTCCACGGCGTCGTAGTCCAGATGACGACGTTGGCATCAAGCAGATCGAGCGACGTCTGCGTCAGCTTGGGGTCCAGGGCTGGCTGCCCATCCTCGATGTTGATGACCTGGCGAGCGAGGCTGACGACCGGAAACTTCGCCCAGATCGTGTCCGACTCATAGTCCTGGTATTCGACCTCCGCCTCGGCCAGCGCGGTGCGCTCGACCACACTCCACATAACCGGTTTGGAGCCGCGATAGAGCTGGCCGGACATGGCGAATTTCAGCAGCTCGCCGGCGATGCGCGCCTCAGCATGGAAAGCCATTGTCGTATAGGGATTGTCGAAGTCGCCGACGACGCCGAGCCGCTGGAATTCGGAACCCTGCACCTTGATCCAGTGCGCCGCAAACTCGCGGCATTCCTGCCGGAACTCGTTGACCGGCACCTCGTCCTTGTTCTTGCCCTTGGCGCGGTACTGCTCCTCGATCTTCCATTCGATCGGCAGGCCGTGGCAATCCCAACCGGGTACATAGTTCGAGTCATAGCCGCGCATCTGGAACGAGCGGGTGATGACGTCCTTGAGGATCTTGTTCAGCGCATGGCCGATATGGATGTTGCCATTCGCATAGGGTGGGCCGTCGTGCAGCACGTATTTTTCGCGGCCGGCTGCGTCTTCGCGCAACTTGCGGTAAAGATCCATGTCCTGCCAGCGTTTGACCAGCAGCGGTTCCTTTTCCGGCAAACCGGCGCGCATCGGGAAATCCGTCTGCGGCAGGTAGAGCGTTTTGGAATAATCGATCGTCTCGGCGGTCTCGGTATCAGTCATTCGTCTGCCATATGCGTTGCCCGGCGGCAAAAGAGCCCGGGCGTTGAACTATCATGATCTGGAAAAAGCGCGAGAGGCGCGCGCAAGATTCCCGGCGGCTCCGGCGGCGGTCAAGCCGCCCGGAACACCGGGCCTGTAATTCGTATCGCAGTCGCGGGAAGGCGCGAAAAGCTCGTCATGGCTGGGCTTTTAACCGAGACAGGCGACGTTGAAAAGCCCGAACTCTGATGCTTCCTTGCGTCATGTGCCAATTGCGCATACATTTGTAGGCAAATGGCAAGCAGAATGGCCTGTGCCAAAGAGACGTTCATGTCGGTCGCAGCAAGGGCAATTCGCGCAACACACGACTTTTCCGTCCCTACGGACAAGATCGATCATCTGCGCAGTCTGGGTTTCAGTAGCGAAGAACTCTATCGTATCGTTGCCCCCCGCCGCACGCTGGCGCGTCGCAAGGAACGTGCCGAGCCGCTTTCGCCAGCTGAATCCGACCGCGCCCTGCGCCTAGAACGCATCGCCGAGCAGGCGGATCGTGTATTCGGCAGCCATGAGAAAGCCCAGCGTTGGCTGAGAAGCGAGATCATAGCATTGGATGGTGGAAGGCCGATCGATCTCCTCGAGACAGAGACCGGCGCCCACGTCGTTTCCGAAGAGCTTATCCGCATCGACTTTGGCATGCTTGCCTGACGATGCGCATCTGGCGCATCTCCAATTTCGCGGATCTCTCGGGTCGTGGCGGAACGCTCGTTGATGGAAGATGGAACAGGCGCGGGATGCCCATCGTGTATTGCACCGACCACCCTTCGACGGCACTGCTGGAGATACTGGTGCATGCGACGCGCGAAACCGTTCCGGAAACCTACCAGCTTATCGAAATCGATGTTCCGGACGGAATAGAAATGACCGAACCGGTTATCCATGACGGCTGGGGCAAGGATATGGAATCGACACGGCGACAGGGCACGGACTTTCTCTCGGCCAATCGTTACGCGCTCATGAAAATTCCTTCGATCATAATGCGCAAAGCAAACAACTATCTGCTCAACCCGACCCATGACGATGCGTCACGCATTACGATTGCGGGCCTATACCGTTATCCGTTCGACAGCCGTTTGATCAAATGAGCCGACGCCTACCCGCTCACATCGAGAAATCGAAGCGATAGGTCGTCGACATGCCGATCATGAACTGATCCCTGGAGCCGCGCTCCTTGACCAGGCTGGAATCGGCGGCCGGGCCCATCAGGCGGGAATATTCGCCGAACAGACTGGCCGTCATCGGCTCGGTCACCTTCTAGGTCACCGCGCCGCCCAGGCCCGCCGACTTCACCCCGCCGCCGGGATGATATTCGCTAAGTCCCGAGGCCAGGGACTCCTTGGCATCAACGCCGTAATAGGCGTCGAAATAGTCCGATGAGGCGAACGAAACGCGCGGTCCGGCCGAAATCCTGACGTCGGGCGTCACATCGTAAAAGGCGTCGGCGGCGATGTCGGCGACAAAACCGTTATGGGCGCGAATGCCGTGCCGCAATTCGGCGCGGGCACGCAGCCAATCCAAAGGATAGAATTCGAAGAAGCCGCCAGCCTCGCCGCCCCAGCGCACCGGGTCGAGACCCTTCAATTCGTCGGCGTCACCACCGTCGCGGGAAAACAGGAACTTGCCTGTCAGGCCGGCGCGGACGCCGCCATCGTCGATCAATGCCAATGAGATATTGTCGTTGCGCGAGGTGAAGCGCGCCGCGGGACCAGCCTTGCCGAGCGAGATGATCGGCGAGGCACTGAGCAGGTACTTCTTGCCGCCCTCGAAATTCGGGGCAACCATGCCGGTGGCGCCGACCGTCAGGTACCAGTCTCCGGACAGCCAGCCGAAGGTGCCCTCGCCGGCCTTGGCAACGCCGCAGGTGCCGAGCATGAATGCGGCCAAGACCGTCGGGATCGTCGGGACAGACCGCATCGTTACTCCATACGTCGAACGCATTGGCCGATACAACCAGCTTGACTGAAGCCATGGCGCCAGTTCGGTAAAATTTGACTTAATATCCGCAACATTGGCAGCGTTGGCCGGCCTGTTCCGCGTTGCAGTCGATTGTTTGGCGCACCAAGATTCCAGATCAAGTGTTTGGAATACGATAGCAGTTGCCTCGGCAGGGGTTACAAACATTCGCGGACAAACATGCCTGCGCTGTGAAGAGCGCGGCGACCGGCGCTCAACCCCGCATTCCAAACCGGCCAAGCGTGAATCATATGCGGCCAAATTTCGAGACCTACTTTAACGTCAGCCGCGCCAGCGGCTTCGGCGAGCCGAGTTGCGTCCGACAACAGCGTCTCGGCCGAACCGGCTTGTATCAGCATTGGGGGAAATCCGCTCAGATCGGCGAACAAAGGCGAGATCAGCGGATCGCGCCGACCAACGCCATTGGGAACATAGGCCGTTGCCAGTTCCTCCAAATACGCCCGGTGGATGATAGGGTCGATTGCGTCCTTGGTTGATAGTGTCGCGCCGGACATCGAAAGGTCCGTCCAAGGCGAAACCAGCCAAAGACATCGCGGCAACGGCTCGCCTGCCGTGCGCAATATACTGACCAGGCACAGAGTGAGGTTGCCGCCCGCACTGTCTCCGCCAACCACGATGCGATCCGACGCGATGCCTTGCCGGCTCAGAAAGCGCCATGTGGTGAGTGCGTCTTCATGTTGCGCAGGGAAAGGATGTTCCGGTGCGCGGCGATAGTCGATCGCAAGGGTGCGCATTCCCATTGCCCGACCTGCCTCGGTAACCATTCGACGATGACTTTTAAGGGAGCCGGAGCAGTAGCCACCACCGTGGAAAAAGAGCAGAACCTTATCCCTGTCACTCCCAGGCGCCAGGGACCACTCTCCCTCAAGGCCATCGAAAACCACGCGCTCGCATCGGATGTCCTCCGCGACCGGCCAGACCGAACCGACTTCGTCGAGCCGCGCCCGGCGTTCGTCCCAGCGGACCGTTCGTGGTTTTGACGTCAACAGCCTGCGGACGGCGTTGATCTCTGTCAGATCGAGGTGTTCGTCCACATCGCCCATTTGCTCCCCCAGTCTTGCCAAGCGCCGAGAAAGGCGAACAGCCAAACGTCATCGACAAGATAACGATTGCCCGCTTGCAAATACAGCGACGAACCAGCGCCACGATCATCTTGCGATCAGCCCGATCAACATCAGCGAGAAATCGCCCGTCGTCCGTGCGATATTTGGCGGTGCGCTGCCGTGTCAGCCAATTTTCGATTTGCTCGACGGTGCAAGGTTCAAAAGAGGGGGAATTCCGATGCCGGACAATTCGTATGCCGGAACCACTGCCGAGCGGCTTGTCAATCCGCGCAGCGTAGGACGATTGGGGCTGATCGTGATGGCGCTGTTCCCCACCCTGTGGGGTCTTCTCGGTCTGTTGAACGATGCAACCGACTTCAAAGACACTCTGGTGAATGCCGTGAAGCCGATGATCGAAATGACCAACACCTACGGCAACCCATGGCAGCAATGGCGTGCCATCACCATGCCATGGGCTGCCCCTGTGGCACTCGTCGGCATCATGGCCGTCGAGACCCTAGCGGGGATATTCGGACTGATCGGGCTTGTGCTTATGCTGCGCAAGGTGGTTGGCAGCAGGGCCGATTTCGCTCATGGCAAGGCATGGATGATGCTGGGCTGCCTATGCGCAATCCTGGTGTGGGGCATCGGCTTCACGGTGATCGCCGGCGACTATTTCCTGTCATGGGAAGCCAAGACCATGCCGCTCTCGAACCAGCTCGGCGGAACAATCTACTTCTTGCCCAACGCGCTCGGGCTAATCCTCGCGACCCTGCATCGCGAGGGCGGCGATTACTGAGACCTCGACGCAAGGTTGTGACATGCGGATGCGACCGGCGTTGCGCGGCGTTTGGAGGTCTGGCTCTGTATCAAAGCTCGACGTTGCGGCCGCTTTGCGGACAGGAGCTATTCTCCAACTAAACCTCGGCGTGACCACGGTTTGGCCTGAGGGCGCAAGCCCACGTTTCACGGAAATAAACTCGCAGCGGCTGCTCTTGGCAAAAGCAGACGTCTCGCAGGCGTACCGCCCGAGCATGGGTGTGACCCTCACAGCCTGCTCGCTTTACGAGAAGGCCTATCGGCGTTACCTTCAAAGCCGACAAAAACGGCCAAGTAGTCTTGAGGGAGAGGGCGATGACACTGCACGGCGATGCCTTGAAAGATGCGATCAGCCAGACGCGGGCGAAATGGGGATGGTTCGTCGCGCTCGGGGTGCTGCTGCTTGTCTTCGGCGGCATTGCCTTCGGCAATCTGTTCATCGCAACCGTCGCCTCGGTCTTTGTCGTGGGCTGGCTGATGCTGATGGCCGGCATTGTCGAGATCATCCATGCCTTCGGCGTGAAGACATGGGGCCGCTTCTTCTATTGGCTGCTCAGCGGCCTCCTCTACGCCGTCGCCGGCTTCTTCGCCTTCGACAATCCGGTCCTCGCCTCGACGGTGCTGACCTTCCTCCTGGCGGTCGCGCTGCTTGCCTCAGGCGTGCTCAGGGCCTGGGTCGGCTACAGCCACCGGCCGCAGCCGGGCTGGGGCTGGGTAGTCGCGGCCGGCGTCATCAGCGCGCTGGCGGGACTGGTCATCGCCATGGGCTGGCCGGTCAACAGCGTGTGGGTTCTGGGCCTGTTCCTGGCCGTCGACCTGATCTTCCAGGGCTGGACCTTCATCGCCCTTGGCTTGGCGCTGAAGAGATAAATTCTGGTTGAGCATGATCTTAATCGGAAAACCGGTTCCCACTTTTTTGCTTCGCTGACCTTCGGTTCGGGACCATGCTCTAAAAAGCCATGGCCGCGTCCAGCCCGGAAAGCGGCCTGACGCCGGCGAGCAGTGCCTTCGCCTCGGCCTCATCGCGCTTCATCTGGGCGACCAGCGCGTCAAGCCCGTCGAACTTCACCTCCGAGCGCAAGTAGCCGAAGAAGGACACGGCACAAATCTCGCCATAGAGGTCGCCGGAAAAGTCGAAGACGAAGGTCTCCAGCAGCGGCGCGCCATTGTCGTCGACCGTCGGCCGGCGGCCGAAGCTGGCGACGCCATCGTGAAGCGAACCGTCGGCGCGACGGAAGCGGACGGCATAGATCCCTTCCTTGAGGGTCGCTTCCGGCGAAAGCCTCATGTTTGCGGTCGGAAAGCCGAGTGTCCGGCCGAGCTGCTGGCCGCCGATCACCTCCGCCTCGACGGTGAAACGGTAGCCGAGCAAGCCGGCGGCCTCGGCCACATTGCCCTCGCACAGCAGCGTGCGTATGCGGCTCGACGACACCACCTCGGCGCTTTCGTCGCGAAACGCATCCACCAGCGTGACGCCGAAGCCGTGGCGCTCGCCGGCAGCCATCAGATAGGCCGGACCGCCCTGGCGGTCCTTGCCGAAATGGAAATCGAAGCCGGTGACGGCGTGGCTTATGCCGAGGTTGCGCTCGAGCACGCCGGTGACGAAAGCCTCCGCCGACAAGGAGGCGAACTCGCGTGTGAACGGCTGCTCGACCAGCGCCGCAAAGCCCAGATGCGACAACAGCCGCGCCTTCATCGGCGGCGGCGTCAGCACGAACAACGGCATGTCCGGCCTAAACACCTTTCGCGGATGCGGTACGAAGGTCAGCACCAGGGCGGGTACGCCGCGACGCTCCGCTTCGGCGCGCGCGCGTTCGAGCACCGCCTGGTGGCCGCGGTGGACGCCGTCGAAATTGCCGATAGCCACCACGCCGCCGCGCAGATGGGCCGGCAGCGGTGCGGTTGCGGAAATGCGTTCGAACATGGCCGTCATGGCTTGAACCTATTGCAGCCTGGGAATCACCGCGACCGGCCTGTAGCCATATTTTTCCAGGAAGGCCGCGAGCCTGGCCGGATCCGGCTGCAGCGTCTCACCGTAATCGCGGGCATGGATGCCGCCCGATACGTAGAGCACGTCGAAGCCATTGTCGGCCGCGCCCTTGATGTCGGTCATCATGCCGTCGCCGATGGCCAGAACTTGCGAACGCTCGACCGGGCGGCCGAGAATGACGGCGATCTCCTTCATGGCGACGTCATAGACCGGCGCGTAGGGTTTGCCGGCGATCAGCGTGCGTCCGCCAAGCTGTGCGTATTCGCGGGCCAAAGCGCCTGCGCACCAGATCATGCGTTCGCCGCGCTCGACGACGATGTCGGGATTGGCGCAAATGAAGGGCAGGTTCCTGGCACGCAGCCTCTGCAGAAGATCGGCATAATCTTCCGGCTTCTCCACCTCGTCATCGAACAGGCCGGTGCAGACCACGCCGGATGCTTCGAACTCCTCGACGAGTTCGACGTCGAGGCCCTCATAGAGCGTGAAATCCCGATCGGCGCCTATATGGAAGATCTTTCGCGGCCCTTCGGCGATCAGGTCGCGGGTAACGTCGCCGGACGTCACGACACGGTCGTAGGCGGCGGGCGGAACGCCGATGGCGTTCATCTGTGCCACCACGTCGGCGCTGCGACGCGGCGAATTGGTGATCAGCACGACAGGTATTTTCGCCGCGCGAGCAGCGATCAGCGCGGCAGCCGCCGCCGGGAAATGCCATTCGCCATTGTGCACCACGCCCCAGACGTCGCACAGGATGGCTGAATAGGCTCCCGACAAGTCTGCGAGCGAACCGATGATGTCGGGCGAATCCGCCATGCCGTTGTCCCTGTACCATGATGCTTGCAAGCGCCGCGACCGACGGTCCGTAGCGGCCGGCACGGATTAACCGAAGCGCTTCGCTCTGTCACCAGCTTTCGTTGTGCCCGCAAGATTGCCGCCCGGGGACGCCGGCGAGGACGTGATGGCGAAAGCCTTCTTTTTCAGAGCCTTATCGGGCTTTGCCGCGGAGCAGCATTGCCGATTGCGGACGTGTGGTTAACGGGCATTGAAAAACCGTGCCGACCTTGAACGTATTTTAGCAATCGGAAATTTAAAAATGCGTGGCATCGTCCGGAAAAAAAAGGGGCGGGCGGGAATGCTGAAGGCAATGATCGGAAATTTCCGACGCGACAGACGTGGCAACTACTCCTTAATGACCGCAATCACCATTGTACCGCTGATGGGCGGGTTGGCGCTCAGCGTCGATTACGGGGAGTTGTTGCGCCAGAAGCACGAAACGCTGAATGCCCTTGACGCGGCCGGCCTCGCCGCCGCCCAGCAGATCGTCGCCGGCGCCAGCGACGACGACGTCAAGGCCTACGCCAAGACATTTTTCGAAACCAATCTCGCACGTGTCGATCCGGCGAACACAGCGCTGACCGTCACGCTGCCCAACAACAATGCCGGCGGCGGCACCTTGAAGCTCTGCGCCGGCCTCACCTTCCACCCCTATTTTCTACCGGCCGCCAGCCTGCTGATCGGCGGCACGGCAAGCGACACGACCTTCACCGAATGTTCGGAACTCCGCCTCAAGAACACCCTCGAAGTCGCGCTTGTGCTGGATAATTCCGGCTCGATGAGCGATCTCGGCTCC
Source organism: Mesorhizobium sp. M0800 (assembly GCF_040320095.1). Taxonomy (NCBI): domain Bacteria; kingdom Pseudomonadati; phylum Pseudomonadota; class Alphaproteobacteria; order Hyphomicrobiales; family Phyllobacteriaceae; genus Mesorhizobium; species Mesorhizobium sp. M0800. The sequence continues at coordinate 129,665 of NZ_JAMYOZ010000007.1, forward strand.
GGCACCGGCGAGAAGCGAATAGACCTGCTGAAGTCGGCCGCCAAGCAGCTTGTCGATACGCTGGCGCTTCAGGCGCAGCAGATGAAGCAGATCACCAAACCGGTGCAGTTTTCTCTCGTGCCGTTTGCGGCCTCGGTCAATGTCGGTCCTACCCACGACCAGGACGGCTGGATGGATCAGGACGGCATCTCCCCGATCCAGCACGAGGATTTCGACTGGACGACGATGAGTGCCGCCAACAATCCGGACAAATATGCCGAGAAGCTCAATGGCGTCTGGTACAAGCGCGGCATCGGCTGGGGCGAGACCAAGGACCAGCCGCTGACGCGTTTCAGCCTCTACGCCGACATGACGGTCGAATCGGGCCGCGAAGAGGTACCCAATTCGAAGCAATATGTCTGCGACACATATAAGAAGAACGGCACCTGCCAGTACGGCCACTGGAGCGCACCGGAATATATCTACACCACAAGCCGCTATGCGAGCTGGCAAGGTTGCGTCGAAGCACGGCCATATCCCTACAATGTCGACGACACGACGCCCGATACAGCCGCGCCGGCCACGCTTTTCGTGCCGATGTTCGCCCCGGATGAGGCTGGCACTCTGTGGCTCGATTTCAACCGTGACGGCATCAACGACGTCATCAGCACGTCCTACAATTACGGCAACAACTGGTGGGCCGATTGGCCCTATGTCGCCGGTCCTACCGCTTCCCAGCGCCAGTCTGACATGCGCAAATATTTCCTGGTAAAACCATACGGTTCGCAATCCGCAGCCGCGGGCGATGGGCCGAATTCCTCCTGCACCACCAACCCGATCACGCCGTTGAAGGACGTCAGCCAGGACGCAGAGAAGCAGGAGATCAAGGACGCCATCGACGCCATGGCGCCGAACGGCAACACCAACGTGCCGGAGGGCCTTGCCTGGGGCTGGCGAACTGTATCGAGCAACCCACCGTTCACCGATGGTCGGCCGAACAGCGAGAGGGGCAACGACAAGGTGGTCGTGGTGCTGACCGACGGAGCCAATACTTATAGTGCCGTCAGCGACGGCAGCTACGCCAACAACAGGTCGACCTACGCCGCCTACGGCTACACTGGGCTGACCTATCCGGGATCTGGAAGCGTAACCCGCCTGTTCATGAATACCAGCACCGATATCGGCAAGACCACCTATACCGGTGCCAACTACACGGCAGCACTCGACGAGCAGATGAAAACGCTCTGCGCCAATGCAAAGAATTCGAACATTCTGGTGATGACGGTGGCGCTCGACCTGTCGCCCACAGATGCCAGCGACAAGAAGGCAATCGATGCGCTGAAGGCGTGTTCGTCGGATTCGCGCTTCCGCAAGGATTCGGCCGACCCGAGCAAGCCGGCCAAGCTGTTCTGGAATGCGACGGGCGCGACGCTGTCGGACAATTTCAAGGAAATCGCCAACGAATTGTCGAACCTGCGCATCGTCGGCTGAAGGCGATGGGATTGGCGACTAAGGCAGGGGCCCCGGCGCACTGGCGCAAAGGCTCCTGCCCTCATGCCCTTGCGGGTGATGGAAGCATGTGGTGAGTGTCCTCATCCGGAGATGCGCTCTTGCCTGAACCCGCCAACCACCTTGCCTTTGCGCTGGTCTGCCTCGGCATGGTGCTGACGCCCGGCCCAAACATGATCTATCTGATCTCGCGCTCGCTGTCGCAAGGGCCGAAGGCCGGGCTGATCTCGCTGGGCGGTGTGGCGCTCGGTTTTTTGTTCTACGTGCTGTCGGCGGCGTTCGGCATCACCGCGCTGCTGCTCGCCGTGCCCTTTGCCTATGATGTGCTGCGCCTTGCCGGCGCGCTTTATTTGCTGTGGCTCGCCTGGCAAGCGGTGAAGCCCGGTGGGCGCTCGCCCTTCCAGATCCGCGAACTGCCGAAAGACAGACCGCGCAAGCTGTTCGCCATGGGTCTGATGACCAACCTGCTCAACCCAAAGGTGGCAGTGCTCTATCTGTCGCTCCTGCCGCAATTCATCAGCCCCGACAAGAGCCACGTGCTGTCGCAGCTTCTGGTGCTCGGTGCCACGCAGGTCGCGATCAGCCTGACCGTCAACGCCATCATCGCGGTGACGGCCGGCTCGATCGCCATCTTCCTCGCCGGGCGGCCGCTATGGCTGGTGATCCAGCGCTGGATGATGGGCACGGTACTGACCGCGCTGGCCGTCAAGATGGCAACCGACGCGCAACGCTGATCGGTCCTACATCGGCCGCCGGTCCGGCTGTGCCCGCTCCGGTTCGACCACCCTGCGGTAAAGATGCCAGGTCGCGTGGCCAAGGATGGGCATGACGACGGCAAGCCCGGCAAATAGCGGGATCGAGCCGATGACCAGCAGCACGGCGACCATCAGGCCCCACAGCGCCATCTGCAGCGGGTTTGTCAGAACTGCCCTTGCCGACGTCTCGATTGCCGAGACCGCGCCGACATCGCGGTCGAGCAGCAGCGGAAAGGCGACGACGGTCGTCGCCAGCACGATCGCGGCAAAGGCGAATCCGGCCAGGTTGCCGAGCAGGATCAGCGTCCAACCCTTGCTGGTCGTCAGCACCTCGCGAATAAAGCCGACAATAGAGGCCGGAGGCTGATTGCCGTACAGGCTGGTGTAGATCGATTGCGCGGTGAACAGCCAGAGCAGGAACAGTACCACCAGCATGATACCGATGACCGCAATCGCGGGCAGCGCCGGAGAGTGGCGCACGTCGAGCGCATGCCACCAGGATGTATCCATGCCGAACTCGCGCCGGCGGCTGATTTCGTAAAGGCCGATAGCGGCGAACGGACCGACCAAAGCGAAGCCGGACATCAGCGGATAGATGAGTTGGATGGCGTTCGAGCCCGACGTCCACTGCGTCAGGATCAGGCCGACCACCGGATAGATCAGGCACAGGAACACGTAGTGCGACGGCTTGGCCCAGAAATCCTCTACGCCGAGACGGAGCGCATCGAGCAGATCCTCGGTGCTGATGCGGCGCACCGTGGGCTGTACATGCATTCCACGTGCGTCCGCCATGACATGAAAGCCGGCCATAACCTTTCTCCCGTGGGTCGGGACGGCCGCCGCCAGGATGGCCGCCCGTAGCTGCCACTTCTCGTATAAGCACTATGGTAGTCGATTTAGGGGTGATTGTCGCCAAGTCGATGGTCACGATGGTAAATCCCGGTTATAGATTTCCGACGCCACCATCGACGAGCAGTTCCGTGCCAACGACGAAGCTCGACTCATCCGATGCTAGAAACACCGCCGCCTTGGCGAGTTCCCAGGGTTTGCCCATCCGGCCGATCGGCACTAGCGCGCGTATCTGATCGCCAAGCGCCTTCTCGTCCGCTTCGGGCAGACCCAGCTTGCCCAAGGCCGGCGTCTCGGTCGGCCCGGGGCTGAGGCCATTGACGCGAATACCGCGCTCGATCATCTCACCCGAGAGGGTGCGCGCCAACGACAGGAGGCCAGCCTTGCTGGCGGCGTAGGCGCTACTCTGGGGCAGGCCGATATGGGCACTGACCGAACCGCACAGGATGATCGATGACGGGTTGGAGAACATCGGCAACAGGGCTTGGATCAAAAAGAACGGCCCCTTGAGATTGGTCTGCATCAGACGGTCATAGACCACCTCGTCCCAATCCTGAAGGGGCTGATGCATCACATCGCCGGCGTTGATGTTCAGTATGTCGAGCCGAGGCCAGCACTGCGCGAGTTCGGCGGCAAGCGCACGCTGATCGGCGAGGTTGCCGGCATCATTCCTGATCACCTGCGCCGATCCGCCCAGCTCGCGCTGCGCAGCTTCCAGCCCGGACGGGCTCCTGCCAGTGATTGCCACCGTCGCACCCTCGGCCAGGAACTGGCGCGCGGTTTCGAGACCGATGCCACTGGTTGCCCCGGTAATGAGGGCATATTTGCCTTTCAAGCGACCCATGATTTGGCGACCCATGATTTGCCTTCCCAAAGACGATGAGAATGGCATTGTCGACACGATAGTATGCTTTGTATAGTAGGCACCGAATGGGTACTAAAGGAAATAATTTCATGGCGCAGGCAAAAGCCATCGAGGTAACGCCAGTCGAAGGCGGAAATGGCACGACCGATCGTTGCCCGATGATCGATTTCGTCAATCTGGTTTCGGGAAAATGGGCCATTCCCATTCTTTATCGCCTGATCGTCACCGGTTGTCCGATCCGCTTCGGCGAGCTCCAGAGGGCCGTCGCACCGATTACGCAAAAGGAGCTCACGCGGCAGCTGCGCCTGTTCGAACATCGCGGTCTGGTCTATCGGAGGGTCTATGCCGAGATGCCGCCGCGCGTGGAGTATGAGATAACGCCGCTGGGTAGAACCTTGCGTGGCACGCTGGATTCGCTGGCCGACTGGATGCGTGTCAACGCATCCCACCTGATCACCTGACTAATCGTGCACGGATTGTTTGCCCTGCCCGGCTAAAGCCACAGGCGGTCACCGCGCGGCACCACACTTTGGCGCCGCGCGGCTGAGATGCGTGACAAAAGCTAGGCAGCGAAACGATCGATCACTTCGGCCAGCGGGACATGGCCAAGACAGGCACCCGAACCCGCCGGCTTTTCGCCACCCTCGATGGCCTGTGCGTAACGCACGGCCGGATCGGCTTCGATGCGGCGGCGTAGCGCCGCCAGTTTGGGATAAGCGGCGCCGTCGACCGCCTGGTGGAACTCCGCCCAGCGCGCCACGCCGATCAGCGTGGTATCGGCAAGCGTCAGCCGGCCGCCGACCAGGAAATCCGCGTCGACGATCATCGCCTCGAGCTGGTCATGGCGGTTGGTAACGACCTTGCGGCCAAAGTCACGCAAGGTCGCCAGCAGCACCGGTTCGGCCGGCTCCATTTCATAAGCAGCCCAGAGCGGGGTGAAAGCGGCGGTGAAACCGGTGTTCACGAAAGCCATCAGCTGGTGCATCCGGTTGGCTTCCGGCGAGCGAGACTCAAAGCTGATACGACGTTGCGTATCGCGAGCTTCGAGCCAGGCGGCAATCGCCATGGTCTCGGTGAGCACCCTGCCTTCGTCGGTGATCAACACCGGCGTTTCCTGGCGGCCGTTGATACTAGCATAGGCGTCGTTCTTCATCTCAGCGAGCATGTCGACACGACACAGGCGGTAGGGCTGTCCGAGGCGTTCAAAAGCAGCGACAAGCCCCATCGAACTTCCCAGCGGGAAGCCGTAAAGGAGAATAGGTTCCATTTCTTTCTCTCTTCCATGTTAGGGGTCACGCTGCGCAGCGAAACTTGACCCTAAACGCTGGTCGCCCCATGTAAATTACGCACTATTCTGTAACCAGGTCCCCGCCATGAAAGATGTCGTCTCACGCTGCCCGATCGAGGAGACCATGCGTGTGCTCAGCGGTCGCTGGCCCACCTTGCTGCTCTATTATCTCAAGGACGGTACCAAGCGCTTCAGCGACCTGAGGCGTGACAATCCGACAGTGTCGCACCGCATCCTGGCGCTCGAACTACGCAAGCTGGAGGAAGCCGGGATTGTGCGGCGAACGGCGCGTACCGGCTATCCGCTACGCGTGGATTACGACCTCACGGAGCCCGGTCTCAAGCTTGTGCCACTCATCGACGCCCTGGGCGATTGGTGGGAAGATACCGAGGACGATCGGGCCAGCCGGGCTACATCGACGCCGGAAACCAAACTCGTGGCGGCGGAATAGCCGACCGGCGATCACCGCGCCGCCAAGAACTGCCGGCGAGAGCCCAGCGCTCCAAGCCGTTCATACATTAGATCCCGCAAGACCAAGGCGACCGGCTATGAGGCGCGCCATTGTGGTCGGCCAAACGGACAAGGCACGGGCCATCCAGCACCAACTCCTGTAGCATAGCTCGCCAATCCCGATCACCTGACCCGCCGTTCGATCTCATTGCCCGATCAGATCGGCTTGACTATGCTGGATGGCTGTCGCTTTCGATCCTGACGTGAACGAAGAGCCTACTTATCCTGTTGAAGTTTCTCCTGAGACTCTGCCATTTGATCGTCCCCAAGTTCCATATTGTGCATCGTTGCAATCAACCATTCGTCATGATCCCGCGTCGCCACTACGCTGATTAATCCGCGCCGACGCGGCCATTCGTTTCCCATCGGATCGAGCGCGCCAGTCATAGACCACCGCAGGTCGAGCGTGGCAACATCAGGGCGAACAAGCCTGTTCCGCACGCTTTCGGCGGATAGATGGCTGTGCTTGAACATCTTCTCAAAAATTGGGGCATGGAACTGCTCGATCTTGTCACGTCCAGTCGCCTGCATACCGAAGACGTTTGTAAACTCGGCATCTGCCGCGAATACGGCGGCAAAGGCGCGAGCATCGTGACGATTCCAAGCTTCGATCAGCCTGTGCGCGACACTTTCCACCCCTTCAGTTCGGATGTTGCCGGTAGCCATGCTGACCTCATGTCATATAGTTCGGTTGCCATACTATATGGGCACCATATAAGTTTGGAAAGATGGATAATCAGCCATACACGCAGTCTCTGCTTCTCTATGCTTATCAATCGTCGGCGAGCGCTTTGGTCCAGGTTCTCCGGGAGAGCGGCCATTCGGCAATCAAGCCCAAACACGGCGCTGTATTCGCCAACATCGACGCGGAGGGAACCCGACCCAGCGTCCTCGCAGAGCGTGCGGGCATCGGCAAAGCATCGATGGGTGAGTTGATCGATGAACTGGAGCGCCTCGGTTATGTTCGGCGTTCGCATGATCCGAACGACCGACGGGCCAAATTAATCGTTGCAACTGACGCGGCGCTTGCGGTGATCCGGACCGTCCACGATTTCAATCAGCGTCTCGAAGACCAATACCGGAGGCTGCTTGGTGCTCAGGCGTACGAATCGCTCCGGTCGTCACTGCAAGCGATATCCCCCAGAGAAAATTTGCAACCGAGGATACCTCGCCAGCGCTCGTCAAGCCGCAAAGATGGGGCAAAAGAAACTCTCGGTCCGTGAATGCCTGACTGGGTATCGAGCCCCTGGGCGTATCGAGCCCGAACAGCCGCCTGGGCGAATGCCGCCATCCGAGCAAGCCTGTTTCGATTGAGCAGTGAAATCAATCTGACACAGTGCCATCACGTCGAAACCATCATCACGCATTTTCACCGCCCTGCCCGGCAAAAGCCATGATCGCGGTTATGTCAGGCGGGCATGACCGTTACGAAAATCGAAAATTATGAGGCCCAACCAAGCCTAAGCAGGCGCGTGCTGCTCAGAGCTGCCGGCCTTGGCGCCCTTGCCGGGCTCGTCGCCTGCGCCACCGTGCTGCCCACCGGCGAAGGCGCCGGTGTCTCTGCCTCCGCCGCTGGCACGCTGACCGGCATCCGCGCTTCGGCGGGTCTCGGGCCGCTTGTCCCCGATGCGCCGCTCGAGCAGGCGGCGCTGCAGCAGGCCGGCTATATGGCGCGCGGCGGCCGAATGAACCACACCACCGGCTGGGGCAAGGACTTTGCCTCGCGCGTCAAAGACAATGGCATTGCCGGCGCTGCCGCCGAAAACATCGCCGAAGGCCGCTTCGACCAGCAGAAGCTGTTTGATATCTGGGTGCATTCGCCAGGCCACCGCCGCAACATGCTCGACCCGCGCTTCACCCGCTTCGGCCTCGCCTATGTGCGCGACGGCCGCGACAGCACGCTTCGCTACTGGTGCCTTGTGCTCGGCAGATAACTTCCGCCATTTGGTCGGCAGAAGCCTGCTGGCGACCGATCCGTCAGTCTTTGCGGCCGCCGCCGAGCAATTCCTCGACGTCCTGCGCACAAATCGGCCTGCTGAAATGATAGCCCTGCATTTCGTCGCAATTGTTTCTGCGCAGGAAAGCCACCTGATCATCTGTCTCAACGCCCTCGGCGATGACCCTCAGGTTGAGATTTTGCCCCAATGAAATCACCGCGCTGGCCACAGCCTGATCGTTCTCGTCGGCGGCGAGATCCTTGATGAAGGACTTGTCGATCTTCAGCCGCGCCACGGGAAAGGTCTTGAGTGCGCTGAGGCTGGAATAGCCGGTGCCGAAATCATCGATCGAGATCTGGACACCCAGGCTTTGCAGGGCGTTCATGGTGGCGACCGCCAGCTCGATATCCTGCATGATAAGGCTCTCGGTCACCTCCAGCTCGAGATACCTGGCCTCCAGGCCGCTGTCCTTCAGCGCGCTGACGATGCGATCGATCAGGTTGCGCTCCCTGAATTGCCGCGCCGACACATTCACGCAAACGGTCAAGGGCGGCAGTCCTGCGTCTTGCCAGGCTTTGTTCTGCCGGCACGCCTCATGCAGAACCCAGTCGCCGATCGGTACGATCAGACCTGTCTCCTCGGCGGTCGGGATGAACATCGTCGGCATTACCGTGCCAAGCGTTGGGTGGTTCCAGCGTATCAGCGCCTCGACCGCAAAAACCCGACCTGACCGAAGGTCCACCTGCGGTTGGTAAAGCAGCGTGAATTCCGAACGTGCCAAGGCGTTTCGCAATTCTTCCTGAAGCACGAATTTTTCATGCGCCCTGGTGTTGAACTCCGGAGCGTAAAACTGGAAATTATCGCGGCCGAACTCCTTGGCGCGATACATGGCCGCATCGGCATTTGCCAGCAGCGTATCGGGATCCATTCCATCCTTGGGATAGTTGGCAATGCCGATACTGGCCGTCGCCCGCACAAGATGCGCTCCGAGCTGAACCGGCTCGGCGAGTGCAGCCCTGAGCTTTTGCAAGGTCTCGGAAACGAGATCGACGTTCGCCGGCTGGTCGAAAAGCACGACGACGAATTCGTCGCCGCCAAGCCGCACGACGGTATCGGTCGCCCGGACGCAGTCGACCATGCGACTTGCGACGATCTTCAGGAGCTCGTCGCCGGCATTGTGGCCGAGCGTGTCGTTGACGAATTTGAAATTGTCCAGATCGATGAACACCACTGTCACCCAGCGATCGTATCGCTGGGCGTACAAGACCGCCTGTGAAAGCCGGTCCTCCAACAAGGCGCGATTGGGAAGCCCGGTCAGCACGTCATGATTGGCCATGAAGTGGATCCGGTCTTCGGCCTGTTTGCGTTCGATGGCGATCCCGGCGATGCGCGTGGTGAAATCGATGAGGCGAGTCTCGGCCTCGGTCGGTTCGCGCACCGTCATAGAATACATCGCAAAAACGCCGAGCACGGCGCCCTGATGCGACAGGATCGGCGTCGACCAGCATGAACGCAAACCGTGTGGCCGCGCGAGTTCGCGATAGTCCTGCCAAAGCGGATCCTGCATGATGTCAGCGACAATCACCGGCTCGCGCCGATAGACTGCGGTACCGCAAGACCCTGCCCTTGGGCCTACCGCGGCGCCGTCGACGGCGTCGGTGTAGTCTCTCGCCAGGCTCGGCGCGGCGGCGTGGCGCAAGTGGCTGCCATCCTTGTCGAGCAGCAAGACCGAACCGAATATCCCCGCCAGTTGAGACTCGACCAGACGCATGAGCCGCTCGAGCACGTCTTCGAGGGGAGCGCTCTTTGCGATCATCTCGAGGATATGCGCCTGCCCATCGCGAAGGATTTCGGCCTGCTTGCGCGCAGTGATGTCGCGGGCAATGCCGACGAGGCCGAAAATGTTGTTCTGAACGTTGCGCAACGGCAGTTTCGTAGACAGGAACCATTTGCCGGTGCCTGACGCATCGACGACGAACTCCTCCTCGTCGATCATCGGTTGTCCGTCGCGCATCAGTTGCTGCTCGATGAGGCGAAATTTCTGCGCAAGATCCGGCGCGTGAAGGTCGAAGTCGCTCAGACCGATCATGTCGCTCGTGCTGTCTCGACCGCTGTCGGACGCAATGGCTCGGTTGGCGACGACGAAGCGGCTTTCGGTGTCCTTCACCCACATGTAGTCAGGCACCAGGTCGATCAGCGTCTGCAAGGAGATACGCTCGTCGACGACCAAGCGGTTGGCGCTGAGCTCGCTGATGTCCTCATGCGTGGCCACCCAGCCGCCGTCAGGCATCGGCTGATGGCAGACCTGAATTGTCCGGCCATCGGCGAGCTCGGCTGTCCAGTTCCCCGAAGCCGTGCCCGAATTGACTGCCCGGGCCAACGCCAGATAAGCGTCCGCATTCATTGCCGAGGTTCCGACAGCGACGCGCCGCTCGACGATTTCGCGCAGCGCCGCACCCGGCTGCAATTGCTCCGGTGCAAGGCGATAGATTTCCGCATAGCGTCGATTGCACAGGATCAGCCGTTCATCGGCATCAAAGAAACAGATGCCTTGCGAGATGTTCTCTATCGCGGTCTGGAACCGCAGTGCCTGGTCCTGAAGTGCCGCAATCGTGGTGCGAAGCTCGCGCTCGAGGGCCTCATATGAGGCAGTCGCCAGTTGTGCCAGCGTCGTCAAATTTGCGGATTCGGGCGCGTCGGCGGTTTGCCTGGATGACTTCGTGGCCAAACACAATTCCTCCCGCTGATGCTTGAGGCAAGCAAAGGAGGCTCGCCTTCAACCCAAAAGCGACTGCATATTGGTCCGGATATACTAATGGCAGGTGAACCTGGCTCAACGCCGACGCTACCGGCACAGGCAACGGAAGCCGTGAGCCGGTCGCGGTGCCGGAGCCGTGAGACTTAGTCCATATGCGCGGCAGGCGCCCCACCGGCGGGCGGCGCAGCCTTTGGCTTGCGCAGCAGGAAAACAAAGGGGACAGCAAGCAGTGTCATCATCATCAGCAGCTTGAAGTCATTGACGTAGGAGATCATCATCGCCTGGATATTGACCATGCGATCCATCAGCGACAGCGCCGTCGGATCGCCGCCCGCCGCTGCCGGCGATGCCGCCCAGAGGTTGGGATTGAACGGATTGATATAGGCCGAGAGCTCGGCGTGGTTGATCTGCGTGTTGCGTACCAGCAGAACCGTCACCACCGATACGCCGATCGACGAGCCAAGATTGCGCACCAGGCTGAACAGCGCCGTTGCATCGGTGCGGAAACGTGCGTCGAGCGTGGCGAAAGCCACGGTGGACAGCGGCACGAACACCATTCCCATTCCAAGGCCCTGGATGACGCCGGAGCTGAGGATAAGCCAGTTGTCCATCTGCGGCGAAAAGCTCGACATCGTGTAGAGCGATTGCGCGGTCAGCAGGAAGCCGATGACGACGAGGATCCTGGCATCGATCCTGTGCATGATCCGCCCGACGAACAGCATCGCGATCATCGTGCCGACACCGCGCGGCCCCAGGACGACGCCGATGGTGAGGGTCGGATAGCCGAAGATGGTCGACAGCATTGGCGGCAGCAGCGACATGCTCGCCAGGATGAGCACGCCCATGACAAAGATGAACGCCAGCCCGGTGACGAAATTGCGATCGAGGAAGATCTTGGGGTCGATAAAGGGGTGCTCCGCCGTCAACGTATGTATGGTGAATACCCAGAAGCCGGTGATGGAAAGACCAAGCTCGATCCATATCTCGATCGAGGAAAACCAGTCGACCTCGCCGCCGCGATCGAGCATCAGCTGCAGCGCGCCGACACCGAGCGAGAGCATGGTGAAGCCGAAGAAATCGAAGCTGCGCACCCGCCGGGCGACGCTGGGAAGATATGCGGCCATGCCGAGGAAGGCGATGATGCCGACCGGCAGGTTGATGAAGAACACCCAGCGCCAGTTGAAATTCTCGGTCAGCCAGCCACCCAGCGTCGGGCCAAGGATCGGTCCCAGCATGATGCCCGCGCCCCAGATAGCCATGGCCTGGCCGTGGCGTTCCCTGGGGTTGATGTCGAGCAGGAAGGTCTGCGACAGCGGCACGATGGCCGCGCCGAACACGCCTTGCATGAGCCGGAACAAAACGATGGTCTCAAGGCTCCAGGCGATGCCGCACAGCATTGAAAAGACGGTGAAACCGACCACGGCCGTCAGGAACAGCTCCTTGCGACCGAAGCGGTCGGCCAGCCAGCCGGTCACCGGCGTCATGATCGCGGCGGCAACGATGTAGGAGGTCAACACCCAGTTGATGTTGTCGGGGGAGGCGCCGAGATCGCCGGTCATGGTCGGCAGCGCAACGTTGGCGATCGTCGTGTCGAGCGCCTGCATGATCGTCGCAAGCATGAGCGCAACTGTGATCAGGCCGCGGTGCGGTACTTCGCAAAAGGGTTCTGGGCTGCTCATGAGCTAAAACTTCCAGCAGGTAACAAAAACGTGTACATTAGGTTTCCGGACGGCGAGGCCCCGCTGTAGAGAGACCTATCGCGGTGGGACGCGAGCATCGATGTGGGGGTTACATCGACTGAGCGTCTCGACAAAGCGGGCGCCTGCCGCCCGGAAACCGGAGGACCGAAGATCCTGCGCGGCGTTGTCTGCTCAGGCAGGCTACAGCGCAGCCCGTCTACGCATTCAACTTTTCCTGCGCCTCCCTCGGACCAATCCTGCATCCATCTCGCTGTTTGCTATGCGGCCGCTACCAGGCCTCTTTACCTGGCCTCGCCTGCCGTGGCGCGGCGGAAAATGCTCGGCAGGCCGCGGGAAACGCCGGTGTCCACCGTGACGGTCGCGCTCATGCCGGTGCGCAGCGCCGCCTTGGCGTCGGCATCGGTCAATTCCAGGCGGACCGGAATGCGCTGCGTGACCTTGACCCAGTTTCCGGTAGCGTTCTGCGCGGGCAGCAGCGAGAACTCGGCGCCGGTGCCGGCGCCGATCGCCTTGACGGTGGCTTCGAACGTCTTGCCCGGATAAGTATCGACCATGATTTCGGCCTTCTGGCCGGGTTTCATGTTGGTGAGCTGGGTTTCCTTGAAATTGGCGTCGACCCAGGTGTCGCCGGTCTCGACCAGCGAAAACAGCGGCGTGCCCGAACCGACATACTGGCCGACCTTGAACGAAGCGGCCTGGCTGATGATGCCGTCGGCGGGGGCCTTGACCGTGGTCTGGACCAGATCGTAGGCCGCCTTGTCGCGTGCGGCGAGCGCCGCCATTACCGTTGGATGCTTGTCGGTCTCGATGTCGGGATTGCCGCCAAGTGCCGCCTTGGCGCTGACGATCCCTTGCTGGGCCACGGCCAGCTGCTGCTTCGCCTTGTCGAGGTCGTTCTTGGCTTCGTCCAGAGACGACTTGGCGTTGATGCCCTTCTGGGCAAGATCGGCGGCGCGGTCATATTGCGACTGCGCGTACTGGACCTGGCTTTCGTCGGACTTCTCCTGCGCCAGCGCCTGGCTGTAGGCCGCACGCAGCTGCTCGACATTGAGCCGTGCGCCGGCCACCGCCGCATCGGCCTGGGCCAATGCGATCCGGTAGGGCTCGGGATCGATAGCGAACAACACGTCGCCCTGCTTGACAGACTGGTTGTCGAAAATGTCGACCTGAACGATGCGGCCCGCCGTATCGGCGGCTATCGACACCTTGGCCTGCTGCAGATTGGCGTTCTCGGTCTCCTGATAGCGGCCGCCGGTCACCCAGACATAGCTGCCGCCGGCGATCAACGCAGCGGGCAGCACAAACATCAAAAGGAAGCGGCCGGCACGGCGCTTCTTCTTCGGCGCCACCGGCGCCGGAGCTATCTGCGGAGCGACCGTTACCGGAGCTGCCGCCGGCTTCGCGGGAGCTTCCATCTCCAGCTTGGCCGCATTCTCATCTAGTTTGGCTACCGCGTTCATGCTGCTGCGCCTTCCGCATTCTTCACTTTTTCCGAGGGCGGCGTCTCACCATCTGCAAGATTCTGCACCATTGTCTCCAGCGCCCTGACCAGGACGCGGCGATCTTCCGGCGAAACGCCAACGAGCGATTCCTCATAAACCTCGCCGGCAAGGCTCTTGACGTGGGTGTAGGCCGCGTTCGCCTTGGCGGTCGGGAAAATCATGCGCACTCGCCTGTCGGTTGCGTCGGGACGGCGCTCGATCCAGCCGCCCTCCTCCATGCGATCGACAAGACGCGAGACGCTGATCGGCTCGATTTCGAGAAGCTCGGCAAGCCGCGCCTGCGCGACACCCGCCTCCTTGGCGACACGTACCAGAAGCCGCCATTGCGCCGAAGAAAGGCCGAAACCACTGGCGCGCGCCTCGAAGCGCTTGCGCATCAGGCGCTGCACGTCGTGGATCAAAAAGCCCAATCTGTCGATGCCGTCGGAAACCATGAGCGACATATATAATAAGCGTGCTCATAATTCAAGGAGCCGGATTGTGCCAGAAGCCGGCAAGTGTGCATGGCAGTCGGTGCAGGGCGATCGTGGTTAGCAATTTATTACGCCGGGCGCTTGTGACGAGCATGCAGAAGATCGGCGTTCAGATGCTCAGACTATCGATCTCATCCAGGCGGAAAACGCTTCGATATGCGCTTGTCGGGGGTGATTGGCTACGCAGGCAAGGTAAAAGCCATAGCCTGGCAGACAGAGATCATGTGCCTTGACTAGCCTGCCAGCCTCGAGTTCGCCACTGACGACCACATCGCTGCAGATAGCGATACCTTGGCCTGCCGCTACCGCGTCAATCGCGTGCAGCTCTTCACGGAAGCTTAGGTCCCATGCCTGGTTGGCATTGGGGATGCTGGGATCGATCGAGCGCGCGATCGCCAGCCATCGTTGCCAAGTCGGCGCTTCCGGGTCGCGGTTCGTCCAATTGAAATGGATGAGCGGGTATTGCAGCAGATCGGCGGCGCGCTCGATCTGTCGGTCGCCTCCTGCGAACAGCTCCGGGCTGCATACCGGAAAGAATGCGTCCCGAAAAATTTCCTGCGCGGGAACATCCCGCGGCATCCTGCGCGCATAGCGGATCGCGACGTCGGCGTCACCGGCTCGCAGGTCCAGAACGGCGTCTGTCCCGATGATCTCCAGTGGAATGTTCGGATGCTGTTCGCGCCACTTCGACAGGCGCGGAACCAGCCATCGGCTGGCAAATGCATTTGGGCTCGTCACGCGCAACGGGCGTTGGCCAACTCCGGCCGAGGCTGACGCAATTGCCGCAGCGAAAGCGTCGAAGCCGCTGCAAATTACCGGGAATAGCCGTTCGCCCACGCCTGTGAGCACGAGCGGTCGTGGGCGCCGCCGGAACAGCAGTTGCCCACAGACCTCCTCGAGCAATCGAATCTGGTGGCTGATGGCCGTTGGCGTCACTCCGAGTTCCGTCGCGGCCTTCCTGAAGCTCATCAGCCTGGCAGCGGCTTCGAAGGCGCGAAGCGACCCGAGCGGCGGAAGTTTTCTCATCCAGGCAGTTTAGATGAATTTAGCTCATCCAGCGACTGAGATATTCGATTTTGCAGCGAATGGCGCCGCATGAGATATTTATGATCCGGTGAACGACAGCGGCCTGTCCAACCGTGCTGGATCACGAAGGGTATCCCTCGATGAGCATGTTCAAGCTTATAGACGGTTCCGAGCCGACGTTGCAGGCGCCAGATATCGCCCGGCTCAGGCAGGCGATTAGCGGCGATCTGATCCTTGCGGACGACCCTGGCTATGACCAGGCGCGCAGAGTTTGGAATGGCATGGTCGATAAGAGGCCGGCGGCTGTCTTCTATTGCGCCGAATCCAGCGATGTCGTCACGGCCGTCAACTTCGCCCGATCGCAAGGCTTCCTCGTCGCCGTCCGCGGCGGTGGTCATAACGTCGCCGGCAGTTCGGTATGCGACGGCGGCTTGGTGATCGATGTGTCACGCATGAAGCGGATCGAAGTCGACCCGATCCGCCGTGTTGCGCGCGCAGAAGCCGGCCTGAACCTGGGCGAGTTCGACGCAGCCACACAGGTCCATGGTCTTGCGACGACCATGGGTGTCAACGCGGATACCGGCATAGCCGGACTGACACTCGGCGGCGGGTTCGGCAAGCTTGGCCGCAAACATGGACTGAGCTGCGACAACCTTGTCGCTGTCGAAATCGTGACGGCGGACGGCCGGTTGCTCACGGCAAACGCGGCCGAAAATGCAGATTTGTTCTGGGGCATTCGGGGCGGCGGCGGCAATTTCGGAATAGTCACCACCTTCGAATACAAGCTCCATCCCGTGGGTCCGCTCCTCATCGCGGGATCGATGCTATACCGCTACGAAGAGGCACGCGAAGCGATGCGGTTCTATCGTGCGTTCTCGAGCGGCGCCCCGGATGAGCTGAGCCTGGATGCAGCACTTGTGACGGCGCCCTCGGGCGAACGCTTCTTCAGCATATCGGCGTGCTACATCGGCCCACTCGACGAAGGCCAGCAAATCATTCAACCTCTGAGAGAGTATGGCACGCCAGTTGAGCGCCGGATTGCTCCTGTCCCCTATCTTCAAATCCAATCGGCCGGGGACAGCCTCTTTCCGCGCGGGCGGCGCTACTACTGGAAGGCGCAGTTCATGCGCGAAATCACAGATCAGGCGATCGATACCATGGTAGCGGCTTACATGACAGCACCCAGCGAATCGCTTCTAGTCCTGCAGCAGGTTGGCGGCGCCATCTCGCGAGTACCGATGGACGGAACGCCCTACGCCAACAGAGATGCACTTTACGATTGCTTCCCGATATCGATCTGGGACAATCCGTCTGACGACGAAACGCACATCCGATGGGCGCGCGACCTGTGGGATGCAATGAGACCGTTCTCGACCGGCGGCGTCTATGCGAATAATCTCGGCGAAGAGGGCACTGATCGGGTTCTGGCGGCTTACGGCGAGAATTATCCGAGGTTGGCCGCACTAAAGAACAAGTATGATCCCACCAATTTCTTTCGCTTGAACCAAAACATTAAGCCTGCGACCTGAGCGACCGCCCCAGGCCGATGCTCGAAATTCTGCGGCGCTGCTACAGCTCCAAATTCCAGTTCTGGCCGACCAGATCCTTGCCGAAGGAATGGTGGCGCTCCTCGTTGGTCAATTTAAAGCCCGCAGCCTCATAGATGTGGCGAGCGGCGGCGAGCACGCCGTTGGTCCACAGCGTCAGTGTCCTGTAACCCGTGGCGCGGCAGAAGCCGATACATTCCTCGACCAGCCGCTTGCCGATGCCGAGGCCGCGCGCCGACGGCTCGACATAGAGCAGGCGCAACTTCGCCACCGCGTCCGACTGGCGCACGACGAAGACCGAGCCGACGACCTCCCCTTCCCGCTCGGCGATCCAGCTGCGTTCCCATTTCGGATCGAAGGATTTGACGAAGGCACCGAGGATTTCGGCGACCAGCGCTTCATAGGTTTCGTCCCAGCCATATTCCTGCGCGTAGAGCAGGCCCTGGCGATGAATGATCCAGCCGATGTCGCCGACTTGCAGGGGCCGCAGCATATAGGGAATTTTGGGCTCGGCGCTTCCGCCCAGCAAACGCTGCACTGTCTGCATGGCCTTGACCAGCTTGTCCTGTTCGGCAACCGAAAGCCGTTCGAGCAAAGCCGCGACCTGGTCGTGCGAACCCTGGTTCAGCGGCGCGAAGGCCTGCCGCCCGGCCTTGGTCAACGCGATCGACGAGCGCCGCGCATCCGCCTCGATCGTGGCGCGCTCGACCTGATCACGCTCCTCGAACCTCTTCAGCAGCCGGCTGAGATAACCGGCATCGAGGCCGAGATCGCGCGCAAGGTCGGTGGCGGTCAGGCCATCGCGATGCGCCAGCTCATAGAGCACCCGCGCCTCGGTCAGCGAGAAGGTGCTTTTCAGCAGCCCTTCGTCGAGCAGCCCGATCTGGCGGGTGTAGAAGCGGTTGAAGGCCCGCACCGCGTCGATCCGCTCCTTGCCTGGGTGATCATGAATGGTCATGGCATCCTCCTCCCGGCAAGATCAGCGATTTAGTTGACTTAGTCAAGTATCCATTTGAAGCAATTGTCCTGATGATGCTCACCGGGCGCCTTGACTCGCGCGAGTTGCCAGCCTATTTCAGCGCCACGTTAGCACTCCCCCAAGATGAGTGCTAACCACATGTCCGGCGCCGCCGGACGGAGGAACTGTTCTCACCATTCTCATCGAGGAATAAAAAATGGCAAAGTCGAAGTTCCGCCCGCTTCATGACCGCGTGGTCGTTCGTCGGGTCGAATCCGAATCCAAGACCGCGGGCGGGATCATCATCCCCGATACGGCTAAGGAAAAGCCGCAGGAAGGCGAGATCATCGCCGTCGGTTCCGGCGCCCGCGACGAAGCCGGCAAGCTCGTCCCGCTGGACGTCAAGGCCGGTGACCGCATCCTGTTCGGCAAGTGGTCGGGCACCGAAGTCAAGCTCAATGGCGAAGACCTTCTGATCATGAAGGAATCCGACATCATGGGCATCATCGGCTGAATATCGGCCTCACCCTCGTTTAAATCTTCGGGCTCAATCCAAGCCCCTGCCAGGAGCTAAAAATGGCTGCCAAAGACGTAAAATTCTCCCGCGACGCTCGTGAGCGCATGCTGCGCGGCGTCAACATCCTCGCCGACGCGGTGAAGGTCACGCTCGGCCCCAAGGGCCGCAACGTCGTCATCGACAAGTCGTTCGGCGCACCGCGCATCACCAAGGACGGCGTCACCGTCGCCAAGGAAATCGAGCTTGAGGACAAGTTCGAAAACATGGGCGCGCAGATGGTCCGCGAAGTTGCTTCGAAGACCAACGACATCGCCGGCGACGGCACCACCACCGCGACCGTTCTGGCACAGTCGATCGTCCAGGAAGGCCACAAGTCGGTTGCCGCCGGCATGAACCCGATGGACCTCAAGCGCGGCATCGACCTCGCCGTCGCCGACGTCGTCGCGACGCTGATCAAGAACGCCAAGAAGATCAAGACCTCGGAAGAGGTTGCCCAGGTCGGCACCATCGCCGGCAATGGCGACGTGTCGGTCGGCTCGATGATCGCGGAAGCGATGCAGAAGGTCGGCAATGAGGGCGTCATCACCGTCGAGGAAGCAAAGACCGCCGAGACCGAGCTTGAAGTCGTTGAAGGCATGCAGTTCGACCGCGGCTATCTTTCGCCCTACTTCGTCACCAACGCCGAGAAGATGGTTGCGGATCTGGAAGACGCCTACATTCTTCTCCACGAGAAGAAGCTCTCCAACCTGCAGGCCATGCTGCCGATCCTCGAGGCCGTCGTGCAGACCTCGAAGCCGCTGGTCATCATCTCGGAAGATGTCGAAGGCGAGGCCCTGGCCACGCTGGTCGTCAACAAGCTGCGTGGCGGCCTGAAGATCGCTGCCGTCAAGGCGCCGGGCTTCGGTGATCGCCGCAAGGCCATGCTGGAAGACATCGCCATCCTCACCGGTGGCCAGGTCATTTCCGAAGACCTCGGCATCAAGCTCGAGAATGTCGGCCTGAACATGCTCGGCCGCGCCAAGAAGGTGTCGATCTCCAAGGAGAACACCACCATCGTCGACGGCGCCGGCAAGAAGGCCGAAATCCAGGGCCGCGTCGCCCAGATCAAGCAGCAGATCGAGGAGACCACCTCGGACTACGACAAGGAGAAGCTGCAGGAACGTCTCGCCAAGCTGGCGGGCGGCGTTGCCGTCATCCGCGTCGGCGGTGCGACCGAAGTGGAAGTCAAGGAAAAGAAGGACCGCGTCGATGACGCCCTCAACGCGACCCGCGCGGCCGTCGAAGAAGGCATCGTTCCCGGCGGCGGCGTCGCACTGCTGCGCGCTTCGCTGAGCATCAAGGCAACCGGCGCCAACTCCGACCAGACCGCGGGCATCAGCATCGTGCGTCGCGCGCTGCAGGCTCCGGCCCGCCAGATCGCGGCCAACGCCGGTGCGGAAGCATCGATCGTTGCCGGCAAGATCCTTGAGAACAAGGGGGCAACCTTCGGCTACAACGCCCAGACCGGCGAATATGGCGACATGATCGCCATGGGTATCGTCGATCCGGTCAAGGTTGTGCGCACGGCTCTGCAGGACGCGGCCTCGGTCGCCGGCCTGCTGGTCACCACCGAAGCCATGATCGCGGAGGCTCCGAAGAAGGAGTCGGCTGGCGGCGGCATGCCTGGCGGCATGGGCGGCGGCGGCATGGGCGGCATGGGTGGCATGGACTTCTAAGAAGTCCATAAAGCACGCCCATGGACTCAAGTTGCTCAAGCCCGCAAGCGGGCTTGAGTGGCGGCATGGATTTCTAATCCAACCATCCGCCTTAGATGCGGAAAGGGCGGCCGAGAGGTCGCCCTTTTTTCGTTGATGGGACGGAGGATGAGAGGCGGTCCGATTGCAAAGGAAGCGGAAGCATACCCCTCACCGCCTCTTCGACGTCGGCGCAGAACGTGAATTGCAGAGCTGGAGCGTCGGCCCTTCGGCAGGGCTCCGCGCCGGCCTCGATGCCGTGGAAGCGCGAACGTCAATGCGCCGTGACGGCGTCCTCTTTCGCTGGCAATGCCCCCTCAATCAGCGCCGCGACTTCATCGGCTACTGCCAGCACAGGGGCACGGTCGTGGGTGGCGCGTGCGATCACCATCAGCCCTTCCAGCGATGATTCGACCAGCAATGCGAGCGCGTGCGCGCGGCGCTCGGGCACCCCTGCCCTGACGAAGGCCGCCCTGAGCAAGCCTATCCATTGCTCGAAGGCGGACCGGCACAACTCGGCCAGTTCCGGCATGTCGATCGGCGAGTCCAACACCACGGGCGCGATCGGGCAACCGAGCGTGAACTGGTTGTCTTCCAGCATGCGCGCGACCGACTGGTAGATGTGGTGGACAGCCACCGCCGGGTCCTTTTCGGCAGCGAGCGCGGCGTCCAGCCTCTGCGTCACATCAGCGACGCTGTCGCGCGTCACCTCGATGACCAGCTGATCCTTGCCGCCCGGAAAGTGAAAGTAGAGCGAACCTCTCGGTGCGCCTGAGGCGCTCAAAATATCGTTGAGCGACGTGCCGTGGTAGCCGCGCTGCCTCAGCAGCAGCCCCGTCGTCTCGAGTATGCGGGTGCGGGTGTCGTTCGCCATGTCAACCCCTGTCAGGAGAGAGCATTATAGGCCTTGCCTCGAATATGACAATCGGTCTACATAATATGTAGATCAGTCTACATATACGAGAGGCAAATGCGCAGTTATCGTCTTGAAGGAACCTGCGGGACCAAGTGCCTGGTGATGCGCTACGAGGCGCAGCCGACGCCGAAGCCGCTCGAGATCGTCGTGCGTGTCCGCGCCACCTCGCTCAACCGCCGCGATACGATGATCCTCAACGGCACCTACCCGCTGGCGCCGCGCCAAGGCGTTATCCCGCTGAGCGACGGCGCCGGCGAAGTCGTTGCCGTCGGCGAGGCCGTCACCCGCTTCGCCGTCGGCGACCGCGTCACCGGCAGTTATTTTGCGCGCTGGATCGATGGCCGCATCAATGCCGGTCTGATCGACCAGCTTGGCTGCACGCTGGACGGGATGCTGGCCGAATACGCCGTGCTCGATGAGCAATGGGCGGTGCGGCTTCCCGATCATCTCGACTGGCATCAAGCGGCGACACTAACCTGCGCCGGCCTGACCGCCTGGAATGCCGTGACGGCAGCCGAAATGCCGAAGCCCGGCCAATGGGTTCTTGTCATCGGTTCAGGTGGCGTCGCGCTATTTGCGCTGCAATTCGCCAAGCTGCTCGGCTGCCGTGTCGTGGCAGTCAGCTCGCGCAACGAGAAGCTGGACCGGCTGCAGGCGCTGGGCGCCGACCTCGTCGTCTCGACCGCCGACATGCCGGAATGGGGTGCTGCGGTGCGAGAGCAGACCGGCGGCATCGACCTCGTCGTCGAGACCGGCGGCCCGCTGACCTTCGCGCAATCGATGATCGCCTGCGCGCTTTACGGGCGCATCGTGCTTCTCACCATACAGGATGCGAAAGGCGGGACGGTGCAGATCCCCGGCCCGGTCTACCAGCGCAGCCTCGCCACCATCAGCCGCCTGTTCGTCGGCAATCGCACCAACCTCGAAGCCATGCTGCGCGCCATCTCGGTGCATCGGCTTAAGCCTGTCATCGACAAGGTGTTCGCCTTCGACGAGGCCAACGACGCCTATCGCTATTTCCAGCAAGGCGACGTCTTCGGGAAAGTGGTCGTCGACGGCGCCTGACTGGTCCGCCCCAAAATCTGATCGACCCCTCAAATCAAAGGAGAGACACAATGACCATTCGTGAAGCAGGGGCCCAATGGCAGGGATCGTTGAAGGAAGGTTCGGGCCGGCTGAAGCTCGGCAGCGGCGTCTTCGAAGGCGCCTATTCGTTCCCGTCGCGTTTCGAGAACGGTCCCGGCACCAACCCCGAGGAATTGATTGCGGCGGCGCATGCCGGCTGCTTCTCGATGGCGCTGAGCGCCATCCTCGGCCGCGAAGATTACACTCCCGCACGCATCCACACGATCGCGAAAGCGCATCTCGGCGCCACCGCGGCCGGACCGACGCTGACCCGTATCGAGCTGGAGACCGAGGCAAGCGTCGCCGGGCTGGCGGCGGGGGAGTTCGAGCGGCTGGCGCAGACGGCCAAGGAGAGCTGCCTCGTGTCGCGGGCGCTGGCCGGCGTCGCAGTGATCACGCTCAAGGCCCGCCTCATCGAAACCGCTACCGATCACTGAAGGGAACGAATATCCAATGACACAGGAACTCATCATCGACATCGCCGCAGCCAAACGCTCCGCCGAAACGGCCGAGATCATGCGGCGCTACAACGACGTCTTCCAGCGCCACGACCCGTCGGCGCTCGACGATCTGGTGGCGGAAGATTGCGTGATCGAGAACACCACGCCGGCCCCGGACGGCGCCCGCCGCATCGGCAAGGGCGCCTGCGTCGAACTGTGGTCGGCGATCGCGACCGGACCCGGCACGCGCTTCGACATCGAAGAAACTTTCGTCGCCGGCGACCGGGCGACGATCCGCTGGCGCTACTGGATGGCCGACGGCAGATCGCTGCGCGGCGTCAACCTGATGCGCGTGGCGGACGGGCAGATCGTCGAGGCCATGGGCTACGTGAAGGGTTAGGTCCGCGATCTTCCTGTCTACCGGTCCGCCAGCGCCAGTTTGGCGCCGAGCATGACAAAGGCACCGGCGAAGGTGCGGCGCATCCAGGTCAGCACCTTTGGCCGCGACACGACATGGCTGCGGATCGACGCGGCAAAAATGCCATAGCCGACAAAGACCACGAAGGTGAGCAGCATGAAGATGCTGCTGAGCTCCAGCATTTTCGACAGCGCATGCGGTTCGGTGGTGCTGACGAATTGCGGCAGGAAGGCAAAGAAGAAGATCGACAGCTTCGGATTGAGGATGTTGATGAGGATGCCCGAAGTGATCACTTTGCCGGCCGAGCGCGGCGCGACATTTTCGTCGACGCTCAGGCCGCCCTTCTCCTTCAGCGTGTTCCAGGCCATGTAGAGAAGATAGGCGACGCCGAGATATTTCAGCGTCTCGAAGGCGACGGCACTGGTATGCAGCAGAGCCGCGAGGCCGGTGATGGCGGCCGCCATGTGCGGAATGATGCCGAGCGTGCAGCCGAAAGCGGCAATGATGCTGGCGCGCGCACCACGCGAAAGCCCGGCGCTCAGCGTATAGAGAACGCCGGTACCGGGCGAAGCCACGACAATCAGCGACGTCAACAGAAATTCGATGCTCACGGATGGTCTCCCGGTGCTGGCCCTGCCGCCGGCAGCGTAATCAGCGAAACGTGCGGGCACAAGCCAACCTGAGAGCCTATGCGCATTCAGATCATGCTGTTGGCGTGCAGCTTGCTATCGGCAATAGGCTGCCGAACTTCCCAGTGTTCGACCAGCTTGCTGTCCTTCAGCCTGAAAATGTCGACGATGGCCAAGCCCTCCTCCTCCGGTTCGCGTTTTGCGTGCATGTGCACGATGACGAAATCCCCTTCGGCAAAAATCCGCTTCACCTCTCCCTTCACGAGGGGAAATGACTGTTTGAGCTGCTGCAGATAGGCTTTGAAGCCTTCCGCACCATCCGCAATGTTCGGATTGTGTTGGATGTAGCGTTCGCCAAAATGCATCGAAGCAGCTTCGATGTTGCCTTGGTTTACTGCTTTGTCGATGAAGTCCAGGACGATCGCCTTGTTGGTCTCGAGCGAACTATGAATCTTGGCTGGAACTGAATTTGATGGTTCGTCACGCATGTTTTGCTCCTTCCCGTGCCTGCTTCTGCCCGGTGTGGACGGGAGCGTCCGCACGCCGACATTGCCAACATGATCTGTTGCGATTGTGAGATGGTCGATACGCTATTCCACTAGATTCTTATCCAATCGTCTAATAGCGTCGTCCTATTCATCGTTGGAGGATGGTTCTCATGGACGCCTTGTCCGAAGTTCTTGCGTCGCTGAGATTTGGCAGCGCCATGATCGGCAGCGCGACCCTGCATCGGCCATGGGGTATTTCGGTGGATCCGACAAGGAATGCCGCCATCCACGTCATACAGAACGGCGAATGCTGGTTGCGGCTGACTGGTCAAAAAGCGCCGATCCGCTTAGGCGAGGGAGATGTCATCCTTGTCGCGAGCGGTATCGGGCATGCCCTTTGCAATCCGGCGGATGCACCGACGGCATCGATATCCGCCGTCCTTTCCGCAAATCGGAGCGGACTGGAACCGAAAAGCGAGAGCGACGCGACAACTCTTCTTTGTGCGAGATATTCACTCGACGGCGTCGGGCCATACCCGATGGTTTCGCTGCTTCCTCCGCTGATCCATTTGACCCGAAATCAGATTGGCACCAGCGAGCCGCTACGGCTTGCCCTGGAACTTCTGCAGGTCGAAGCGAAAGGCGATCTCGGCGGCCACGACATTGTCGCCCCACGCCTTCTCGACAGCACGTTGATCTTCTTGTTGCGTGCCTGGATCGAACATCAGCCACTCGGAACAGGGGGATGGTTTGGCGCCTTGCGCGACAAAGGCATTGCGCAGGCTTTGCGCCTGATCCACGAGCGGCCGGGCAATCCCTGGACCATCGCTTCCCTTGCCAGCGGCGCAGCACAGTCCCGGGCCACCTTCGCGCGTCGCTTCGCTCAACTGGTAGGACAGCCGCCGCTGTCCTATGTGACCCGGTGGCGGATGAACCTTGCCGCCAAGGCTCTGCGGGAAACGAACCAGAACATTGGCGAGATCGGGCGCGCCGTCGGATATGAATCGGTGCCGTCGTTCTCGCAGGCATTCAAACGATTGACCGGACGATCGCCCGGCCTCTACCGCAGCGACTTTCGCGCATCTGATTGACGAAATTCAAACTGAGACGCCAGCCCGAGGGCCGTCATTACAGCGTCGGCAGACCGTGAGCCCGACGCGCGATCAGGCAGTCGTCATCGCCCGGCATGCAGGCGCGGCAGACGTCAGGGCGGATGTCGTAGATGCCGCAGGCCGTTGACTTGCCGACCTCGCCGCACAGTGCCGAACAGCGCGCGCCGTCGCAGCGCATACCGGCTTCGTCGGCAGCCACGTATTTTTGCGGGATAAGGTCGAGCTGCGCGTCATCCTCGGTGGAGAAGCGCGGCCATCTGGACGAGTAGGCGCAGCAGGCGCCACAGGTCTGGCAATCGAAGGCAATCGGAGCGGCGCCCTCTTGTGGCGACGAAAACTCCTCTGCGACCGCCAGGGCAAGCAGCCTTGGCGCAGATTTCCGGTCGGCATTTTGCTGCAAGGGCGCTATTTCTTCTTGGGCTTGCGCGGCGGTGCTTCCGCCGGCGACCTGAACAGATCGGTGCCCGCTTCGGCGGCTTCGCCGGTTTTTGGCGCGGCCGTCGGCTTGGCCGGCTTCACGGCGGCAGCAGGCGCTGCCGGCTGGCCCTTGGCGGAAAACTTGATTGCCATATCAATCCTCGTCAGAGAAACGCGATGATGGCGCATTCGGATTGCGAAGGCGGCCGATGAGCGCCGAAACGGCCGTGATGTTCATTTCTTCGGGCGACCAGTTCCTGGCTTCCTCGATGTGCCGGGGCGCCAGCTCGCGATGCGTGCTGCCGCTGTAGGCGGCATCCTGAAAGGTCACGCGCTCGCGGGTCTTGGCGTTTTCCCGGACGTATTCGATCAGATAATTGGGGCATTCGGCACGACCGCGCACGCCGAGCCGAACCTGGGCATCGCCGTGGACACGCCTGCAGCGCTCGAGCTTTTCGAGCACGCGCCGGACATATTCGACCGGCTTGTCTAGTTCGCCCACGACATCGGCGATGGTCGAATCTGCGGCGATCGCCTTTTGAGGCACGCGTTTGGTGGCCATCAGCGTTTGCCTGCGCGTTTCGGCGAGGCCGCGAGCGCAACCGCCGCCGCCATGTCGTCGGCTTCCTTCTCCAGGCGCAATTCGCGCAGCCGCGCGGTCTTGGCTTCGCGGGCCTGGCTGACGGCATCCCGTTCGGAATTGATGCGGTCGAGCGACATCGACTGGGTCCGCGTCTTGCTGAAAATGGATTCGGCCTGGTCGCGGGGTTTTTTTGAAGTTGCGGTCAAGGTCTTTCTCCCGGTTCGGAGCACGCCGCCGAAAAGTGGCGAGACTGGTCTTTCGGCCAGGATCCCGCACAAAGCAATACGGCAGCCGGTTTCAAATTGCTGGAACGTCCTTAGCACGTCCGGGCCGTCGAGCAGCGCTCTTTCGGCGATCGAAGCGCAAAAATGAAAAAGGCCAGGCACCGCCTGACCTTCCATGAGAGCGCCCGCGCATCCCGAGAGACGCGCAAGGAAACGTTCTTCTCATGCGCATGAGCGGGGACTTAACATCCCCGCGATCATGCGCTGGAATTTGCCATTCACCGGTGCCAGTACATCCGTGGTCACCGGTGAGGCTTAATTCCGTTTTAGGCCGCCTTCAACTGGTCGGCGGACATCTTGCCCGACTTGTTGTCGCGGACCATCTCGTAGCCAAGCTTCTGGCCCTCGACGATGTCGCGCATTCCGGCGCGCTCGACGGCTGAGATGTGGACGAAAACGTCGGCAGAACCGTCGTCAGGCTGAATAAAACCAAAACCCTTGGTGGCGTTGAACCATTTAACTGTGCCTGTGCTCATAACGAACCCTTTCCATGGCAAATATTCGTTCGCCGTCATGCGGATGCACAACAACGTTTGTCTCGATTTTGATGGGGGAAGTTCGCCAAAGGCGCGCCTAAGCACGCGGATAACAAAAGTCGGTCAAACAAATATCGACAAAATTCTTATAGACTTCTTTGCGCGTTGTGTCAATTTTTTTGATTTTCCACACTCGCGGAGACGCGCGGCGGCGGCCCGCGCCAGCACATCGGACGGCGAAAGCCGGGCTATTGCCCGCCGAAAAAACCAATCAGCCGGGAACCATTTTGGCGCCGGGGCATTCTTTCGGTGTCGAAAGCCGTTCTTGAAAGAGCGATCTTGAGAGAGGCGGACGACAAACAGGACGCCCCCGCGCAGATAAAAGGCACGAGGGGCGTTCCTGTGATGCGACCATTCGCGCCGCTGCACCCTGCCCCTCACAGCATGGCCCGGCTGAGCCCGCCATCCACCGGCAAAGCCACGCCGGTGATATAGGCGGCGTCGTCGCTGGCCAGGAATGCGGCAACCGCGCCGAATTCCGCGGGGGCTCCATAGCGCTTTGCCGGGATTTCGGCCTGACTCTCGGCGGCGATCACAGCAGCGTCCACACCCCTGTCGGCGGCGTCCATCGCGTCGAACTGTTTCGTCCGGTCCGTCGCAAAACGGCCAGGCAGCAACAGGTTGACGGTGACGCCGTCCGCCGCCACTTCGCCGGCCAGGGTCTTGGCCCAGCCGGCAAGCGACGCGCGCAACGCATTCGAAGCGGTGAGGCCGGGGATCGGCTCGCGGACGGACGTGGAGGAAACGGCGATGATGCGCCCCCAGCGCCGCGACCGCATGCCTGGCAGGAAAGAAATGGCGATACGCATCTGGCTCAGCACCATGCTGGTGAACTGCTTCTCCCAGACGCTCGCATCGAAGACGCTGGCCGCGAAGGGCGGCGGGCCGCCGCCATTGAGCAGGACGATGTCGATCCGCTGATGCTCGTCCTCGATGGCACGGATCAGCCGGGAGACGCTGTCGTTATCGGAAAGATCGGCGCTGAAGGTCGAGCAGACGGGGCCGGCGGACTCGATCGCGCGCCGCGCCGCATCCAGGGTCTCCTCCCCTCGTCCGACCAGGATGATCTCCGCGCCTTTCGCCGCGAGCGCTTCGGCGACGCCGAAACCCAGGCCCTTGCCTCCTCCGAGAACCAGCGCCTTCCGCCCCTCAAGATTTGTACTTATCAAGCCAAGCCTCCTCTGGTTTCACTGCGCACTCCCGGATAAGCCCTGAGTGCATGCTTTGGGCGTGCATCAGCGGACATGCACAATGGCGTCGGCTTCGACCGGAACATTGGCCGGCAAGCCGGCCATGCCGAGCGAGCAGCGGGCATGCTCGCCACGCTCGCCGAAAACATGGAGCAGAAATTCGGATGCTCCGTTGCCGACCTCCGAATAGGCCGCAAAGCCGGCCGCCGCGTTCACATAGACGGTCAGCTTGGCGAATCTCACGACGCGGTCGAGATTGCCGTCCAATTCCTTGTCCAGCCAATAGACGATGTTGGCCGCGCAGAGCCGGGCGGCGTTCCGCGCCGCGGCCAGATCGATCTCTGCGCCGACCTGGCCGATCGCAGCGATCTCCTGCCCGATCTCGGGGATCTGACCGGAGACATAGACGATGTCTGCGACCCGAACCGTCGGCGAGAACGGCAAAGCGGGCCGATCGAGCGACGGCCAGGCGACACCGAACTCCTCAAATCTTCGTCTGTAGGACAAGGTGGCTGCTCCTGTTTTCGTTGGTGCGAGCGGACCTTGAATTCAGATCGGGCTTTCGGGTAGCCTGATAGTACTGACACAGCTATCAGGAATTCTTATGACTGGAGATATCGACGTCCGGCTGCTGCGCGCCTTCGTCACCGTGGCCGATACGGGAACGGTGAGCCGGGCCGCCGATCGGCTTGCCCGCACCCAGGCGGCGGTGAGTATGCAGCTTCAGCGCCTCGAGGGTGAAGTCGGCGCCGAGCTGCTGCGCCGTTCGCCGCGCGGCGTGACGCTGACCGAGGCCGGCGAGATCCTGCTCGCCTTCGCCCGCAAGGCCATCGCGATCGGCGACGATGCCAGGCGCGAGATAGAAGGCCGCAAGCTGGTCGGCCGTGTCCGGCTGGGCATCGTCGAGGATTTGGCGGTGACACGGCTGCCGTTGATCATTGCCGACTTCCGCCGCCGGCATCCTTCCGTGGAGATCGAGCTGACATCAGCCAGCAGCAGCGATCTCAGCAAGTCGCTGGGCGAAGGAAAATGCGACATCGTCATGGCCGATCCGGCGCGCTTCACAAAGGCGCCGCGAGGCCATCTGTCACGACAGTTGGTCTGGGCGGCAAGCCGCATGATCGAGATCGATGACGAGGTCGAGCTTCCGCTGATCATCTTCGAAGGCGCCTGCTCCTGGCAGGACAGAATGCTGGCCTCGCTCGCCGAGGCCGGGATCGGCTGGAAGATCGGCTGCCGCGTGTCGACTTTCGCGACGCTGATCTCGGCGCTGAGGGCCGGGCTTGGCATCGGCCTTCTGCTGCAGGAAGGACTACCGCCCGACTGCCAAAGCCTCAACGGACGCTTCAACCTGCCGCCGGCGCCGATGGCGGATTTCGGCGTCTACCTCGCGAGGGACCCGTCGCGGCTGGTCGAGGAGTGTGGCGATTTCCTGCGGGCGGGATTTGAGGCGTAGCGAAAATATCTGACGCCGTTCACCGTTCCTGGTCGGTCGGGCGGATGACGATCTCGTTGACGTTGACGTGTGCCGGCTGGCCCACGGCGTAGAGAATGGCCGCGGCGATGTCCTCGGCGGTCAGCGCCTCCATGGCGGCGAGCCGCTGGTCGAGCCCGGCCTTCGCCGCCGGGTTGGTGACATGGTCGCCGAGTTCGGTGCGCACAAGGCCAGGCTCGATGACGGTGACACGAACCTTATCGGCATAGACTTCGCGGCGCAGCGATTCGGAAAAGCCGACGACGCCGAACTTGGTTGCGGCATAGCCGCTGGCGCCGGGATTGGCGACGCGTCCGGCGATCGACGAGACATTGACGATGTGACCCTTGGCGGCCCTCAGATGCGGCAGCGCCGCCTTGGTGACGCCCATCAGCGCCAGCAGGTTGAGCTCGATCATGCGGCGCCAGTCGTCGAGTTCGGCATCGGCGGCCGGCGACAGAAGCATGACACCTGCATTGTTAACGAGGATGTCGAGGCGGCCCCATTCGGTGACAACCTTGTCGACCATGGCGGTGACATCGTCGTTGCTGGTGACGTCGGCCTCGATGCGGAGCGCCGTGCCGCCGGCCTTTTCGATACGTGCGGCCAGCGCTTCGAGACGATCGGCGCGGCGTGCGGCAATCGCCACCTTGGCCCCGGCGGCTGCGAGCGCCACAGCCGTTGCCTCGCCGATGCCCGAGGAGGCGCCGGTGACAAGTGCGACCTTGGCGGCCAGTGCGGAAGAAACAGAAGTCATTGTGAAGTCTCCAAGGCCCCTGCCCGATCTTCAGATAGGCCGCGGGCCGCGAAGTGGAAGACCGGCTTTGCGTGGTTCTACTCGTCTGGGCCGGGCTCCGGCCAAGGCTCTTTCGCCGCCTCGGCATACCAGTGGCGCATCGCCGGCATCGAAAGCACGGCGTCGACATAGGCGCGGGTATCGGTTGCCAGCGTGCCGCCATAGGTGTCGAAGCGGGTGACGACCGGCGCGTACATGGCATCGGCCGCGGTGAAACGGCCAAACAGAAACGGCCCGCCTTTGCCGTGCTTTTCGCGGCATTCGCGCCATAGCCCTTCGATGCGCGCCCGTTGTGCCTCACCTTCGGCGTCGAGCGGCTTGTGGCCTTTTGGCCGGCGCAAATTCATCGGCCAGCCATAGCGGACCTCGCGAAAGCCGGAATGCATCTCTGTCGCCGCCGAGCGGGCCAGCGCGCGGGCGCCGATGTCGGCCGGCCAGAGTTTTTTCCCGGGAAACAGCTCGGCGAGATATTCAAGGATGGCAAGGGTTTCCCAGACGATCCGGACCTCGCCATTCGGCAGCCGATGGTTCAGCACCGGCACCTGGCCGGTCGGCGATATCCTGGCCAGATTGGCCGCGGTCTCGGGCGTGCGCAGGCGCACAAGACCTTCCTCGAACGGGATCTCCAGATACTTCATCGCCAGCCACGGCCGCAGTGACCACGACGAAAAACACTTGTTGCCGATGAAGAGCGTGAATTCAGCCATTGTCCCTCCGGCCCTGTCTGTTCGGGCGTTCTGGTGCACCCTATCCTGTCGGCTTTGCGGCCGGAAGCTATCCCAATCGACGGGCAGAACCCGGAACCTAAGCGATCCGCGACCGTTTCTCCAGGCGAACGGTTCAGGAGATGCGAGATGGTGAACAAGGATCAGGTTGCCGGCGTTGCCAAGCAAGCCAAGGGCTCGGTCAAGCAGACCGCCGGCAAGGCCACCGGCAACAGGCGCACCGAGGCCGAAGGCGACGTCGACAAGGCCACCGGCAAGATGCAGAAGGCTTACGGCGACGTGAAGGACAAGGCTAGGGAGGCGCTTTGACGCCGGCCCTTTGCAAACCAGAAAAGGCGCTCGGCCGCCTTTTTTTGGCCCTCTCCTGCCCGTCAGAAAGTCAGGCTTTTGCTGTATGCATTGGTGAAGGTGACCTCGCCATGATCTCCGGCGGCTTCGCCCAGCACCACATCCATGCTGTTTCCCGTCACCCGCGCCAACGCAAAGCCGCCCATGAAGGCGGCCTTCGGCTTGAACAAGTCGAGCCCGTCACGGTGGTAGATCATCGGCGTCGCGTGCTGGTGGCCATGGAAGATGCCGACGACGTTGTAACCCTTCAGCACAGCCAGCAGCGCCTGCCTGTCGGCTTCGCTCCACCAGTGGGGCGGACCCTTGCCTCCGTCGTCGAAGGTTTTCTCGGCGGCGTCCCATCTTTCGATCGAAAAAGTATCCCAGCCATAATGCTGGAACAGGATGACCGGGCGGCCGTCGCCGGCATAAGTCGCCAGGTCCTGCTTCAGCCATGGCAGGCTGCTGACGGCGCCATGGCCGATATCGCCGGCGAAACGGTGCGTCTGGACAAGATGCAGGCCGCCCCAATCCCATGAGTAGCAATCGGTCCCGACATCGTAGTCGGTCGCCGGCGCAGGCGGCTTGAAGAACACGCCGGGGCGGTGGTTGACCTCGACGTAGTCGCGCATTTCGCGGCGGTACCAGTCGACATGCGAGCGCGGGCCGTTCTGGTCGAGGTCGTGGTTGCCGAGGCCGACATAGACCGGCATGTGCACGCGGTCGGGGCCGACGCCTTGCTGGTAGCGCTGGCTGAACTGAAGCAGTTGCGTGCCCTCGCTGGGCTGGGTGATCTGGCCGCCGCCATCATCGGTGATGTCGCCGCCAACGACGAGGCCGAGCGGCGTGCCGATTTTGCCCGTCGAGCGCAGGGCGGTGGCAACGCCATCGATTTCAACCGGCCATTGCCTGTCGCCGACGCCGTTGAGTGCGGCGACGTTGCGCAGCAAGGCAGCGTCTGTCTTGCCCTCCTGCTCGCAGTGCGGGCTCAATCCGTTCGCCATGCGGCAGGCATGGACATCAGCGATAAACAGGAAAGTGGCGTCGATCGGCGGGATGCGCTGCCCGGTCTGGCCGAAGGCCGGGCGCGAAACGGCGCCGGCCGCGGCAACGGCCGCTGCCTTCATCAGGAACCTGCGCCGGGAAACCGGCCGGGCGGAAATGCGATGCATCATGCGCTAAAATTCAGCACGACGCGGACCGGCAGTCCAGTTGCTCGCAAAGTGTGTCGACACGTTCCCCCAGGTCTGGCATTGCTTTCGGCATTCAACTTACGCGGGCAGAGGAGGACGCCATGAACACTGCATCCATCGGCATGACAATGGCCATTCTGGCGGTAACGAGCGCGGCGCAAGGCGCCGAGTGCATCGACGCCAAATCGGCCAAGGCCGGCTTTATTCTCGAAAGGGCTGGCATCCACAGCGAATTTCGTCCGGCGGCGGGCGGAATGGTTGCCGTGGCCAACAAATACCAGTCGCAGTCGCCGCAGTCGCAGTACCTGTTCGGCGGGCTGATCGAGGTGTTTCGCGACAGCAGCACGGGGCAGCTGGCGATGATCCCGTTTTCCGATCTCAGGAAGGTGTTCCCGCTGAAGGCGGGTGCCAAGAGCAAGATCGTATTTGCCCGTCTCGCACCGAACAAGCCGCCGAAGGGCACCGAGACGCTGGAGATCAACATCAAGGGCAAGGAGACGTTCAGCCTGGGTGATTGCAAATACTCCGTGCTCGCGGTCAAGCAGACCATCAGGAGCGAGGCCGGCGAGATGCGGGACGAGTTTACCGCGCTTTACGCACCCGACCTGCAGGCAGTTGTGGCCAGGCGCTATGACGAGGGCACCAGTGCCGAAAGCGTGGTCGGCTACGAGCTGATCAAGCCGCTGCCGAATTAAGAGCTCGGCCTCCCCGCCTCGGTCATAGTGAGCGACTGTCCTGCCGGCGTCAGAGGGCTCTGTGCAGTATCCTGCTACGTCGCCTCGTTCCTGCTTTGGACGACATAACTCCCTGCTCCAACGCCATCAGGCAGTCACGCAGCACGCTCGCGTCCTGTGCTGTCTTGGCCATCGACATGGCGCCCGAATAGCTGGCGACGGCGAGCGCTGCGAAGCGCTGCGGATCGGTGCCCAGCTCCCGGCCCGCCTGCTGGTCGGCGCTGATCTTGTCGGCGATCGCCTGACGCCAGGTCGAAAAAATGCCGGCAAGGGCAATGCGGAAATCCGGATCGGCAAGCGACAGTTCATGCGCCAGGTTGTTGAGCGGGCAGCCGCGCACGAAACCCTGCTGCTCCAGCTCCGCCGCGACGGCCGCGAACACGGAGCGCACGCCCTCGCGCGCTGAGGGAGCCATCCGCATCGGCGCGATCCAAGTCTCTTCTACGGCGGCGGCGACCCGCTCCTCGATCACTGCGAGCGCCAGCGCCTTCTTGGTTGGGAAATGGTGGTGCAGCGCGCCGCCGGTGACGCCCGCCGTCGCCATCAGGTCGCCCATGCTGGATGCATGATAGCCGCGTGCCTGAAACGCCTCCTCGGCGACATCGAGCACCTTTTTGCGCATGCCTTCGGGGTCGTTGGTGCGTTTTTGAGCCCGCGACTTTGGGCGCGCGGTTATCTCTGCTGACATCTTCACACGATAGCAGATTGACAAAACAGGACAACCGGTCTGTTTTGCAAAACAGGATGACTGTCCTGTTTTGGAGATCGCGCAATGAACCTGCCTTTGAACGTCGAATCTAAATCCGATATGCTCGCCTCGCCCGTTGTCGAACTCAGGCAATACACGCTGAAACCCGGCAAGCGCGAGACGCTGATCGGCATCTTCGACAATCACCTGATCGAGGGCCAGGAAACCGCGGGGATGACCATCATCGGCCAGTTCCGCGATCTCGACCGGCCGGATATGTTCGTCTGGCTGCGCGGCTTCGACGGTATGGAAGCGCGGAAAAACGCTCTGACCGCCTTCTATGACGGGCCGGTCTGGGCTGCCTGGCGCGACGCCGCCAACGCCACGATGATCTCATCCGACGACGTGCTGCTGCTGAAGCCGGCCTGGCCGGGCGCGAGCCTAGACCTCTCGGGATCGAAACGAGTACCCCAGTCGGACCTCGAAGAACCAAGCGCAAGCAGTGATTTGCAGGCAATTGTTGTCATCAGGATTCATCATTTGCAACCGGGCCTGGAAGCCCGTTTCGCCAAGGAGTGTCAGACCGCAGCTCTTCCGGTGCTCGCCGCACTTGGCGCACGGCCGCTTGCCGCCTTCGTTACCGAGCATGCCGAAAACAGCTTTCCGCGGCTGCCGGTGCGGGCCAGCGAAAACGTCTTCATCAGCATCACCGGTTTCGCCAGCGCCGATGCACATGCCCGCCACGAGGCAGCCTTGGCTGCCTCCCCGGAGTGGCAAGTGTTCGAGCAGAGCGTCCAGTCACGTATGGCCAAGCCGACTGAGACTTTGCGGCTGTCGCCAACCTCACAATCGCTGCTTGGGCGGTGAGACGAGGCGAAGTTTCATACGCTGGGATAGGCAGGCGACTTGACCCGGAGTGCAGGCAGCGCTGCTCTGGGGTTCATGCCGCCGGCGGAAGACGGCAATGCGCGGGAGTGTTGGATGAGACTAGGCGGCAAACGGGCACTGGTCACCGGCGGCTCGGACGGGATCGGGCTGGCAATCGCCGAGGCGTTTTTGCGCGAAGGCGCGGACGTGCTGATCGTCGGCCGCGACGGCAAAAAACTCGACGCCGCCCGCAAGCAGCTCGGGGATAATGTCGGAACGCTTTCGGCCGACCTGTCGGCCAGCGCCGGCATCGATGCCGTGGTCGCGCATGTCAAACGCGGCCCACCTGTCGATATCCTCGTCAACAATGCCGGCGTAGCGTTCCTTGTGCCGTTCGAGACCGTCAGCGAGGACCAGTTCCAGCAGTCGTTCGCGCTCAACGTCACGGCCGTATTCTTCCTCACCCAACGGCTGTTGCCGCATCTCGCGCCGGGTGCGGCTTCGGTGATCAACATCTCGTCCTATTTCGCGCACAAGATGATTCCGAAGCGGCCGTCCAGCCTCTATTCGCTGTCGAAGGGCGCGCTCAATTCGCTGACCAAGTCGCTCGCCTTCGAGCTTGGGCCGCGCGGCATAAGGGTCAACGCCATCGCGCCCGGCACGGTCGACACAGCGATGCGGCGCAGGTCGATCGAAAACCTGCCTGAGGCCGCGCAAGCCGAGCTCAAGGCCTATGTCGAGCGCAGCTACCCGCTCGGCCGCATCGGCCGAACCAGCGACCTTGCCGGCATCGCCGTCTATCTCGCCAGCGACGAAGCGGCATGGACCAGCGGCGGAATCTTCGCCGTGGATGGAGGATACACGGCGGGGTGAGGTTGCGATCTCCCCCCTCGAGGGGGAGATGGCCGGCAGGCCAGAGGGGGTCGTCTCGCGTGGAACACCAGCCTGTTCCGTCCGCTATGGGAGTTGCGTCAAGACCTACCGACCCCCTCTGTCGCCTTCGGCGACATCTCCCCCTCAAGTGGGGAGATTGCCAGCACCTTCAACCGATTTGCATTCCCGTCACCCGCAATCTCCGCTTGAAGGCATTTGTGCAACGCGATACGCCGTTTGCAAATTGCAAACCGGAGAGACTTCGTGAGCGCGCCAGAGACCAGAACCGAAACCGACACGTTCGGTCCCATCGAGGTCGCCGCCGACCGCTATTGGGGCGCGCAGGCGCAGCGTTCGCTTGCCAATTTCAAGATCGGCTGGGAGAAACAGCCGGCCTCGATCGTGCGGGCGCTGGGCATCGTCAAGCGGGCGGCAGCGGAGGCCAATATGGAGCTGAAGCGGCTCGATCCGGCGATCGGCAAGGCCATCATCGAGGCCTCCCAGGAGGTCATCGACGGCAAGCTGAACGAGCATTTCCCGCTGGTCGTCTGGCAGACCGGCTCAGGCACTCAGTCCAACATGAACGCCAATGAGGTGATTTCCAACCGGGCGATCCAGCTTTTGGGCGGCGTCATGGGGTCGAAGAAGCCGGTGCATCCCAACGACCACGTCAATATGAGCCAGTCGTCGAACGACACCTATCCGACTGCAATGCACATCGCCTGCGCCGAGCGCATCATCCACGACCTGCTGCCGGCGCTAAGACATTTGCATGCGGCACTCGAGGCCAAGACCAAGGCTTTCGCCCATATTGTGAAGATCGGCCGCACCCATACACAGGACGCGACGCCGCTGACGCTCGGCCAGGAATTCTCCGGTTATGCGGCGCAGGTCGCCTCGTCGGTCAAGCGCATCGAACTGACCCTGCCCGGCCTGCAGGAATTGGCGCAAGGCGGCACCGCGGTCGGCACCGGCCTCAACGCGCCGGTCGGTTTTGCCGAAAAGGTGGCGGCGCGTATCGCCGCGATCACCGGCATCGATTTCGTCACCGCGCCGAACAAGTTCGAGGCGCTTGCCGCCCATGATTCCATGGTCTTCTCGCACGGCGCCATCAATGCCTGCGCGGCGGCGCTGTTCAAGATCGCCAACGACATCCGTCTGCTCGGTTCCGGCCCGCGTTCGGGCCTCGGTGAATTGTCGCTGCCGGAAAACGAACCGGGCTCGTCGATCATGCCGGGCAAGGTCAACCCGACCCAGTGCGAAGCGATGACGCAGGTTTGCGTGCAGGTCTTCGGCAACAATGCGGCGATCAGCTTCGCCGGCAGCCAGGGCCATTTCGAACTCAACGTCTACAATCCGCTGATGGCCTATTGTTTCCTGCAGTCGGTGCAGCTGCTGGCCGACGCTTCGGTGTCGTTCACCGACAATTGCGTCGTCGGCATCGAGGCCCGCGAGGACAACATCAAGGCGGCACTCGACCGTTCGCTGATGCTGGTGACCGCGCTGGCGCCGACGATCGGCTACGACAACGCGGCCAAGATTGCAAAGGCGGCGCACAAGAACGGCACAACGCTGCGCGAGGAAGCGCTGGCCACCGGGCTGGTCAGCGAAGCCGACTATGAGCGGCTGGTGCGGCCGCAGGACATGACGCATCCGGGGTAAGTTGATCGCGAAAACGTTACCTTGGTGAACAATCCGTAACCAATCTGGCATCTTTGGTGAACAGTCGGCCTGCGCTAACTAGACGGGTATCCCAAGCCGTTTGGCCAAACCCTTCTGGAGAGTTACGCATGTCCACCAACACGTCGACCAACACTTCGTTTGCCGGTTCCGGCACCGCCGCCGGCGCCTCGGGCACGATCCTGCTCGGCCGCATCCTGCTTTCTGTCATCTTCCTGCTTTCCGGTTTCGGCAAGCTGACGGCGATTGCCGGCACCGCCGGCTATTTCGGCAGCCTTGGCCTGCCGCTGCCGATGGTGACCGCCATTGTCGTCGGCCTTATCGAACTGCTTGGCGGCCTGGCCATCCTCGTTGGCTTCCAGACCCGGATCGTCGGCTGGGTGATGGCGATCTTCACCGTCGCCACCGCATTGGTCGCCCACACCGGCTGGGCCGATCAGATGCAGATGATCAATTTCATGAAGAACCTCGGCATCGCCGGCGGCTTCCTCGTGCTCGCCTCGTCGGGCCCAGGCGCGTATTCGATCGACGCCAAGCGCGGCTGAAGCGGCCCAGCATTTCCTGAACAAAGGGGCGCGGAATTTTCCGCGCCCCTTTTTCGTTGTCGGTTTATATCCGCTGGCTGGAACTCTGCTAGGATCGGCCGCCGATATCGGAGGAGACCATGCCTCGCAATGCGCTGCTCTTGCTGTCCCGGCTGCTGCTCGCCGCGCTGTTCGTGCCGTCCGGCTTCCATGCGCTTGCCGACATCGCCGGCACATCAGGCTATTTCGCCGGCCTCGGCCTGCCGCTGCCGACGCTGGTGGCCTGGGCGACAGGCCTGTTCGAGCTGATCGCCGGACTGCTCATCCTCGTCGGCTTCAAGACGCCGATCGTGGCGTTGCTACTCGCTGCGTTCTGCATCGCGGCGGGCTTCATCGGCCACTATGGCCAGGGTGGCGACGATCCGACGCTGACCTTCATGCATTCACAGATGCTGATGAAGGACATCGCCACTGCAGGCGGTTTTCTGGCGCTGGCAATGGCTGGCGCAGGCGCCTATTCGTTCGATGGCCGGGCGTTTGGGACCCGCGCCTGAGCAAGTCACCCGGTTTATTTGGTGTCCAGAAAAACAAATTTTGCGAGATGGCTTACATTGACGGGCACCGAGGCAAGTGCGCGATACCCCATCTCCCCTACCCCCACATACAGACAAAGCTGCTGTTTCTTAACCGCCATTGCCACCCACTCGTATCCAAAATCATCTGGGGCCTTAACGTAGTTTCGAAGGTTGCTGTCTATGGCGACGTACACATAGCCATCTGATTGGATCAGTTCTTGTCTCTTCAAGTATGGTAACAGATCGGCCCGACCCAAAATGGGCTTGATCGATCCGCCAATGGTCTGAGCCTTGTCGGAAAGCGTTCGATCGCCCCCTCTCGAACACGGCTCGAGGCGTGAGAATAAATCGCTCTTCGAGAGGGATTTCATGAGCTTGAATATGTCGGCGCTCGGCTTGAACACGAAGTAGTTTATTTTCTCTCTGTTTTTGGGTGCGCGAAGCATTCTATGAAAATTGAACGGCATTCTGACGCCCGGCTCTTTGGGATAATGTCGATCCAGATCGAACGTCCCCTTGGCCACGACGGACAGAGTGTAAAGCGTCTGGCCACTGGCGGTGCCCGCGAAGAGGACGAAGATCCCCGCAACCAACAGCTGAAGAACCTGCCTGGATTTCACGGCGTTTCCCTTCTTTCCTCAACTGTCGCGACGCGATAGCGCGGGCCTCTATTTGACAGAAACGCTAGGCCCGCCCTCGACTGCCAGCACCAGCCGCCGATTGGTGACCTTTGCCAGCTGTGCCAGCCGGCCGGCGGGCCGCTCGCCGTAAAGATCGGCGAGCGCTGCCGGCAGCACCAGCGCCAGCACGCCATTGCCGCGGTTTTCCCATTTCAGCCGTGGCATGACGCCGGGCATTGCCGCGCTCAGCAAATAGACGACGCGCAGCAGCGCGGCCAGCACGCGGGCCCGTTCGAGATAGCGCGGTGTCGCCAGCCCGCGGATTTCCGGAGCGGCTTCATTGAAGACGCCCTCGTGGCGAAACAGGCTGACAAGCGCCAGGAAGGCGCGGCCGGGATGATCGACGCCGATGAAGGAGGCGTGGGCGATGATGTTGAGCGATTGCTTGCCGCGATATTCGGGATGGGCACGCCAGCCGATATCGGCGAGCAGGCAGGCGGCGTGGCGGTAGCGCGCCTCATCCCTGGTCTCGTCGATGCCGAAGGCAGCGAAGGCCTTGCCGGTCCACTCGACAAGCTCATGCGCGTGGTCGACCGAGCGCGAGCGCAGGCGGGCAAGCTCTTCCGCCGCCGAGATCAGCGGATCGGCCTTCTGCTCGGCCTTGTCGAGCAGCGAGTAGAGAAAGCCCTCGCGCACGCCCAGCGCCGACACGATGATCTTCGACGGCTGCATCGCCGCCATGATCTCCTGCAGCACGATGGCGCCATAGGGCAGCAGCGAGCGGCGGTTCTTGGAGATGCCCTCGATGCCTTTGATCTTATCGATCTCGGCCTTGGCGACCTGCCGGAGGAAGTTCGCGGCGCTTTCGATGCCGATCTCGTAATGGTGCATGACGCCGAGCGGGTAGTTGGTCATTTCCATGTGCAGCCGGGCGAGGTTTCGCCAGGTGCCGCCGACCGTGTAGAACGCCCTGCCCTGCCCGCCCTTCAGCAATTTCGCCCGCGCCAGTTGCTCGCGCGTGATCCTTGCCGCCTGGGTCAGCGAATTCTTCGCCATGTCCTGCAGGCGCAAGCCGCCCAACGGCAGCGTGATGCCGTCACCGATCGTCTCACCATCGATGTCGATCAGTTCGAGGCTGCCGCCGCCAAGGTCGCCGGCAATGCCGTCGGCCGGGTGGAAACCGGAGATGACGCCGAGCGCCGAATAATGGGCTTCCTCGCGGCCGCTCAGCACCTGGATCTCGGTCTTGAGCACATCCTCGGCGCGGTGGATGAAGTCGGGGCCGTTGACGGCCTCGCGAGCGGCGGCGGTCGCCAGCACATATATGCGCTCGGCGCCGGCCTGGTCGGAAAGCGCTCGGAAGCGGCGGAACTCTTCCATCGAGCGCGTCACCGCCTCGGGATCGAGTTTTCCGGTCGAAACGATGCCGCGGCCGAGGCCGGCCAGCATCTTTTCGTTGAACAGCAAGGTCGGCGAGCGCGCCAGCCCCTCATAGATGACAAGACGGATCGAATTCGACCCGATATCGATGATGGACAGCGGTCGGCGGTCCTGAAGCCGGCCCTGGGATGCTGAAATCATCAGCCCGTCGCTGCGTTCTGTTTCTTGCGGCGCTTGAACTGCGCGATGCGCTTGGGCGCATGCGACTTCAACGCATCGCCCCGTCCGGACAGGCTCGGATTGGTCATGAAATATTCCTGCGCGTTGAACGGTTCCTCGCCCTCCTCCAGCACGACGCGCCGGGAGGTTCCGTCAGCCAATACGTCGAAACTTTGCTGGTTGTCCATGATGTTGCCGAGCATGATCTGGCCGAGCACCTGTTCGTGCACAGTTGGATTGGTGATCGGCACCATGGTCTCGACACGGCGGTCGAGATTGCGCGGCATCAAATCGGCCGAGGAGATGTAGACGATCGCCCCGTCCGAGGGCAGGCCGTGGCCGTTGCCGAAGCAGTAGATGCGGCTGTGCTCGAGGAAGCGGCCGACGATCGATTTCACCCTTATGTTCTCCGACAGGCCGGGCACCTGCGGCCTCAGGCAGCAGATGCCGCGCACGACGAGATCGATCTCGACGCCGGCGCGGCTGGCATCATAGAGGGCATCGATGACGATCGGATCGACCAAGGCGTTCATCTTCATCCAGATGCGGGCGGGCCTGCCCTCCAGCGCGTGGCTGATCTCGTCCGAAATGTGCTTGAGGATGCGGTCGCGCAGCGTGAACGGCGATATGGCCAGCCGCATCTGCTCGGCCGGTTCGGCATAGCCGGTGATGAAGTTGAACAGCTGGGCGACATCGCGCGCGATCGTCGGGGCGGTGGTGAAGAAGGACAGGTCGGTGTAGATGCGCGCGGTGACCGGGTGGTAGTTGCCGGTGCCGAGATGCACGTAATTGCGCAGCCTGCCATCCTCGCGGCGCACGACCAGCGACATTTTCGAATGGGTCTTCAGTTCGAGGAAGCCGAAGACGACCTGGACGCCGGCTCGCTCGAGGTCGCGGGCCCAGCGGATGTTGGCTTCTTCGTCGAAACGCGCCTTGAGCTCGACCAGCGCGGTCACCGACTTGCCGGCCTCGGCGGCGTCGACCAAAGCGCGTACGATCGGGCTGTCGTTGGAGGTGCGATAGAGCGTCTGCTTGATCGCCACCACTTCCGGATCGGCCATCGCCTGACGCAGGAACTGCACCACCACGTCGAAGGATTCGTAAGGGTGGTGGACGATGATGTCCTTCTCGCGGATCGCGGCAAAGCAATCGCCGCCATGCTCGCGGATGCGCTCGGGGAAGCGCGGATTGTAGGGCGTGAACTTCAGATCGTCGCGGGCGACGGCGACGATCTCCGAGATCTGGCTGAGCGCCAGCGGACCGGTGAGCACGCTGATCCGGCTTGCCGAAACGCCAAGCTCGCCGGCGACGAAGTCGCGCAGTTCGGGCGGCATCAGCCGGTCGAATTCGATCCGGATAACCGAGCCGCGGCGGCGGCGCTTCAGCGCCGTCTCGAACAGGCGCACCAGATCCTCGGACTCTTCCTCGACCTCGATATCGCTGTCGCGGATGATACGGAACGTGCCGGAACCCTTGACCTCGTAGCCCGGGAACAGCTTGCCGATATAAAGACCGACCGCCTCCTCGAGCGGGATGAAGCGGACATGGCGCTTGCGATCCGGCAAGCGGATGAAGCGCCTCAGCGCCACCGGCAGGCGCAAAAGCGCGCTCATTTCCTCGCCGTTCTTACGGTGGCGCAATTGCAACGCCATCGAGAAACCGAGATTGGGAATGAACGGGAACGGATGCGCCGGGTCGATCGACAGCGGCGTCAGCACCGGAAATACCTGCTCCTGGAAATGGTCCTCAAGCCAGATCTTCTCGTCCTTGCTCAGTGCATCGCGGGTGATGCT
Source organism: Mesorhizobium sp. M0800 (assembly GCF_040320095.1). NCBI lineage: Bacteria > Pseudomonadati > Pseudomonadota > Alphaproteobacteria > Hyphomicrobiales > Phyllobacteriaceae > Mesorhizobium > Mesorhizobium sp. M0800. The sequence goes on from NZ_JAMYOZ010000007.1 coordinate 172,177, forward strand.
CTCGATGCCTTCCTTGTCGAGCAGCAGCATCAGCGCCGAAAGGCTTTTCTGCTGGTCCTCCTGCAGGCGCTCGACCTCGCGCAGCAATTGTTCAAGCTGCTGCTCGGGCGTGCGTCCGTCCGGGCTCTTCAGCACGATGCCCTCGCGCACCTGGCCGGCAAGACCCGCAACGCGAACCATGAAGAACTCGTCGAGGTTGGCGGCCGATATCGACAGGAAGCGAACACGCTCGAGCAGCGGATGATTGGCGTTCAGCGACTCTTCGAGCACGCGCCGGTTGAATTGCAGCCAGGAAAACTCGCGATTGACGAAGCGGTCGGGATTGCCGCCTTCGCGGCTCGCCGCCTCGACGGTGATGAATTCGTTCTGCACCGGCTTCAGTTCGTTCATGGTTTCCGCTCTTCCCACACCGTTCGACGACCATAGCCTTAACCGGCTTAACTTATCCTCTGACAGGCTTTTGCGACAGTTTCATTTCATCGATCTTGCAAAGAGACGGGTTATGATCCAGATGCAATCGACAAGATCAGGAGACGACGATGGCAGGCGGTTCCATTCCCCATTTCCAGAACGATGCGGGCTATCCGGCAATCGACATCGGCGTCAAGGAATTCATGTGCACCGGCGCCAATCCGCCTTTCGACCACCCGCATGTATTTCTCGACATGGGCGACGACAATGAAAAGGTCTGCCCGTATTGCTCGACGCTCTATCGCTATTCGCCGAAGCTGAAGGCATTGGAAACGGTGCCGCCGGGCTGCCTTTATATCGACCAGGCCGCCTGATTCTTCCGCGACAAACCTGATGCAGGAAACGCAGTCCCGGCAGGTGGTCATCGCCGGGGCGGGCGTCGCCGGGCTGACCGCGGCACTGGCCTTCGCCGAGCGCGGCTACCGGATAAAACTGTTCGAACAGGCACAGCACCTCGAGGCTGGCGGCGCCGGTATCCAGCTTTCGCCCAACGCGACGCGCATCCTACGGCAACTCGGCGTACTCGATCGGCTGCTGGCGACGGCGGTGCGGCCGGAGGCGGTCGTGCTCAAGGATGCCGCCACGCTGCGCAAGCTGGCGCGCGTACCGCTTGGCCAGGCGGCCGAAACGCGCTGGGGAGCACCCTATCTCGTCGCCCACCGCGCCGATCTGCAGTCAGCGCTGATGGCACGAGTTTCGGAGCAGCCCGGTATCGATCTAATCGCCGGCGCGCGGGTGACCAACATCGCAGCCGGACCGAAAGGTGTTGCCGTTACTGCATCGGCTGATGGCGAAACGGTCGAGGCTGGCTGTCTGCTGATCGGCGCCGATGGCGTCTGGTCGTCGGTGCGAGAAAAACTGGCCCGCAAGGCAGCCGATTTCCGGAGAAGCCGGTTTTCGGGCGAGCTTGCCTGGCGCGCCACGGTGGCCGCCGACAGCCTCGCCGGACAAGCCTTTGCGGCGATCGGTGCGCCCGATTGTGTTACTGCATTCCTCTATTCCGGCTTCCATATGGTCGCCTATCCGGTCAGCCGTGGCACTGCCTTCAACCTCGCGGCCTTCACCAAGGACGAGCGCATCGCCGAGGGCTGGTCGGGGCATGCCGACCCCGCCAGCCTCGCCAGCGCCATGCGCGGCACTGCGCCGGCGCTGGTCCGTCTGGCGAGCGAGGCCGCGCCGTGGATGGCATGGCCGATCCACACCGTCGAGCAGCGGCGGTGGACGACGCCGGAAGGCATCGCCCTGATCGGCGATGCGGCGCATGCGATGACGCCGTTTGCCGCACAGGGCGCGGCGATGGCGATCGAGGACGCGGCGACGCTTGCCGGCTTCGTTGCAGCCTCCACAGCCGATCTTGAGGGGGCGCTTGTCGCCTGGGAACAGGCGCGGCGGCCGCGCGTCGCCCAGGTCGCCCGCCGCGGCGCCATCAACCGCCTCGCCTGGCATGCGGCCGGGCCGGTGGCGATGGCCCGCAACCTGTTCCTGGCGATGCGCTCGCCCGAAAAGCTCGCCGCCGATCTCGACTGGCTCTATGGTTGGTGGGCGTAGGACGCTCGGCGGTCCTAAGTCGCCTTGTCAATTGTAAAGCCGCATCGACAGGCCGAGCGAGGCCGGCAGCGGATTCCACCAGCCGGTGCGCAGCCCGGCCGTGCGCAGTGCCGCCGCCGTCCAGGTGTTGCAGCCGATCAGCGCGTTGAAATGACCATTGGCTTCGAAGAACCGATCGAAGCGGGAATAGGCCGCACTCTCGATCGGGATGGCCCCGTTCGGCCCCTGCCGGAAGCTTGCCGCAACGTAATCGAGCAGCGCCGTAAACCGCTCCTCGCCGATGTCGAAGCCAGCGACGTCGCGATGCGGCTCGGCGATGTCAACGGAAATGTCGACATGCATTGCCGAGCCATCGACCGTCAGCGCCTTCATCACCGGCACCGCCTTCAGCTCCGACCAGGTCGGCGTCTCCAGATAGAAGGCGCGGCCGCCCCAGCCGAAGACGATGTAGCGGACCTCCGCCGTGTCTGCGGGAATGCCGGCATCGACCAGGAAATGGAAGCGCCGGCGCACATCGTCGTCGACCGGGATGGCGATGTCCGTGTGGATCGGATTTTGCAGCACCAGGATACGGTGGCTTGTGCCGATCGGATCGGCAACGGCCGCCGGCCAGAGCGGGCGCGGCAGCAGCGTGCCCAACGCCACCGCAAGGACTGCTGCAACGACCAGCAGGCCAAGAAAACGGGCAAGCTTCTTCATGGGAAAGGCATAGAACAAGCAATGCTCAAGGTGAAGCCCCTCCGAAAGTTGCACAGCTGACTTAGAGCTTGACGCGTATCCTCCCCGGGAGGATATGCTCAAGCATGTCAGATCACCTCCACGCCTCGCATCCTTCCATCATCAAGCGCCTGAAGCGCGCGCAAGGCCACCTTGCGGCGGTGCTGGCGATGATCGAGGCGCATCGCCCTTGCCGTTGACCTGGCGCAGCAGCTTCATGCCGTCGAAAGGGCCATCAGCAGCGCCAAGCGCGAGCTGATCAACGATCACATCGAGCATTGCCTTACGGACAGCGTCGAAACCGGCGGCAACTCGCTGGCGGAACTCAAGCAGCTGGCGAAATATCTATGAATGCCATCGTAGCCCCCATTCTGGAATGGCTCGGGTTCGGCTCGCACGCCGCACATCATCACGGCGGTCACGGTCCGCACGGTCACAGCCATGGCGTCATCGATGCGACAATTGCCACCACCGACCGGGGCATCTGGGCAATCAAATGGTCGTTCGTGATCCTGGCCATCACCGCGGCATTGCAGATGGTCGTGGTTGCGTTGTCGGGGAGCGTGGCATTGCTGGCCGACACGATCCATAACATCGGCGATGCGACCACGGCGATCCCGCTATGGATTGCGTTCGTGCTGGCGCGGCGCAAGCCGTCGCGGATCTTCACGTATGGCTTGGGCCGGGTCGAGGATCTGGCCGGCATCATCATCGTGCTCATCATCCTGTTCAGCGCTGTAGTCGCTGCCTACCAAGCCATCGACAGGCTGATCAATCCACAAGTGGTGACACACCTGGGCTGGCTGACTGCGGCGGGCATTGTCGGCTTCCTCGGCAACGAGGCGGTTGCCGTGTTCCGTATCCGCGTCGGTCGCGAAATCAACAGCGCGGCACTGATTGCCGACGGCTACCACGCCCGCACAGATGGACTTACCAGCCTTGCCGTGGTCATCGGAGCCATCGGCGTTTGGTTCGGCTTTTCCTTGGCCGATCCGATCGTCGGTCTGCTGATCACGATTGCGATCTTCGGTATCGTCTGGCAATCGGCCCGCTCGGTGCTGACCCGCATGCTGGATGGAATCGAACCCGGTGTGATGGACGAAATCCGACATGCCGCCGAGCATGTTCCGGGCGCGCGCATTGTCGATGCCAAGGCGCGCTGGATCGGTCATAGATTGCACGCCGACATCGCAATTGCCGCGGACGAAACCCTGCCGCTGTCGGCGGCGAACAAGATCGCCGCAGCGCTGAAGGACGAACTATCCCAGCATATGCCGGCCCTGGCTGAGGCGAATGTGCGGTTTTCAACAGAACGTGGAGAGAACGACTCCTCACGAGCACACGCATGACCACGGCCACATGCACTGACGCTCGCCGATTTTCTGCTAGTCTCGTCCGATGTTCCAGACGCTCGTCGAATTTCAGCGCACGATCTATCTGACGCTCGGCGAACAGATCAAGCTGCTTGCGGCCGGAGGCAATTGGCTGGCGTTCATGGCCTTCCTGCCGATGGGCGTCGTGTTCGGGGCTGCCCATGCGCTGACGCCGGGGCACAGCAAGGCCGTCCTGGCGACTTATCTTGCCGGTTCGGATGCGAAGGTCTCGCGTGGTCTGCTCGTATCTATCACGCTATCGTTCACGCATGTGACGATTGCCGTTCTGATTGCGGCTCTCTCGCTGCCATTGGTCTCAATAGCATTGGGCAGCGTCGGCCGCGCTCCGCTTCTGGAGCACATCAGTCGCGGGCTGCTCGGCCTCATTGGCGTCTGGATGCTCTGGCGCGCTTTGAGCCACAGCCATCACCACAGGCACGAGGGCGAGGCTGTCGGCGTCATGGCAGGCCTGATCCCATGTCCGCTTACGCTTTTCGCGATGACTTTCGCGATGTCCAGGGGTGTTCCGGCAGCGGGCGTCCTGTTTGCCATCACCATGATGGTCGGCGTGGCGCTGACGCTGTCCTGCGTCGCCGTGTTGTCGATCGTGTTTCGGGAACGGCTTGTACAGTTTTTCGCGCGCCAGCCACGGCTGTTCGAAAGCATCTCCCGGGCCATCGAGGGCGGCGCCGGTCTCGCCCTTGCCGGCGTCGCTGTCTGGCAGATCACCTCAGCTTGAGAGAAAATTTGGCCCCAGCCACGGCATGGCGTCCGGGCCGGTGCACCGGCTGGAACGAGCCTAGGCGACGCCGGTCATGTCACATCGATCACGACCATCAGCCCGCCGCCGCCCTTCTCCTCGACATTGTTGTTCGTGGTGTGATGCGGGATGTGGCAATGGATCAGCCATTTGCCCGGACGCTGCGCCTTCCAGATCACGTCGTAGCGCTGACCCGGCCCGACGTTGATCGTATCGGCAAGGAAACGACCCGAAGCGGGGACCGTCTCGCCGTCGCGGGCAACGACCTCGAACGGTCCGCCATGGATATGCATCGGATGGATGAAGCCGTTGTTGGTGCCGATGAACCGCACCTTGAGCGTCTCGCCGACCTTCATCGGGATCGTCTCGGTCGAGGGATAGGCCTTGCCGTTGATGGTGAAGAAATTCGGCATGCCGCCGTCCATCGGCATCGACGGGTAGGTCAGCCCTTCCCGCACCAGCCATTCCTGAAGCTGGATCACGTAATCATGGTCGGCCGCGACCTCGTCGGCGGGATTGGCGGGATCGATGATCAGCGCACCGTAGAGGCCGAGCGCCTGGGTCCGGTCCGGCTTGGCATGGGGGTGGTAGAAATAGGTTCCGCGCTGGGTTGCGGTGAATTCGTATGAATAGGATTGGCCGGGCTCGATCGGCGCCTGGGTGACCTCGGCCGGCCCATCCATCTGGTTCGGCAGGATCAAGCCATGCCAATGCACCGTCGTTTCCTCAGGCAGGCCGTTGGTGACGTTGATCCTGACCCGATCGCCCTGGCGAATGTGAATTCGCGGGCCGGGAATCTGGCCATTATAGGCATAGGCGTCGACCGCGACGTCCGGCAGGATCTGCCAGCGGACCACTGAAGGCCTGAGCTCGAACACCTTGATGCCGTTCTCTATCCGAAACGGCAGTTCCTGGTCGCCCCTTGCCGTCAGGCCATAAGAGGCGGCCACGAGGCGTGGATCGGTAGCGGCCATGTCGCGCATCGTATCAGCCGGCGTGTCGCGATCCATGATCATGCCTTGCGGCATGATCACCCCGCCGACGTCACGTGCCGACAGCGTCAGGTTCAGCCAATTCGCCGGCGCGATCATGCCGATGGCGAGCGCCAGCAGGGAGACGGCACCCAGGGCAGCCACCTGCGGCGTCGTGGCATCTGTCTCCATGTGATTGCCGCCGCCTTTGCCTTTGTGGGAAGCTATATCGTGGCGCTGTCCGCGATGGCCACTGGCGTCGGCCTGCTGCATTTGCATCTGCGCATGTTGCCTCGTTGCAGGCTGCTCTCGACCATCGATGCCGGCTGCCTGCGCGCGCTGTGTCATCAACCCATGCTTCAGCCCCCGGGCGACCAGCCAGACATTGGCCGGATAGGCAAGCGCAAGACCGGCGATGACGCCGATCGACATCACGCCCCAGAACAGCAGCTCCGTCGGTTCCATCGCGCGCATGTCGCGGCCCATCATCAGGAAGCTCATGACCGGCGCCATGCCGGCCATCATGAAGTTCATGGAGATGAACTCGGGCAGGAAGCTCTTGCGTACGTTTTCCCAATAGGTGCCGCCCATCATCGATTTCATGAACAGCGACTGGAAGATGAACAGGCCGAAGGCAAAGCCGGCGAGATATTCGACGATCAGGTCGATCCACATCGGCAGGCCGAGTGCCGCCGTGACGGCGGCGGCAAGAATGATGCCGGTGGCATCGCCGGCGACGCAGTGGATGGTGGAGCCGACGCCCTGCTTCCAGAGCGGCCGGGTGAACACCTCATGCTCGCCCGGCCGTGGCTCCTTGTCCGCGAGCACGTAAAGCAGCAAGCCGAGCGGACCCATATAGAGGGTGACCAGGATGAAGCCCCATTTCATCACCACCGGCTCGGGATTGTTGCGATATTGGTCGAAGCCGACATAAAGCGTCGAAGCCAGCGCCAGCGCGAACCAAACGACAAGAAAATAATCGATCGGTTGGATGAGCATCAGGATGAACCCTTGACCTATCGCGGCATTCGCCCACGCTGCTTGTTATACAACTCCCAATGGAAATGAACGCGGAAGGCGCGCTTATGATCCGCGCCGGCCTTAGTTACCAGGTTGCAATGTGACCACTCGAACGGCCTGAAGCACGCTTGCTATCTTCTCGCGCAGCGCACGGTCAGCGCTCGTCGAATACGCGCGAAGCCATCAAGACAGAGACCCCGGTCCGCCGGTCTTGTCCCGAACCGGCGTACAGGATCAGTGCAGGATCTGCGACAGGAACAGCTTCGTGCGCTCATGGCGCGGGTGGTCGAAGAACTCGGCCGGCGTGTTCTGCTCGACGATCTGACCCTGATCCATAAAGATCACCCGGTTGGCGACTTTGCGCGCAAAGCCCATTTCGTGGGTGACGCAGAGCATGGTCATGCCTTCCTCGGCCAGCCCGACCATCGTCTCCAGCACTTCCTTGATCATTTCCGGATCGAGAGCCGAGGTCGGCTCATCGAACAGCATGATGCGCGGGTTCATGCACAGCGAGCGGGCGATCGCCACGCGCTGTTGCTGGCCGCCGGAAAGCTGGCCGGGATATTTGTTGGCCTGTTCCGGGATCTTGACGCGCTTGAGGAAATGCATGGCGATTTCCTCGGCCTGTTTCCGCGGCATCTTGCGCACCCAGATCGGCGCCAGCGTGCAATTTTCCAGAATGGTCAGATGCGGGAACAGGTTGAAGTGCTGGAACACCATGCCGACCTCGCGGCGCACCTCGTCGATCTTCTTCAGATCGTTGGTCAGTTCCTTGCCGTCGACGATGATCTTGCCCTTCTGGTGTTCCTCCAGTCGGTTGATGCAACGGATCATCGTCGATTTGCCGGAGCCCGACGGGCCGCAGATGACGATGCGCTCGCCGCGCATCACCTTTAGATTGATGTCCTTCAGCACATGGAATTCGCCGTACCATTTGTGCATGGCGATGATGTCGATGGCGACATCGGTGGTGGAAATGTGCATCTTGGCGGCATTGACCTTGATCTCTTCCGCGCTGACGGCGTTTTCTATGGCCATGACAAGGTCCCTTTTTTAGCGTTTGTGGCCGGTGTCGAGACGGCGTTCCGTGTACATTGAATAGCGCGACATGCCGAAACAGAACAGCCAGAAGATGAAGGCCGCGAAGACCAGGCCGGATCTGGCCGTCTGCGGCGTCGCCCAATTGGCGTCGGAGAAGTTCTGCTTGACGATGCCGAGGAGGTCGAACATCGAGATGACGATGACCAGGCTGGTGTCCTTGAACATGCCGATGAAGGTGTTGACGATGCCGGGAATGACCAGCTTCAGCGCCTGCGGCATGACGACCAGACCCATCTTCTGCCAGTAGCTGAGGCCGAGCGAATCGGCGCCCTCATACTGGCCTTTGGGGATCGCCTGCAGGCCGCCGCGCACCACTTCGGCCATGTAGGCGGCGGCAAACAGCGACACGCCGATCAGCGCGCGCAGGAACTTGTCGAAGCTGACGCCGGCCGGCAGGAACAGCGGCAGCATCACGCTGGCAAAGAACAGCACCGTAATCAGCGGGATTCCGCGTACCGTCTCGATGAAGATCACGCACAGCAGCTTGACGATCGGCATGTTCGAGCGCCGGCCGAGCGCCAGCACGATGCCGACCGGCAGCGACACAGCTATGCCGACGAAAGACAGGCTGAGTGTCACCAGCAGTCCACCCCAGAGCGGGGTTTCGACATAGGGCAGGCCGAACATGCCGCCGATCAGCAGAACGAAGGCGACGACCGGCAGTGCAAAAAAGAGAAGAATGGCATTCAGCCCCTTGCGCGGTACGCGCGGAACGAGCAGCGGCACCAGCAGCGCCACGAACAGGATGGCCACCAGGATCGGGCGCCAACGCTCTTCCAGGGGATAGCGGCCGAACATGAACTGGCCGAACTTGGCGTTGACGAAAGCCCAGCAGGCGCCGGTCCAGCCGTCCGACTGGATGCCGCCCTGCGCCACGGTGGCGCAGACCGTGCGGTCCGGTCCCGTCCACTGGGCGTTGATGAAAGCCCAATTGACGATCTGCGGCAGGATCATGGCAACCAGCACGATGCCGATGATGGTCAGGATGGCGTCGCCGGTCGATGCGATCAGATTCTTGCGGACCCAGGCGGTGAGGCCGCGCTCGCTCGACGGCGCCGGCTGCGCCAGCGCCATCTCCGTCCGCACCCAGGACATATCGTGCTCTTGCATGGCCCTACCTCTCCACCAGCGCCATCCGGGCATTGACGACATTCATGATCGCCGACGTGATCAGGCTGAGCGCCAGGTACACCGCCATCATGATCACCACACCTTCGACTGCCTGCCCGGTCTGATTCAAGACCGTGCCGGCCGTCGCCGTCAGGTCCGGATAGCCGATGGCGATGGCGAGCGAGGAATTCTTGGTCAGGTTGAGATACTGGCTGGTCAGCGGCGGAATAACGATGCGCATCGCCTGCGGCACGACGACAAGCCTGAGGATCGATCCCGAGCGCAGCCCGAGTGCCGCGGCCGCCTCGGTCTGGCCTGCGCTGACGCCCCTGATGCCGGCGCGCACGATCTCGGCGATAAAGGCGGCCGTATAGCAGGACAACGCCAGATAGAGTGACAGGAACTCGGGCCTGACCTGAAAGCCACCGACGAGATTGAAGGTCGACTGCTTTGGAAATTCAAAGCTCAGCGGAAAGCCGCTCAGCGCGTAGGCCAGCAGCGGCAGGCCGACGATCAACGCCATGGATGTCCAGAACACCGGGAATGGCTGTCCCGTCGCCATCTGCCGCTGCCGCGCCTTGCGGGCGACGAACCAGGCCATGGCGATGCCGAGGAGCAGTGCGACCAGGATCAGCCAGGAGCCCTCGCCCCATACAGCGCGGGGAAAATAGAAGCCGCGCTGGTTGAGAAAGGAGCCGAACGGCAGATTGATGCTCTCGCGCGGCGGCGGCAGCACGGCAAGCACGCCGGAATACCAGAAGAAGATGACCAGCAGCGGTGGGATGTTGCGGAACACCTCGACATAAACGGTGCAGATCTTCCTGATCAGCCAGTTATGCGACAGCCGGCCGATGCCGACGATGAAACCGATGATGGTGGCGGTGATGATGCCGACGACAGCAACGATCACGGTGTTGATAAAGCCAACCAGGATGGCACGGAAATAGGTCGAATCCGATGAATAAGCGATGGCGCTTTCGCTAATGTCGAAGCCGGCGCGGCCCTTAAGAAAGCCGAAGCCGGAAGCGATGTGCAGCCGCGTCAAATTGGCGATGACGTTGTGGGTAACCCACCAGACACCCGCTACCAGCAGGACGAGGACCAGTGCTTGAAAGAATATGCCGCGGACGCGCGGATCATTGATGAAGGAACCGCGGCTTGGCTCCTCGCGAAGAACTTCCTGCGATGCCATTCGACAGTCCCCTGGAAAGAGAGACCGGAAGGCAGACGACCTGCCTTCCGGATCCATTTTCGATCAGCGGATCGGCGGAGCGTACTGCAGGCCACCCTTGGTCCACAGCGCGTTGATGCCGCGGGCGATCTTCAGCGGGCTGCCGGAGCCGACGTTGCGTTCGAACATCTCGCCGTAATTGCCGACGGCCTTGACGATGTTGACGACCCAGTCGTTGGAGACACCTAGATCGGTGCCGATCTTGGTGTCGGCTTCCTGGCCGAGCACGCGCTTGATCTCGGGATTGTCCGAGTTCTTCATCTCGTCGACATTGGCCTGGGTGATGCCCAGTTCCTCGGCGTTGAGCAGCGCGAAATAGGTCCACTTGACGATGTGGTACCACTGGTCGTCACCCTGGCGCACGGCCGGCCCAAGCGGCTCCTTGGAGATGATCTCGGGCAACACGACGTGGTCGGCCGGCGAGCTGAGCGTCAGGCGGATGCCGTAGAGACCCGACTGGTCGGTGGTGTAGACGTCGCAGCGGCCGGCGTCATACGCGGCGTTGACCTCATCCAGCTTTTCGAAAACGACGGGGTTGTACTCCATCTTGTTCGACTTGAAATAGTCGGCAAGGTTGAGCTCGGTCGTGGTGCCGCTCTGCACACACACCGCCGCGCCCGAAAGCTGCAGTGCCGAATTCACGCCCGGAAGCTTCTTGGCGTTGATCATGAAGCCCTGACCGTCATAATAGGTGACGCCGACGAAGTTCAGGCCAAGCGCCGTATCGCGGTTGATGGTCCAGGTGGTGTTGCGCGACAGGATGTCGACCTCGCCCGACTGCAGCGCGGTGAACCGCTCCTTGGCGCTGAGCGGCGTGAACTTGACTTTGGTGCCATCGCCGAAGACGGCGGCCGCCACGGCGCGGCAGAAATCCACATCGATGCCTTTCCATTCACCCTTGTCGTCAGGCGCCGCGAAGCCAGCAAGACCAGTATTGGTGCCGCACTGGATGAAGCCTTTCGCCTTGACATCGTCGAGCGTGCTCGCCGATGCGGCCGAAGCCGCGAATCCAAACGCGGCGGCGCCCAAAAGGCCGATTGCAATGTGTTTCATGACCCACAGACCCTTTTCTGTTTTTTCCAGGCGAACCTGACTTTTTCCCGTGTGAACGCAGCTAAGTATCCCGGCCCGTTACCGGAATCCCGCATCGTCACCGACGCGCTGCCTCCCATTCACGAACAACATCGAAGGCGATTATTCCTGTGAGGTCAAGGGAAATGACCAAATCCGAAAGACTTTGAAAACCAACCGCCTGAAATGCCTGAAATTGCAGACAAACGCGCTCGCAAATTGGTCAGCGCGCCAATAAAGCCGGCAAAGTCCGACCGTGAGTTGCCAAGCGCACTTGGCAGCCTTCCCGCGGATCCACGGCTCGTTGCTGAATTGGCATATTCAAGACCTTGGCCTGGCGAGTGCGGTGCGGTTGCGCGGCCAATGCCGCCGCACTATGGCTAACGACCAACCCATGGGACGAAAAGCAATGGCAAAAGACGACAGCGAGATGGGCGTCAACACGCGGCTCGCCCATTCCGGCAACAACCCGCATGACTATTTCGGCTTCGTCAATCCGCCGGTGGTGCATGCCTCGACCGTGCTCTATCCCAATGCGGCGGCGATGGCTTCACGCAGCCAGAGATACACCTACGGCACGCGCGGCACGCCGACCACCGATGCGCTGAACAGCGCGATCGATGCGCTGGAAGGTTCGGCAGGCACGGTCGCGGTACCGTCCGGCCTGGCGGCGGTGACGCTGCCGCTGCTCGCCTTCCTGTCGGCCGGCGATCATTTGCTGATCGTCGATTCCGTCTATCACCCGACCCGCAACTTCGCCGACACGATGCTGAAGCGGCTGGGCATCGAGGTCGAGTATTACGAACCGCGCATCGGCGCCGGCATCGCGGCGCTGATCAAGCCCAATACCAAGGTGATGTTCACCGAATCGCCGGCCTCCAACACTTTCGAGGTGCAGGACATACCGGCCATCGCCAAGGCAGCGCATGCCGCCGGCGCCATCGTCATGATGGACAACACCTGGGCGACGCCGCTCTACTTTCGCCCCCTCGACCATGGCGTCGACATCTCGATCCACGCGGCGACGAAATACCCGGCCGGCCATTCCGACGTGCTGCTCGGCACGGTGTCGGCCAATGCGGACTGCTGGAAGCAGCTTTTCGAGACGTTCAACACGATGGGCTGCTGCGCCGGGCCGGACGACGTCTACCAGGTGCTGCGCGGCCTGCGCACGATGGGCGTGCGGCTGGAGCATCATCAAAAGAGCGCGCTTTCCCTCGCCGGCTGGCTGGAGGGTCAGCCGGGCGTAGCGCAGGTGCTGCATCCGGGGCTGCCCAGTCATCCCGACCACGCAATGTGGAAGCGCGATTTTTGCGGATCGAGCGGCATCTTCTCGATCGTTCTCGCGGGCGGCGGACAGAAGCAGCAGCACGCCTTCCTCGACGCGTTGAAGTTTTTCGGCCTCGGCTATTCCTGGGGCGGCTATGAGAGCCTTGCCGTGCCGGTATTCCTTGGCGACCGCACCATCGCCAAGGGCCCGTATGACGGGCCGCTGGTGCGCCTGCAGATCGGGCTCGAGGACGTCGAGGATTTGAAGGCCGACCTCGCGCGGGGGCTGGCGGCGGCCGCAAAGGCCTGAGCCAGCACCTTTCCAGACTGAGTCAGGAAATCGGCCTAACGGCTGGAAAATTGCGATCCGGAGCGATGTCGGGGCGACCGACCAGCCGATGAAACGGTCTACAAAATAGAGACGGCGGCGTGGCGGAAGCGATAGAATAGCCTCTGCCAGTCCTTGACACGGATTGAGGCTGGCCGGCGGGATCGGTCGGGAACCTTTGTCGGCCGATGCATCCAATGTCGCGATGAGAAGCCTATCAGGAGATCGGCCATGCCTGCTGCGTTGACGGCAACGCCCGCCGCTTCCGGCGACATGCAGCTTGTCCGCCGCGCGCTGGCACGTGATGGCGATGCATTCCGCACCATCATCAAGACGCACAACCAAAGGCTCTACCGCATCGCCCGAGGCGTCGTGCGTAACGACAGCGAGGCCGAGGACATCGTCCAGGAGGCCTATGTCAGCGCCTTTGCCCATCTCGAGGCCTTTCGCGGCGATGCCTCGCTCGCTACGTGGCTATCGCGTATCGTCATCAACGAAGCGCTCGGTCGCTTGCGCAAAAGGCGGCGAATGGTAGCGATGCCTGAAAACCCGCAAGCCGAAATCATCCGGTTTCCCCTCAACCCGAGCGACGATCCGGAGCGGACGATGGCGCAACGGCAGATCCTTGAGCTTGTCGAACGGGCAACCGACAGTCTTCCCGATGTCTACCGGATGGTGTTCGTGGCGCGCGTCATCGAGGGATTGAGCATCGAGGAAACCGCCGAACTGCTTGGCGTGCGGCCAGAAACCATCAAGACCCGGCTGCACCGCGCCCGCGCTGGTGCGCAAGGCGCTGGACGACCAGATCGGCCCGGTGCTGCTCGACGCCTTTCCCTTCGCGGGCCGGCGCTGCGAACGGCTGACCAATGCCGTGATGCAGCGGCTTGGTCTTTCCGGATAGGCCGCGCCGATTTTCGCGGGAACGTTTGGCGGCGACCTGCATCCAATGAGCATCACTGAAAACGAAGCCCGATGCAGTTCCGCGTCGGGGCGAAGGAGAGCATCATGTTTATTCGATCGACCACGGCACTGGCCGCAGTTTTCCTGCTTAGCGCAGCGCCCTTGTCGCAAGCTGCCGACAAACCGACCGATCCGCAGATCGCACATATCGCCTACACAGCGGGCGTGCTTGACGTCGAGGCGGCCAAGCAGGCGCTGAAGAAATCGAAGAACAAGGAGGTCGTGGATTTCGCCAAGGACATGGTGCGAGATCACGAGGCGGTCAACAAACAGGCTCTCGACCTGGTCAAGAAGCTCAAGGTCACGCCTGAGGAAAATCCGACCAGCAAGGCGCTGACCAAGGCGGCGGCCGAGGAACGTGCCAAGCTTGCCAAGCTGAAGGGCGCGGCGTTCGACAAGGCCTATGTCGCCAGCGAAGTGGCCTACCACAAGCAGGTCAATGGCGCGCTCGAAACACTGCTGATTCCGTCGGCCAGCAATGCCGAGTTGAAGAGCCTGCTGGAAACCGGCTTGAAAATATTCCAGGGCCACGAACAGCACGCCGAACACGTCGCCGGCATGCTGAAGTGAGGATTGGGCCAATGATGTCGAGGCGGCATCTGTGGGTTGCGCTGGCATTGGCCTTGGGTGCCGCGCCGGCCAAGGCCGAAACCATCGAGGTGACGATCGACAAGCTTGTGTTTTCGCCGGCAAAGATCGAGGCGAAGGTCGGCGACACGATCAGGTGGGTAAACAAGGACGTGTTCGCCCACACGGCAACCGTCAACGGCGCCTGGGAATTGATGATCCTGCCGAAGAAGGCGGCGAGCCTGACGGTGAAGAAGGCGGAATCGGTCGATTATTTCTGCCGCTTCCATCCGAACATGAAGGGTCATGTGACGGTGACGTCGCCCTGACTGGCTGATGCATGCCGCGCAAAAGTGTGCAGCGGTTTGCGATAACGACATGCATAAAAAAGGGCCTAAAGCGCGCCGCATGAGGCCGGTCGAATGCGACGCGCTTTTAGGCCGCCAGCCATGCCGTCCCTACAAGAAGCGTGACCAGCGTCAACGGCAGGCCGACCTTGAAGAAGGCGATGAAGCCCAGCGGTTTGCCGGAGACCCGCGCGTGCTCGGCAACGATCAGATTGGCGACCGAGCCGAGCAGCGTGAAATTGCCGGCCAGCGTCGAGCTCATGGCGACGACTAGCCAGGCCCGCTCGGGGTTTTCCAGTCCGGGCACGAACGGCTTCAGCGCCAGCACGGCCGGGACATTGCTCATGATGTTGGATAGCACTGCGGTGAAGCCGGACAGCCGCCAGACATCATTCAGCCCGAGGTCCTTTGCCGAGGCGACGATGTCGGGCGTCAGCAGCGTCTTCTCCGCCCCGGCGACGACGATGAACAGCCCGGCGAACATGAACAGCAGCGGCCCATCGATCTCGCGATAGATGCGCTCAGGTTTGATGGCGCGGGTCAGCAACAGAATGGCGCCGCCGATCAGCGCTGCCTTGGCGACTGGAACGCCGGCGAAGAAGGCGATCGCCAAACCGACACAGACGACCACCGCCTTCAGCACCTGCCCCGGCAGCATGCGGCCGCGATAGACTTCGGGGCTGAGCTCGGCCTTGCGCGAAAATTCGGCGCGGTAGACGATGCGGATGATGACGATGACGGCGACCAGGCCGAACAGCGCGACTGGCGCCAGTGCCGCCGAGAAGGCCGGATAGGAAATCCCCGACAGCGCGCCGATGACCATGTTCTGCGGATTGCCGGTGATGGTGGCGACGCTGCCGCAATTCGAGGCCGTGGCGGTGGCGATCAGATAGGGAACCGGGTTGCGGTTGATGACGCGGGTGACATGGACGACGATCGGCGCCATGACCAGGCAGATGGCGTCGTTGACCAGGAACGCCGACAGGACGCCGGTCAACAGCGTCACCATCACCAGCAGCATGAACGGCGCATGCGCATGCTCGATGGCGAACCCGCCGAGCGCGCGAAAGGCGCCCGACACTTTCAGATGCGCCACGACGATCATCATGCCGAGCAGAAGCGTGATGGTGTCGAAGCTGATGGCGCGGTAGGCGTCCTCCATGTCGAGCGCGCCGATGGCGATCATCGCCGCACCGCCGAGCAGCGCGATCCCTGCCCGGTCGAGGCGCAGCCCGGGTATCCTGCCGATTGCAACGCCGGCATAGGTCAGGACAAGGATCAGCAATGCCGCCGCGCCCATCGCTGTCATGTGTTGGAAAATCCTGTGCGACTGGCGAGTGAACCTGTCCGGAATGGACCTGAAGATATTGGCGATCCCGACAGGATTCGAACCTGTGACCATCGGCTTAGAAGGCCGGTGCTCTATCCAGCTGAGCTACGGGACCGCTGGCCGGCCGCATGACCGGCGAATTGTGCCGGCAGGGCCGGTATGGGATCAATGCGTCCAGGGCGTCCTGCGGTCATAGCGGAAATTCTCCGCATAGGAAATCTGGCGGCGCTTGATTTCCTTCGGCTCCTCGACGCGGAAAGCCAGCCCTTCCTTCTCGGCATAGGCCACCGCCTCTTCTCTTGTGTCGAAGGTCAGCCTGATCTGGCTGCGCATGTCGCCGGACGTGGTGTAGCCCATCAGCGGATCGATCTTCTTGCGCTGCTCCGGATCGAATTCCAGCACCCAATAGCCGGTCTTGGCCTTGCCGGACTGCATCGCGGTTTTGGCTGGGCTGAAAATGCGGGCTGACATGACCACCTCATTGCTGGTTGCAAGCACACGACCCCGAGACCACATTACTGTTC
This sequence comes from Mesorhizobium sp. M0800, assembly GCF_040320095.1. Classification (NCBI taxonomy): domain Bacteria; kingdom Pseudomonadati; phylum Pseudomonadota; class Alphaproteobacteria; order Hyphomicrobiales; family Phyllobacteriaceae; genus Mesorhizobium; species Mesorhizobium sp. M0800. The sequence continues at coordinate 188,875 of NZ_JAMYOZ010000007.1, forward strand.
TCTGGCCATGCACTAGCCCGTCATTACTGCGCAATGCCGCCGGCAGCAAGGCCGATGGTTTTTGCGCTTGCTTTGGCGGGCCGAAATCACTAGGCAACAGACCGTTCGGAGTGTAGCGCAGCCTGGTAGCGCATCTGGTTTGGGACCAGAGGGTCGGGAGTTCGAATCTCTCCACTCCGACCATTCATCAAGCAAATCTCGTCGGCAGGGCAAGCGGATCACGCTCGAGTGTGTCTCCCGTCGCCGGTCATGTTTAAGCGACGGACGGACAGCACGAGCCCGCGCTGCCCGTCCGATATCCAGCCGTCAGCCCTGGATGAAGGCCAGCAGATCCGGATTGATGATCTCCGGGTGGGTGGTGCACATGCCGTGCGGAAGGCCCTTGTAGACCTTGAGCGTGCCGTGCTTCACCAGCTTGGCCGCAAGCAGCGCGGAATCGGCGATCGGTACGATCTGGTCGTCGTCGCCATGCATGATCAGGACGGGAACCTCGATCTTCTTGAGGTCGTCAGTGAAATCGGTCTCCGAGAACGCCTTGATGCAGTCGTAATGGGCCTTGGCTCCGCCCATCATGCCCTGGCGCCACCAATTGTCGATAGCCCCTGGCGAGACCTTGGCGCCCTCGCGATTGAAACCGTAAAACGGGCCGGCCGGCACGTCCCTGTAGAACTGGGCGCGGTTGGCGACCAAAGCGGCGCGAAAGCCGTCGAAGACCTCGATCGGCAGGCCACCCGGATTGCTGTCGGTCTTGACCATGATCGGCGGCACGGCGCCGATCAGCACCGCCTTGGCAACGCGGCCGCCACCGCCATAAAGCGCGACGTAACGGGCCACCTCGCCGCCACCGGTCGAATGGCCGATGTGGATCGCGTCCCTGAGATCGAGATGCGCCGCCAGCGCCGCAACATCGGCGGCGTAGGTGTCCATCTCGTTGCCGGTCGCGGTCTGCGACGAGCGGCCGTGGCCGCGGCGGTCATGTGCGATGACGCGGTAGCCCTTTTCGAGGAAGAACAGCATCTGGTTGTCCCAGTCGTCTGAGCTCAGCGGCCAGCCGTGATGGAACACGATCGGCTGGCCCTTGCCCCAATCCTTGTAGAAAATCTCGGTGCCGTCATGGGTGGTGAATGTGCTCATCGTCCTACTCCTTGATGGAAAAGTCGGGGGGTAACAGGGAAGCTTTTAGCCCCTTCAGCTGGACAAATTATAACAGTGCGGCCAGGGTGAGCATTGGCAAAACGGACATTCAACGTGGCAAAACTGACAAATGACGGCGGCGCGTGATCTGATCGAAATCGGCCTTGTCTTGTATCCCGGTGTGCAGGAAGCAGCCGTGCTCGGCCTGACCGATCTTTTTATGCTGGCAAACCGGCTGGCTGTCGAGCGGTCGCCCGGGGCGGCGAGGCTTCGCGTCAGTCATTGGCAATTGGAAGACGCGGGCCACACCGTAGTCCGCACCTTCGACAGCGACCCCGGCGCCGACAATGAACCAGCCATGGTTATCCTCCCGCCGACCTTGGGAGATCCGATCGCTCGGGAAGCAGCCGCGCCCTATGCCGGCTGGCTCAGGGACCGTCATGCGGCAGGCGCGACCCTCGGCTCGGTCTGCGCCGGCGCCTTCGTGCTTGCCGAGACCGGCCTGTTGTCCGGTCGCGCGGCGACGACGCACTGGGCCTATCGCGACGCGCTGGCGCTACGCTTTCCAGACATCCTGCTCGACGCCGACAGGCTGGTTATCGATGATGGCGATATCATCACCGCCGGCGGCTACATGGCCTGGACCGATCTCGGCCTGAAGCTGGTGGACAGGGTGCTCGGGTCAGCCGTCATGATGGACACGGCGCGTTTCATGCTGATCGACCCGCCGGGCCGCGAGCAACGTTTTTACAGTCCGTTTGCGCCGCGGCTGACCCACGGCGACGAAGCGATTCTCAAGGTGCAGCACTGGCTGCAGGCGAACGGCGCGCGCGATGTGACGCTTGGCGCCATGGCCGATCACGCCGGGCTGGAGGAGCGGACTTTTCTGCGCAGGTTCCGCAACGCCACCGGCCTCAAGCCGACCGAATATTGCCAGCACCTGCGCGTCAGCAAGGCGCGCGAGATGCTGGAAACCACGATGCGATCGATCGACCAGATCGCCTGGGAGGTCGGCTATGACGATCCCGGCTCGTTCCGCAAGGTATTCGCCAGGATAACCGGATTGGTGCCTGGTGATTACCGCCGGCGCTTTGGCGTGGAACGAGCGGCGCTTGGGGGAGACGATCGGTCTGAAACGGTAGCGAGGCTAGAGCAATGACGGACCGACCAATCGCGACCTGCGATGAGTGCGGCAGCACGTATTTTTCCGACAGCAGCGCAATGGCCAGTCTATGTGCCGAATGCGCATCTCTGCTCTATGGATATCCAAACTGCGAACATCATTTCGAAAGCGGCCGATGCACGGCCTGCGGGTGGGACGGCTCTCAATCAAAATACGTCGCCGATATCATTTCCAGGCAAGACCGACAGCGTTGAGAATAGCGCTATCAGCTGGCGGGAAAATCACACTTCAAGGCGACTGGTCGGATCACCGCATATGGCAAGCTCGCCGGGAAGAGAACCCCAACCGCCCCATCTCCCGGCGAGCCTACTACCTGATTTGATACGCAATCAGGACCGGGATTAGCCGGCAAGCTCTTTGCTGCAAGACAGATGCCAGCTTTTGTTCCCGAAATGGGACAGTGGCGGAACTGGAATCGTCAAATCTCGAACTCGCCCTGCCCTTCGTCCATGGCGCTGACGGTCTCGGCTGCGAGGGCTCGCGTTATCGGCGTCTTGCGCTCCAGTGCCGTGCGGTCGAGCCGTTCGACCACGCGCATGGCAGTGGCCAGCGAGCGCTCGATGCGGCGCACCAGATATTGCACGACATGCGGCTCGACCTCGACCTGGCGGTCGGCGAATAGCTTTGTGATGACGCCGGCCAGCAAGAGGTCGTCGGGCTCGTGGATCTCGACGGTAGCCGCCGCCTTCAGCCGCGACGCCAGGTCGGGCAGCCTGACGCCCCAGGCGGACGGAAAGCGCCGCGCCGTCAACAGCAAGCTCGAGCCGGCGCCGCGCACCGCGTTGATCAGGTGGAACAGGCCGTGCTCGTCGATCGGTTCGGCATCGACATCGTCGATCAGGGCCGGATGCGCGCCAAGATTTTCGATGCAGTCGCCGATGCGGCCGGCCTCCACTTTCACGGCGTCGGCGCGGGTCCGCCAGATCGAGGCCAGATGGGTTTTCCCCGAGCCGGCCGGCCCGGCCAGCACAACGACCGGCGACGGCCAGTCCGGCCAGCGGTCGACAAGCGCCGCCGCCTGGCTGTTGGTGCTGGAGACGACGAGCTCGTCGCGCGAATAGCCGGTGCCGTGGCCTAGATCGAGCGGCAATTGACGCGGCGGATCGATCTTGTCCGGCATCTGGCTCAACCGCGCGCGCCCCCGCGACGCCGCACCTGCAGCGGCGGCACCGGCTCGTCGGCATGGCCCTTGTAGAGCGGCGATTCCAGATAGCGGGCGATGGCGAAACGCACCAGAACGGCAACGGCGGCGGAAGCCGGCACGGCAATCAGCAGGCCGACGAAGCCGAACAGCGCGCCGAAGGCAAACAGCGCAAACATCAGCCATACCGGATGCAGGCCAACGCTTTTGCCGACCAGCCTGGGCTGCAGGATGTTGCCCTCGATGAACTGGCCGACGAAGAACACACCGGCCACCGCCGCGATCATGGTCCAGTCCGGCCAGAACTGGACGAAGGCGACGCCGACCGCCAGCACCAGACCGGTCAGCGAGCCGACATAGGGGATGAACGAGATCAGCCCGGCGAACAGGCCGATGAGGATGCCGAAATTCAGGCCCGTCAGCGTCAGGCCGGTGGCATACATGGCGCCGAGCACCAGGCACAGCGTGCCCTGGCCGCGCACGAAACCGGCGGTCGCCGTGTTGATATCCCTGGCGATCGTCCTGACGGTCTTGACATAGTCGCGCGGCACCCAGCTGTCGACGATTGCCACCATGCGGTCCCAGTCGAGCAGCATGTAGAAGGCGACGACCGGCGTCACCACGAACAGGCTGACGACCGAGACCAGCGCCACGCCGGAGCTCCAGATCGAGGTGAAGACGGTGGTCAGGAGGCCGAAGCCGGAGGTCAGCAGCGAGTTCAGGCCTTCGCGCAGGCCGTTGGCGTCGACGCCGAATTTCTCTTCCAGCCATTTCGGGTCGAAGCTGGTGATCAGGCCCTGCAGCCGGGTCAGATAGTCCGGCAGCTTGCTGGCGAAATCAGCCATCTGCGAGGCGAGCACCGGAACCAGGATGACGACGGCCAGCACCAGGACGACAATGAAGGCGATGAGGATGACCACCGTTGCCATCAGCCTGGACAGGCCGAGCCGCTCCAGCCGGTCGGCCACAGGATCGAGGAAATAGGCGAGCACCATGCCGGCGACGAACGGCAGAAGGATGCCGCTGAAGACATAGAGGAAGACGGCGAGGATGATGGCGCTGACCAGCCAGAAGCGGATCTGCCGGCGAAACGACGCCGATGCCGCAGCCTCCGCTGCCGCGGCTTCGGCCTCGGCGTCGATGGACCGTTCGTCAGGTGCCCGGTGGTCAGGTGCCCCGCGTTCAGGTGCCGGGTGTGGAGCCTTCGCCATAGCCGCTCATATGCCTCAGCCAAGCCACGAGATAGGCCGCGGCCGAAGCCACGGTCAAGACCCCGGACAGCAATATGAGGGCCGGCCTCAGCGGATCGAGACGGATGTCGAAGGCGAGTTCGCCCAACACCACTGCCGCCAGCACGATCTGGATCGCGGTGTTGGCCTTCGACACCAGGAGCGGCTTCATCTCGACCGGATGCGCCATGACGGTGGATAAAAGCACGGCGCAGACGATCAGTGCGTCGCGCGACACCATGGTAACGACCAGCCACAGCGGCAGTTCGCCGCTGAAGCCCAGGACCACGAAAACCGAGACCAGCAGCAGCTTGTCGGCCATCGGATCGAGATAGGCGCCGAGCCTGGAAAACTGGTTGAAATGACGGGCGATGAAGCCGTCGACGCCGTCGGAAATGCCGGCAATGAGGAAGCCGGCAAAGGCCCAGTCCCAGCGTTCCTGCAGCATGGCCAGCACCACGGCCGGCACCAGCACGAAGCGCATGATCGTGATCATGTTGGGGATGGTCAAACGCATATCCCGTCGCTCTTGTTTGTCGATACATGATGGAGATGGAGGGTTACGGCAAGTGAGAAGCGACACAGAAGCTGCCAATCTCCCCACGAGGGCGCCAGCAATGAAATAGGTCAAGACCGATGTCGATTTCGGGGAGGCTCATTCGTCTCACGATAGGAAGCCGAGGAAATTTGCCCAGCGAGGAAACGGACGCGATGACAATCACCATCACAGCATTTGAACGATCGCCCGATGGCGGCAAGGGACTGGCGCGCGATACGCGCGTTCGCTGGGCGCTCGAAGAAGTGGGGCAGCCGTATGAGGTTCGTCTTGTTTCCTTCGCAGAAATGAAGGCGCCTGGCCATCTGGCCATCCATCCCTTCGGCCAGATCCCCACCTATGAGGAAGGTTCTCTCTCGCTGTTCGAAACCGGCTCGATCGTCTTTCACCTTGCTGAGCAGCATGCGGGATTGCTGCCGAAGGATCGCAATGCCCGCGCGCGTGCGATCACGTGGATGTTTGCCGCACTTAACACCGTCGAGCCGCCGATCCTCGAATTAACGACGGCAAGAATATTCGAACGTGACAAGCCTTGGAGCGAGGAGCGCTTGCCGTTGGTAAAGGACCGTGTTCGCGCTCGGCTGGACAAACTCTCGGCCCACTTGGGCGTCGCCGACTGGCTCGATGATACGTTCAGCGCAGGCGATTTATTGATGGTATCGGTGCTGCTGCGACTAAGAATGTCAGGCATTTTGGACGAATATCAAAACTTGGCTGCCTATGTAGCGCGCGGGGAAGCTCGGCCGGCTTATATCCGGGCTTTCGCCGCGCAATTTGTAATCAACGCAGAGGGGGCGTGAAGAATAGCCAGCGTTGAACTAACCAAATGGAAGCGAGCCCGAAGCGCGCTATCCTTTGGCCGTTAGGAAACAAGGCGCGCTGTGGATGGACTAATAGGCCGCTAGCAAGGCACGATGCGCAACAAAGAGGGAGTGGAACCTTGTCTTTGGCCGTTGGCGAAGCGCGTAAGTATCTCGATACGTTCATGACGGGACATGGCTTTCGCCGCATCCGGAAAGGCGTCTTCGAAGTCGACCGGAGCGACGATATCAGCCTGATTCTCGAAGAGGCCTTTACTGCAAGCCATGGCGATGTTCATGTGAACATGCTCGTTTACCTGGACTTTCTTACCGTCAGGCCGTTGCTTGAAAGGCTGTACGGCAAAAAATGGATCTGGCCCGGACTGTCGCAGTTTCATCCTGAAACGATATTTAACAATGAGCTGAAAGCTTATGCTCGTTACTTCGAGCATCTTGACCAGACGAGCATAGACAGGTTGCTGGGGAAATATGTCGAGCTGGCGCGACGGATCAGGGCTCAGAACCCGGACCTCGCCAGTTACGTCGCCGGACATAGCGAGTTGCTCGACAAACCTTACGAATTCACACAGCCCTTCGCAGTTCGAATCCTCGCGCTGATTGCCTGCGAAATCGAACTTGGGCACTACGAGCGGGTGAAGCAGGCTGTGCACTGGATTCGAACGAACAATAGCGGAATAGCGCTGAGCGGCTACGCCAAGGCACAACTCGACCGCGTCGACATGGTTCTAGCGGAACGAGAGGGGCGTCCGTAAGGGCGGCAGCTTGGGCGACTGTCCACTCTTTTGTCGAGCCAAGACCGTCTGATCCCGCCGTCATCCTTGCGAGGTGCGGCCGTTCATGCGAAGAGCCCGCGAAGCGACAGCCTATTTCCCCACTGCTGAATGACGATGGCGCAGAGAATCACAATCGCTTGGCGAGTAACGCTTTGCTATCTGGCCGGACTGACAGAAAGTCTGCTGGCTTTCGCATCTTTCGGAGCCCCGCACCGCAACATAGCGACGCAAGATCTTCTGTGGGCCTTCGCTCTTGAGCTGGCCGTGGGCGTGGTCGTCTCTTGGCCCCTCTGGCTGACGGCTGCGGTCGTGGCGTTCCTGTTCGCGCGGTCGGTCGTTGCAAATCCAGGTCTGTGGGCTGTCGCGGCGGCTTTGGTCGCCGCCGGCTTCTCGTATGGAACCCTGCCCTTCGACGGTGAAATCAGATCTCTTGCCACCGTCGGTGGCCTCGCCGCAATTCTGGCAGGGATTTCTTTTTACTGTTGGAGTGTATCACGCCCGGTTCCCGCGGCATCCAACTGAAAACACCATTAATCGCGCGCTTGCCTTGCGGGGCAAAACCGTTCATGCGAAGAGCCCGCACGCGAGTGAAAACAGCGACAGGCAAGCGCAACAGATGAGCAGGCGCCGGAAATGAGCAAGCGCAAGAACGGGCTCACCTATGCCGAAGCGGGCGTCGACATCGACGCCGGCAATCTCATGGTCGAGAAGATCAAGCCGCTGGTGCGCGCCACCCGCCGGCCGGGCGCCGATGGCGAGATCGGCGGCTTCGGCGGCCTGTTCGACCTCAAGGCAGCCGGCTTCACCGATCCGGTGCTGGTCGCCGCCAATGACGGCGTCGGCACCAAGCTGAAGATCGCCATCGACGCCGGCAAGCACGACACGATCGGCATCGACCTCGTCGCCATGTGCGTCAACGACATCGTCGTGCAGGGCGCCGAACCGCTGTTCTTCCTCGACTATTTCGCCACCGGCAAGCTCGATCCCGACCAGGGTGCTTCCATCGTCGGCGGCATCGCCGAGGGCTGCCGGCAGGCCGGTTGCGCGCTGATCGGCGGCGAGACGGCGGAAATGCCCGGCATGTATCACGACAAGGATTACGACCTTGCCGGCTTTGCCGTCGGTGCCGCCGAACGCGGCCAGCTGCTGCCGACCGACGACATCGTCGAAGGCGACGTGCTGCTCGGCCTCGCCTCGTCGGGCCTGCATTCGAACGGCTTTTCGCTGGTCCGCCGCATCGTCGCCGTAAGCGGCCTTGGCTGGGGCGATCCGGCGCCGTTCAATGACGAGGCGACGCTGGCCGAGGCGCTGCTCGAGCCGACGCGCATCTACGTCAAGTCGATCCTCAAGGCGATCCGCAACACGCATGGCATCAAGGCGCTGGCCCATATCACCGGCGGCGGCTTTCCCGAAAACATCCCGCGCGTTCTGCCCAAGGATTTTTCGGCCGAGCTCGATCTCGGCGCCATCGAGGTGCCGCCGGTGTTCTCATGGCTGGCCAAGACCGGCGGCGTCGCGCCGGAAGAGATGATGCGCACCTTCAATTGCGGCATCGGCATGATCCTGGTCGTCGCCTCCGGCCAGGCGGCGCAGGTCGCCGCCGTTCTGCAGGAGGCCGGCGAGACGGTGACGCCGATCGGCCAGATCGTGCCGCGCCGCGATGCCGGCGTCATCTATCGGGGCTCGATTGGCCTATGACCAGGAAACGGACGGTCGTACTGATCTCGGGGCGCGGCTCCAACATGACGGCGCTGGTTGCGGCGGCGAGCAACCCGGCCTATCCGGCCGAGATCGTCGGCGTCATCTCCGACCGCGCCAATGCCACCGGCCTTGGCATCGCCGCGGCGCGCGGCATCGCCACCAGAGTGATTTCGCGCTCCGACTATGCCAGCAAGCAAGCGCACGACGAGGCGATCGACGCGGCCCTCTTGTCGTTCGGCGCCGAGATCGTCGCGCTGGCCGGCTATATGCGCATCCTCGGCGCGCGCTTCGTGGAGAAGTGGCAGGGCCGCATGATCAATATCCACCCTGCCCTGCTGCCTGCCTTCAAGGGGCTGGATACGCATGCGCGGGCGCTGCGCGCAGGCATGCGCATCCATGGCTGCACGGTGCATTTCGTCACGCTCGACATGGATGACGGGCCGATCATCGCCCAGGCCGCCGTGCCGGTGATGGTCGGCGACAATGAGGACACGCTGGCCGCGCGCGTGCTCAAGGCCGAGCACCAACTTTATCCGCTGGCGTTGGGCCTTGTCGCCGAAGGCAAGGCGCGGATAGAAGGCGGCCGCACGGTGTTTTCGCGCTTCGCCGATGATGCCGACAACGCCACGTCGGTGGTGATCGCGCCCGACCCGCTGCGCGAAGAGACCGATCTCGAGCACCTGGCGCGGATCACGCCGTGAGGGTCAGTTCTTGAATTTGGTAGCAAATTTTGCTACCGTTTTCGTGAGGAGACGGCTTGATGGCGACAGTCGAAAAAGTCAGCGTAGCGCTTTCCCCGGAACTGCTGGACATGGTCAAAGGCGCGGTGGCCAGCGGGCAGTACGGTTCGGCAAGCGAAGTGATCCGCGAGGCACTGCGCGAATGGCGGCTTCGCCAGCCCTTGCGCGAGGCCGAAGCGGAGCGGTTGCGGAAAGCCTGGACGGAAGGGCTGGAGAGCGGTCCGTTTGCGCCGTTCGACATCGAGAACATAAAACAGAAAGCCCGCAGCCGGTTGGGCAACACCAGCAAAAACCGGCGGAATGGCTGACATCCGCATTGTCCGCAGCCCGGCGGCAGAAGACGACCTGATCGATATTTGGTTTGGCATTGCAAGGGACAACCCGCTTGCCGCGGACCGCTTTTTGAATGCTATTGCCGAGCGCATCGTGCAATTGGGCACATTCCCGGAATCCGGTTCCGAGAGGCCCGACATCGCTGCCGATGTGCGTGCGTTGACGATCGGCAATTATCTCGTGCTTTATCAGCTGGCCGAACAGCGGGTCGAGATCGTCCGCGTCGTGCATGGCGCACGCGACGCTTCGGCCTTATTTTGAATCCATGAAGCAACTGCTGCTCCTGCGTCACGCCAAGTCGAGTTGGGACGATCCCGACCTCATCGACTTCGACCGGCCGCTGTCCGCGCGCGGGCTGAAGGCAGCGCCGCTGGTCGGCCGCGAACTGGCCCGGCGCGGCTGGCTGCCGGAGTTGGCGCTGGTGTCGCCGGCGCTGCGCACCCGCGACACGTGGCGGCTGGTCTCGGCGGAATTGCCGGCGAAGGTGCAGGCCAAATTTGCCCAGGCGCTTTACGAGGCAGCGGCGGCGGACATCCTCGCCAAGGTGCGGCAAGTGAAGGCGGGGACCGGAACGCTGCTGGTGCTTGGCCACAATCCCGGGTTGGAGGAGTTCGCGCGCGGTCTTGCCGGGGCTGGATCTGATGAAGCGGCGCTGAAAAAACTGGCGGAAAAATACCCCACCGCGGCCCTGGCTCGGTTCGACGTCGATGGCGATTGGGCCGGTCTCACCTTCGGCAGCGCCCGGCTGACGCACTGCATTTGGCCGAAGGATCTGCGTTAGGGATTTACCAACAGGCCCGGGGATCGCCGACCCCTTCGACCGACCGGGCTTTGCCCAAACAAGAGCGGCGGGCCAGGCCCGCCGCTCTTTGTGCTCCCGGTTAAGGAACTAACGGCCCCAATTGCCCCGGCCAGATTGGGGCACTACGGGCTGATCCGTGCCGAACCAGGTCGTCGCCTCGGTGTCGACGGCGTTGTGCTCGGCCGTCAGCGGCTTGCGGATGGAACCGGTAAACCCGCTGTCGACGGTGCCGACAGGCGCGTTGCCAACAGGCGCGGCCGGCTGGTTGACGCCGTCCGAGCCATAGTGATCGCTGCCTGCAAAGGCGCTGCCCGTGGCGACGAGGACGATGGTGGCGACGGTAAGAGCAGTCTTGGTCATTTCAGGTACTCCAATGTACTGGTCATTCGTGAGTTGTCGTTGCTTTCGACGCATTCGAGATGAGAGCGCTGTCCGCGCCGACGAATACGCACCCGGCTTTTTCCGATGTGCACGTTGCTGGACGATTTCAGCAACCGAGATTGTGGCTACAGATGAAACCTGCAAATCAAAGTATTCGATTGGCGCAGGATGCTATTCGGCGCACACGCCCGTTGATACGCGACAGCAAGAGTAGCGGGCCAAGCCCGCCGCTCTTTGTGTTGCGGGCCGTGATAATCAGCGGCCCCAGATGCCTTGGCCGGATTCAGGCGCCACCGACTCGGAGGTTGTCTTGGCACCGGTATGCTCGGAAGTAACTGGCTTGCGGATCGAACCGGTGAAGGTGTTGTCGACGTTGGCAGCAGCAGCGGCCGGCTGGTTGACGTTGTCCGAGCCATAATGGTCGCTGCCGGCAAAAGCAGTGCCGGTGGCAACGAGGATGGCGGCGGCGGTAAGAGCGAGCTTGGTCATTTCGGTACTCCGGTAGTTCTTTGGTCTGTCCGTCAAGTGGCGTGCCTCGGGAGGAATTCGCGTCGCTCGGACCACCCCGAGATGGGTCGGCAAGTCTGTCGTTTCCAATCACGAAAATTTTGTGCCGGTGCGCCAAATTGGCCGCTTGAAAATCCGGCATAAGGTCCCTTCTGCCACAATCTTCTGATTTCTTTTCAATTAGTTATGCGGTCAGTGGTGATTTGCCGCGCGAACATTCTTTGAGCCGGCGTTCACCCTTTCCTGTACTCTCTGCTAACGGAACCGAGCCGTTCGGTTCGAGTTCTTTTACGCTTGGCTGATCAGCGCTTTCAGAGGCTCGATCGACATTCCTGCCGACCGATCAATGCGCGGTGAAATTCACGCTGCCAGCTCAGCGCCAGCGGCGTCGTGCTTGGGCCGCGCGCTGGCCAGAAGCACGACCGGGCAGTTGCAGGCGGCTAAGACAGCGCCGGCGGTTTCACCGAAGAACAGGTCCTCACCCGGACGTTGGGTGACGCCCATCACGACGATCACCGCTCCTTTGGCCGCCTCCCGGGTGATCGCCTTGTCGGGTGTAACGCGGGTATGGAACGCTGTGTCGATATGCAGGCCGTAGCGGCCCGCCAGATCAGCGATGTCTTTCAGGACGGCCTCTTCGCGGCTATGCGACACCGATATCGACCTGCGGTCCTTGGCTGCCTTTTGCGAGACGTAGAGAACCTTGATCCGCGCCCGGTTTGGACGGGCCAGCGCCAGCGCCAAGTCGGCGGCGCGACGCGCCACCTGGGTACCGTTGACGGGGACGAGAATGCTGGTGCCGGCCTTCAGCGTCGGCATCTTTTCGCCAGCATTGCCGCCGTTCAGGACCAGGCAAAGCGGGCCGTCAAATCCTGCGGCAATGTCGTTGAGGGCCGGCGCGAAGGCGCCATCGGCGGTCAGCACATTGTCCAGGCCGACCAGCAACAGGCCGTATCCCTTGCGGGCCTCTTCGGCGATCGTCTCACCCGTGGCTTCCAATTCGGTGCGGGCCGTCAGGTGGACTTTCTCGACAAGCGTATCTTCGATCCGTTTCACTGCCCGGGCGCTCTTTTTTGCGCCCTTTTTGATTTCCTGCAGGGCGCGCTCCTGTCCCTTGCTGTCGGTCGGCCTGTCAACTCGGCCGTCTTTCGGCTGAAGCAAGGTGGTGGGCAGGCGAAGCAAGGTGGTGGGCATGCCGCTGCCTCCGCCGACCAGTCCGGCGAGATATGCAGTGAACTTGCCGATCCTGCTGTCGTCGACCAGCACAAGCAGCCGCTCCAGCCTGGAAATGAAGCCGTATTCGTCCAACGCCTCGCGCTCGACACGCTGTTGCTCGTCGTGCCCAACCGGCAGCCGGCCGAGCGCCCAGCGCAGCATCGGCGGCATGGCCAAGGTGGTGATCACGGCCATGGTGACGATCATGGTGAAGAGATTGTGCGACAGGATGTTCATCGACAGGCCGATGCTGGCGACGATCACCTCGGTCGAGCCGCGTGCGTTCATGGCACTGCCGACGGCGATTGCTTCCTTGAACGACATGGCGGCGAGCTTGGCGCCGATGAAGGCGCCGCCAAACTTGCCGATGCTGGCGATGACCACGAGAGCGCCCGTCAGCATGGCAAGGGTCGGATCGGCGAGCACTGTGAGGTCGGCGGAAAGCCCCGCCATGCCGAAGAAGATCGGCATGAACAGCGCGGTGATGACGCCGCGCAGCTGGCCTTCGATATGGCTGGAGAGGATGGGCGATTCCCCGACCAGGATGCCGGCGACGAACGCTCCCAGCACGGTATGGACGCCTATCAGATTAGTGATCAGCGCCATCGCTCCCATGATGATGAGGATCATGGTGATCACCGCAAACTCGCTGCGGAATTGATCGTTGGTCCAGCGGATCAAGGTGAAGACAAGACGGCGGCCAATGGTGAAGGAGAACACCATGAACAGTGCCACCGCGGCGATGGTGGTCACCAGCGGCGCGAACTGTAGCTTGCCATTGGTGGCGATGCCGAAGGTTACGGCGATGACCAGCCAGCCGATCGTGTCCTCGATGATCGCCGAGGAAATAATCACCTGTCCGAGGTTGCGGCGCATGAAGTTCATCTCGCGCACCACCATGGCGACGACCTTGACCGACGAGATCGACAGCGCCGTGCCCAGGAACAGCCCGGCGACGGTGCGCTGCGTGGGGTCAGCCAGCAATGCGTCCGGCAGGAACTGCGCCAGCGCGAAACCGAAGATGAAGGGCACCACGACGCCGGTAGCCGAAATGGAAAAACAGGCCGCGCCAACCCGGCGCACCAGCCGCAGGTCCGTCTCCATGCCGGTCAGCAAAAGCAGCATCAGGATGCCGAGCTGCGAGACGGCGTCGATCATGCCCTTTTGCGCAGGATCACTGGGAAAGATCAGGTGCTGGGCCGACGGCCACAGCCAGCCGAACAGCGAAGGACCGAGCAGGATGCCGCCGATCAGTTGGCCCATGATTGCCGGCTGGCCATAACGCTGCAGCACTTCGCCCAGGCCGCGCCCAACAAGCAGCAGAAGCACGATCTCGGCGACGAAAGCGCCTTCGCCCGAACCACCCATGCCGGAGGCCCGGGTACCGGCCACGAGCGTCTCCGCTGCCCAGGCCGCGCCCGCGGGGACGAAAGCGCAAACCAGCAGCGCCAGGCTGGAACGTGTCGGAGCCTGCCAAGCCATGAAACCCCCATCGCCCAATGCACGTGTCCAACAACGCGCGACAGGGCGTTGCGTTGCTAGACGTGGACGTCACCGAAGGAGAGTTCGCCGTCGTCGCTCTCTGTCAGAAAGGCTGTCACCAGCAGGCCTGCATAGAGGACGGCGACCAGCACGACGATGGCGCCACCAGGAACGGGACCCAGGGCAGCACTGGTGACGGCCTCACGCATCGACCCGACGAAGCCGATGCGGACGCCTTCGGTCAGAAGACTGGGGGTCGACAGTTTGAGGATCCAGGCCAGCAGCAGAATCAGCAGCATGTAAATGTAATTGCGACGCAGGCGGCGCGCCAAAGCCACGCGTTGCGAAATCAGGAATTTCGGCGCGCGCAGGCTCTCGCCGACGATCAACAGCCAATCGGACGCGAAGTCCGGCTGCGGCGAGAATATCTGCGCGAAATAGTGCCGTTCGAACTGGCGCACGCGAGCCCGATAGAAGTCGAAGAAGCGATATCGGCGGGCCTCTATCCACAGCAGCAGCAGAACAAGCAGCATGGCAAACAGCAGCACGCCATGGTGAGCGCTGGCTGTCGAAAGCGAAACGGACAGCATGGCTGCGACAACGGTTATCGCCCAGTTGCTCGTCCGGTCCAGGCGGTCGCGCCACCCAGCCATGCGCGCAATCTCGGCGCGATGAAAGTGGGACATCGTGGTTACGAGTTCGCCGGACGACAGTGTCCTTCCGATGGGATCCGGCGCCGGCAACACTTCTGCCATGACAATGCCTCCACCCGCCACGCGAAAACGGCCGGATGGAGATATCGTTCCGACGCTCAATCCGCCGGGCGCAGCCAGACCTTGTTGTCGTGGAAGGCGGCGCCGCCATAGGGCGCCGGCGCATCGGCGCCGGTCAGCACGTTGATGCCCTCGCCGCGCTCATGGGCGCTGTTCGGCCAGATGCCTTCGGCGACGACCACGCCGCGCTTGATGCCGTCGAACAGTTTTGCGTGCAGCACCACTTCGCCACGCTGGTTGCCGACTTCGACACGGCCGCCGTCGGCGACGCCGAGTGCCGCCGCATCATCGGGATGCAAGAGCAGCTCCGGCCGGCGCTCTTTTGCCTGCGATACCGGCGTTTCGGCAAAGGTCGAATTGAGGAAATTGCGCGCCGGCGAGGTGGTCAGCCGGAACGGGTGCGCCTCGTCCGCCACCTCGATCAGGTCGACATGATCGGGGAATTCCGGCAGGCGCGCCACCGGCCCGAACAGGCCCATGCTTTTCGGTGGCCGATTGGGCGACGCCTGCCCGGTCCAGTTGGCGCGAAAATGGAATTTCTTGTCGGCATGGCCGAAGCCTTCCAGGAAATGCGCGGCCGCGAAATCCGGCTGCAAATCGACCCATTTCTGCTCTTTCAGGCTCGAAAAGCTGCCCAGCCCGCGCTTGCCCAGAATGATGTCGATATGCTGCTGCTCGGTCATGCCGAAGCCAGGACGATCGGCGACACCGAGCCTCTTGCCCAGCTCCTCGATGACGAAATGGTTGGTGCGCGGGCCTTCCGGCGGGTCGATCAGCTTCGGCCCGAGTGTGATGTGCTGGTTGCCGCCACCCTTGTAGACGTCGTCATGCTCGAGAAACATCGTCGCCGGCAGCACCACATCAGCGAGCTTGGCGGTGTCGGTCATGAACTGCTCGTGCACGCAGGAAAACAGATCGTCGCGCAGAAAACCTTGCTTCACCAGCCGCTGCTCCGGCGCGACATTCACCGGATTGGTGTTCTGGATCAGCAGCGCCGTCACCGGCGGGCCGCCATAGAGCGCATCCTCAGCCCCGGTCAGCACCGGGCCGATGCGCGAATGATCGAGATGGCGGATCGCGGGATCGCGCATCCGCGTGCCTTCGAGCAGCTCCTGGTTGAGCTTGAAGATGCCCGAATTGGAATGGAAGGCGCCGCCGCCCTCATACTGCCAGCAGCCGGTGACCGCCGCGATCGAGGCTGCGGCATGCATGTTGACCGAACCGTTGCGCTGCCGCGAAAAACCGTAGCCGAGGCGGAAATAGGTCTTCTTCGTCGTGCCGACGAGACGGGCGAACGCCTCGATTTCGTCGACGGAAAGCCCGGTGATGTCAGCGGCCCATTGCGGCGTCCGCGTCTTGAGATGCGCTTCCAGACCGTGCGGATCGTCGGTGTATTTTTCCAGATAGGCGCGGTCGGCCATGCCGTCGCGGAACAGCACGTGCATGACAGCGCATGCCAGCGCGCCGTCGGTGCCGGGCTTCAGCACCAGGCCGAGATCGGCCTGCTTCATCGTCGCATTTTCGTAGACGTCGATGACGACGATCTTGGCGCCGCGTTCCTTGCGCGCCTTGATGGCGTGGGTCATGACGTTGACCTGCGTGACCACGGCGTTGGTGCCCCAGATCACCACGCAGTCGGACTTCGCCATTTCGCGCGGGTCGGGGCCGCGCAGCGCGCCGGCGCCCATCATCCAGCCGGTCCAGGCCAGATTGGTGCAGATCGAACCGAAGAAGCCGGAATATTTTTTGGCGTGCCTGAGCCGCTCGATGCCGTCGCGCTGCACCAGACCCATCGTGCCGGCATAGTAATAGGGCCAGACCGTCTCCGAGCCATATTTTGCCTCCGCCGCGATGAATTTTTCAGCGACCAGATCGAGCGCCGCCTCCCAGCTGGATTCCTTCCAGGCGCCCTCGCCCTTGGCGCCGGCCCGCACCAGCGGCTTCAGCAGGCGGTCGGGATGATGGACGCGATCGGCGTAACGGGCGACCTTGGCGCAGATGACGCCGGCCGTATAGCTGTTGGTCTTGGCGCCATGGACACGGCCGATGCGCTTGGCGTCGAGCAGTTCGACCTCGAGCGCGCAGGTCGAAGGGCAATCATGCGGGCAGGCCGAATGGCCGATTTTGAGCTTGGCATGCTGATTCATGGGTGCAAACTAGCCGGTTGTTATGGCGACGTGTAGGGCCAGATGACGAGCCAATCTCCCCCCAAGTGGGGGAGATGTCCGGCAGGACAGAGGGGGGCGTGAAGGATCGCCAACCATTGGGGATGATGCCGCTCTGACCAAGACGGCAGTCGGCCGCGGCGAACAGCTGCCAAGCCGGCGGGACAGCGCCCCCCTCTGCCCTGCCGGGCATCTCCCCCACGAGGGGGGAGATTACGCTCTTCCTACTCCGCCGTGCCTTCCTCGTACTCCGCCGACATCGACAGCCATTTTTCCTCATGGCCGGCCAGCTGTTGCGCAAGTTGTGAGCGCTCCTTGGCCAGCCTTGTCGCGGTCGAGGGGTCCTTTTCGTAGACGGCCGGGTTGGCGAGTTCGTCCTCGATCAGGTCGATGCGCTTGCGGAGGCGGTCCATCAGCGCTTCGGTGGCGCGGATTTCCTTGGCCAGCGGCTCGAAGGCGGCGCGGCGCGCGGCTGCGTCGCGGCGGCGGTCGGCCTTCGAGGCTTTGTCCGCCTCGCGCTTGCCGCGGCGGTCGCCGGAGACGCCGGTGACCAGCGTCTTGTAATCCTCGAGATCGCCGTCATACGGATTAACCGCGCCGTCCTTGACCAGCCACAGCCGGTCGGCGGTCGCTTCGAGCAGATGGCGGTCGTGCGAGATCAGGATGACCGCGCCGGGAAAATCGTTCAGCGCATGGATCAGCGATTCACGGCTGTCGATATCAAGATGGTTGGTCGGCTCATCGAGGATGAACAGGTTCGGCCCCTCGAAGGCCGACAGGCCCATCAGGAGCCGTGCCTTTTCGCCGCCGGACAGATCCTTGGCGGCGGTGTTCATCTTTTCGGTGGTCAGGCCGAACTGGGCGACGCGGCCGCGCACCTTGGATTCCGGCGCATCCGGCATCAGCCGGCGGACATGCTCATAGGCGTTTTCGTCGGGCCTGAGGTCGTCGAGCTGGTGCTGGGCGAAGATTGCTACCTTCAGGCCGGGCGCCACCGTCATGCTGCCGGTCTCCGGCTTCAGCCGGCTGGCCAAAAGCTTGGCGAAAGTCGACTTGCCGTTGCCGTTGGCGCCGAGCAGCGCGATGCGATCGTCGGCATCGATGCGCAGCGTCATCTTCTTCAGGATCGGCTCGCCCTCGGTGTAGCCGACGTTGACGTTGTTCAGCGCAATGATCGGCGAGGCCACCATCTTCACCGGCTCCGGAAAGGAGAACGGCCGCACCGTGTCGTTCACGATCGCGGCGATCGGCTTCATCTTCTCCAGCGCCTTGATGCGCGACTGCGCCTGCCTCGCCTTCGATGCCTTGGCGCGGAAGCGCTCGACGAAGGATTCCATGTGCTTGCGCGCGGCTTCCTGCTTGACGCGGCCCTTCTCCTGCAATTCGCGCTGCTCGGTGTATTGGCGCTCGAACTGGTCGTAGCCGCCGCGCCAGAAGGTCAGCTTCTTCTGGTCGAGATGGACGATCGAATTAACGGCGCGGTTGAGCAGGTCGCGATCGTGCGAAATCAGTAGCACGGTGTGCGGGTATTTCGACACGTAGTTTTCCAGCCACAGCGTGCCTTCGAGATCGAGATAATTGGTCGGCTCGTCGAGCAGCAGCAGATCGGGCTCGGCAAACAACACGGCGGCCAGCGCGACGCGCATGCGCCAGCCGCCGGAGAAGGACGAGGCCGGCCGCCGCTGCGCCGCATCGTCGAAGCCGAGGCCGGCGAGAATGGTGGCGGCGCGTGACTCGGCCGAGTGCGCATCGATATCGGCCAGCCGCATGTGGATGTCGGCGATGCGGTGCGGATCGGTCGCCGTCTTTTCCTCTTCGAGCAGCGCACTCCGCTCGAGATCGGCCTTGAGCACGATCTCGATCAGCGGCTCCTCGGTGCCCGGCGCTTCCTGCGCGACCTGGCCGATGCGCGTGTTCTTGGGCAGGCTGATCGAGCCGGTCTCGGAGGCGAGATCGCCGGTGATCGCCTTGAACAAGGTCGTCTTGCCGGTGCCGTTGCGGCCGACAAGGCCAGCCTTGCTGCCGGCCGGCAAGGTCAGCGAGGCATGGTCGAGAAGCAGGCGTCCGGCCATGCGGAGCGAAAGGTCGTTGATGATCAGCATGGCCGGGCTTTTGCACGGGACAACCATGCTTCGCAAGGGCTTGAGCCCCGGTTCGCCGCATAAGCCGCGAAAACCGGCAAGCAAGTCAGCGGCCGCGCCGCGACTTCCCGCAAAACGCAAAAAGAACCCGCTATCCTGAGGGGGGACAAGGAGAGCGGGCTCTTTCGTGAACGGCGGCCTTGGGAGCGTCCGATCGACATCCAAACACGCAGCAGCTTGGTTTGTTCCATGGGAAGAACGAACTATGTGATGAACAAACGCTGCTGTGGCCGGCAGGTTTGTCCACAGGGGCGTGCCGTCTGTACGCTATCGACCATGACGCTGCGGAAAGACTCGGCTATCCTTGGATGTGCGGCGGGCCTGATCTCCGCCTGGCCGGCGCCATCAGCTTCCTCCCAAGCGGCGCCGGCCACCTTCCTTGACCGGCGCCGACGCCATTTGAGGCGGTCATTGTTTCGGCGGCGTGCCGGGCTGATCGCCGCCGGTCGTCGACTTCGGCACCGGATTCTTGTCGACCTGCGGGTTCTGATCGACCGTGTCGCCAGGGGCCTTGGTCGGCTGGATATTGTTGTCGCAACCCGCAACAGTCAGAGCTGCCATAAGCAGCAGGATTGAGCGCTTTTTCATCGCAGTCTCCTCTCGCCCGACAACGAGGCGTCGGCGATTTGGTTGCGCGGCCGGTGTCGTTCCTGCATTCGCCAAGGGGCCTGGGAACAAAATGCCGCGTCTCCGGTTGCTGCACAATCAATGGAGGAAGGCATGATCCGTCTGCTCATCGCCGGGGCAATCGTCTATATTGCCTATCGCGTCGCCAAGAAAGTGATCGACGAGGTGCCCGACGATTTCGATCCGCTGCTGTTGCCACCGCCGCAGGACGATCGCGAGGCGCTGCGGCGGCAATCGGCAAGGATGGGCGTCGAGCCCGAGCGTTAGTCGACAGGCCTGCCCGCAAGGCTTCTTCGCTCACGGGCCCTATTCCGGCTCCGCAAACCGTTGCGAACAAAGCAGAAACGATGCTTGATGGGCGATGAACCTCGCCGCCCGTGATTCGTCCTTCCAGCCGGCCTATCTGGCGAAGCTCAACGCCGAGCAGCGGCTTGCCGTCGAACATGGCGACGGCAAGATCGCCGGACCGTTGCTGGTCATTGCCGGCGCCGGCTCCGGCAAGACCAACACGCTGGCGCACCGGGTCGCGCATCTGATCGTCAGGGGTGCCGACCCGCGCCGCATCCTTTTGATGACATTTTCGCGCCGTGCCGCAGCGGAAATGGCCAAGCGGGTCGAGCGCATCGCCGGCGAGGTGCTGGGGCGCGATGCCTCGGTGATCACCGATGCGCTGAGCTGGGCCGGCACGTTCCACGGCATCGGCGCCAGGCTGCTGCGCGATTATGCGCTGGAGATCGGTCTCGATCCGGCCTTCACCATCCACGATCGCGAGGATTCCGCCGACCTGATGAACCTCGCCCGCCACGAGCTTGGGTTTTCGAAGACCGAAGCCCGCTTCCCGACCAAGGGCACCTGCCTTGCGATCTATTCGCGCGCCGTCAACGCACAGGCGCCGCTCGGCGAGATGCTGGGTTCGGTGTTCCCGTGGTGCGTCGGCTGGGCCGAACAGCTGAAGCAATTATTCGCACGATATGTCGAGGCCAAGCAGGCGCAGAACGTGCTCGATTACGACGACCTGCTGCTCTACTGGGCGCAGATGGCCGGCGAGCCGGAAATCGCCGCGCATCTGGGTGCACGTTTCGACCATGTGCTGGTCGATGAATACCAGGACACCAACCGGCTGCAGGCCTCGATCCTGACGGCGCTCAAGCCCGACGGATCGGGGCTGACGGTGGTCGGCGACGACGCGCAGTCGATCTATTCGTTCCGCGCCGCGGAAGTGCGCAATATCCTGGATTTTCCCAAGCAGTTCGCGCAGCCGGCGGAAGTCGTCATGTTGGAGCGCAATTACCGCTCGACCGCGACCATTCTGGCGGCCGCCAATGCGGTGATCGGCGAAGCGTCGGAACGTTTCACCAAAAATCTCTGGACCGAGCGCAAATCTGCGGAAAAGCCGAAGCTGGTCAGCGTGCGCGACGAGACCGAGCAGGCGAGCTATGTCTGCCAGGCGATACTCACCGAGCGCGAGGCCGGCACCGTTCTCAAAGCACAGGCGGTGCTGTTTCGCGCCTCGCACCATAGCGGCCCGCTGGAGATCGAGCTGACGCGCCGCAACATCCCCTTCGTCAAGTTCGGCGGGCTGAAATTTCTCGATGCAGCTCACGTCAAGGACTTGCTGGCCGTACTGCGCTTTGCCGAAAACCCGCGCGACCGCGTCGCCGGCTTTCGCGTGCTGCAACTTCTGCCGGGCATCGGCCCTTCGGCCGCCAATGCGATCGTCGAGACCATGGCAAATTCGCTTGACGAGACGATGGGGCTTGCCCGCTATCGCCCGCCGCAGCGTGCCGCCGACGACTGGCCGGGCTTTGTCGCGCTCTATAGCGGCCTGCGCGCAGGCGCGCAAAAATGGCCGGCCGACATCGAACAGGTCAGGCTCTGGTACGAGCCGCATCTGGAACGTATCCACGAGGATGCAACGACGCGCCGGGCCGATCTCCTGCAGCTCGAGCAGATCGCTTCCGGCTATGCGTCGCGCGAGCGCTTCCTCACCGAGCTGACACTCGATCCGCCGGACGCGACCAGCGACGAGGCCGGCCCGCCGCACCGCGACGAGGATTATCTGATCCTGTCGACGATCCATTCGGCCAAGGGCCAGGAGTGGAAGAACGTCTTTGTGCTCAACACCGTCGACGGCTGCATCCCGATCGATCTCGGCGTCGGCAGCAAGGAGGACGTCGACGAGGAGCGGCGGCTGCTCTACGTAGCGATGACGCGGGCCAAGGACAGCCTGCACCTGGTCATGCCGCATCGCTTTTTCGTCCACGGCCAGGCGGCGCGCGGCGACCGCCATGTCTATGCCTCGCGCACGCGCTTCATCCCGCGCTCTATCCTCGGCGCCTTCGAGCAGGTGGCATGGGCCAGCGTCCAGGCCAGAGACGATCCGCGCCGCCAGCCGCAGGTGCGTGTCGACCTCGGCGCCCGCATGCGCGGCATGTGGAAATAGGCACCCGCCTCGACGTCGGCGCTGCTCGCCCGGCGACCGCTCCCAGAGCCGGCGAAAAAACAATCCCGGCAACATGGAACCTCGCGCCGTGATCCGCGTTTCTGCCCGACCCCCAGACCGGAGAACGGCGTCCGCCGTGACCTCCGCCCATTCGAGAGGCCAGAATGCACGACAGGACGTTTTCCACCCCGGTCGCCCTAACCGTCGGCGCCGGCTACAAGCGTACGATCGCTTCGTTCTCCGAGATGCACGAATTCCTGACCGAGTTCCCGCCTTCGCGCCGCCGGCTGAGCTATGGCGCCGCGGTGAAGGCCTGCGAGGCGGCACGTGCCGGCGATATCTCGGCCGAAGCGGCACGCGACGCCCTGATCACCTTCGCCGTGACGGCAGGCATCCTCTGGCCGGCCGCCCAGCCGGCGGTCTCGGTCAAGCCGGTCGCCCGCGGCCTCGGCGGCTACGCCGCCTGACAAGCCTCTTCGTCATCATGGCCGGCCGGATTCCGGTCATCAGTGCTGGCCCGGCGGATCCTAAATCAGCTGCCTTCTGATGCTCATCCGCGTCACCGCGGTCACAAGAATGGCGCCGATCATGAAATAGATGGTCGCGACGATGTCGCCCTGGTGGAAATAATAACCGGAGTTGAGAAGCGCCAGGACCACGGCGAAGAACGCCACAAGGCGCAAGGGTTCATTGGGCATGCGTGCCAATTCTCGCTGTTGCTGCTGAATGCTGCTGAAGCGGCCGCCCTCACGACCGTCCGCTCCATAAAATGTTTCGGCGCGTTTTGCAATCTCGGCAGATCGTCCTCTATCCACCGTCCGCTTCACCAGCCGCCCCAGGTTCAGGCGAAAGCCCTGCCCTCCTCGCTGCGCTGGAACATCGTCAGGTCCAGTCCGAGGCTTGGCTTGCCCAGAATGGTCAGGATCGCATGCGCCTGGCCGCGGTGGTGGGTCTGGTGGTTGAAGAAGTGGTCGAGCGCCGGCGCCAGCCGCTGCGAGACGGTGCGCATATCCGAGACGGTCATGTAGGAGAAGCGGCCCGACAGCGCCTTGTCGCTCAGGCCGTCGACCCAGTCGATGATCCGTTTGTCCTCGGCCTCGCGCGCCAGCCGCAAGCCTGGCAAGGCGCGGTGCAGGATCGTGTCGAGCCTTGCCGGCGCGTCGCCCTCGCCGGTGAAGCGTTTCATCCAGATACGGTCGGCTGCCAGGAGGTGGTTGAGCGTTCCCATCATCGAACCGAAGAAGACGCCGATATTGCGGTCGAACTCTTCCTCGTCGAGATCGGCAGCGGCATCGTAGATGCGGCCGTTGGCCCATTGATTGTAGGCCGCAAACATCCTGAAATGCTGTTTCATTTTCTCTCGACCTGCGAGACCCCCTGCGCGGGTCCGTTTCGGCCATAGTTAGACTGCAAGGACGCTGCCGCCAATGACCATTCTGCTCTACGACCTTGTCGGACGCGACGCCGCCCGCCCGTTCAGCCCACATTGCTGGAAGGCGGCGATGGCGGTGGCCCACAAAGGGCTCGACATCGCCAGCGTGCCGACCCGTTTCCTTGAAGTGCCGAAGGTGGAAGGCGGCGTCTCGAAGCTCGTTCCGGTGATCCGCGACGGCGAGACGGTGGTCGCCGATTCCTTCGCCATCGCGCTCTATCTCGAGGAGACCTATCCCGAGCGGCCGACATTGTTTTCCGGCGACGGCGGCAAGGCGACGGCGCGCTTCATCGAACGCTGGTCGCAGCTGACCATCCATCCCTACGTCACCACCGCTGCGATACTGGACCTGCACGCCAGGCAGGACGAGGCGAACGCCGCCTATTTCCGGCAGAACCGCGAGCAGCGCTTCGGCAAGCCCCTGGAGGCGGTTTACGCCACCCGCGACGCCGGGCTCGCCAGCTTCCGTGCCTCGCTGGAGCCGCTGCGCTCGATGCTTGGCTATCAGCCCTTCATCGGAGGCCGGTCGCCGCTATTTGCCGACTACATCGTTTTCGGCGCGCTGCAATGGGCGCGCATCGCCACGCCCTACCGGCTGCTCGACGACACCGATGTCGTGGCGCAATGGTTCGAACGATGCCTCGATCTGCATGGCGGCCTCGGCCGCACAGTTGCGGCCGCAGCGATCTCCCGCCTTGAGAGTTGAAATCGGCAGTTTTCATCGGCGGCGGCACATTTTGTTCTTGCTTTGTGCCGGCAGCTATGCTACTAATCTCGATATGGTGATGATTCGCACCGACGCCCGCCCGGCCTGCCGAGGCGGGTTTTGTTTTGCCGATCGAGGTCCAACGGCGTAGATCGTGGCGATGTCGTCCGGCCTTAGCTGAAAGTTGCCAGCCGGCGAAATGCGACAATGCGGGTAGACGAAGTGTCGCTCGAAGCGCCTCATCAGCGCCTGGATCGAAGCAAACAAGACGAACATCCGGCGAACCGGGCAATCACAACAAAGGCAGCGCGCCATGACCGCAAACCCAGAGTTCCCGGCCGATTTTCGCGCTGCGCTCGCCAACCTCTTCCTGTGGCGGCGCGACGTCAGGCGGTTCAAGCCGACGCCGCTCCCCGATGGAGCGCTGGAGCGGCTGCTCGAGCTTGCCAGCGCCGCACCGTCCGTCGGGCTGAGCCAGCCCTGGCGCTTCGTCGTCGCCGAGAGCGAAGCATGCCGCGCCGCCGTCAGGGCCTGCTTCGAGCGCTGCAATGCGGAGGCACTCCAAAGCTTTTGCGATGAACGCGCCGCCCTGTATTCGCGCCTGAAGCTTGCCGGCCTGAATGAGGCGCCCTGCCAGCTTGCGGTTTTCGCCGACCGCGCAACCGAGCAAGGGCATGGGCTTGGCCGCCTGACCATGCCAGCCACCATAGACTATTCCGCTGTCATGGCGGTCCACACGATGTGGCTGGCGGCGCGCGCCGAAGGAATAGGCATGGGCTGGGTCTCGATCCTCGATCCGGCCGAGATGGCGACGATCCTGGATGTGCCGCCGGAGTGGACGCTGATCGGTTACTTCTGCATCGGCTATCCCTCGGAGGAACACAGCGTGCCGGAACTGGAACGGGAAGGCTGGGAAACCCGGCGACCGTCTATCGTGACAAGGCGGTAGTGGAATGGCGGCGCTGCGCGGGGAAGAATGACTCCTCCCTGCAGGGCTGTGGATGTCATGGATGGTTTCGCCGATCGTCAGCATTGCCAGCAAGACACCATGGCAAAGCCAGTCGTGACGGGCTTGACCTGAGGAAGGGCATAGAATGTTTCGCTACGACATGCAGGCCGAGATCTGGGTCTATCCGGGCAAGGGCGGCTGGCATTTCGTGACGCTGCCGCCGGAGCTGGGAGCCCGGATCAAGACGGCGATGGTGGGGATGGCAAGGCCCTGGGGCTCGCTTGGCGTGGAAGCCGTCATCGGCCAGACCAGATGGCGGACATCGCTGTTTCCCGACAAGAAATCCGGCAGCCTGCTCTTGCCGATCAAGACCGCGGTGCGGGTCCGCGAAGGCCTCGGGGCTGGCGACACGGCCAACCTGACGATCGAGAAGATGCAGTTATGACGACGTTGGGTCAGGCTGACGACGACGCGCTATAGGGCGGCCAGTCGGTCGGATCCAAAGTGGGTACCGGTTGTCGGAAAATCCGATGCTCAACAAAAAGATGAGCGGCGGCATGGTTCGACTTGAAAGTCCGCCGCCCCAGCGCAGAAATGCGCGCTGCACCGGCCTCCCCTTGGCAAGCCGGCGGGCGGCTTGTATAGAGCCCGCCACCCTCAATTCCACTCTCCGTCACAAGGACGATCCCATGGCGCTCGAACGCACTTTTTCCATGATCAAGCCGGACGCGACCCGTCGCAATCTCACCGGCGCTATCACCAAGATACTGGAAGATGCCGGCCTGCGCGTCGTCGCTTCGCGCCGGGTGTGGATGAGCCGCCGCGAGGCGGAAGGTTTCTATGCCGTCCACAAGGAGCGTCCGTTCTTCGGCGAGCTGGTCGAATCCATGTCGTCGGGCCCGACAGTCGTGCAGGTACTGGAAGGCGAGAACGCCATTGCCAAGAACCGCGAAGTGATGGGCGCCACCAATCCGGCAAGCGCTGCCGAAGGCACCATCCGCAAGCTGCACGCGCTGTCGATCGGCGAGAATTCCGTACATGGTTCCGATGCGCCGGAAACCGCCGCGCAGGAGATCAAATACTGGTTCTCGGATACCGAGATCGTCGGCTGAGCCGGCATCCCGAACCCCATCAAGAAGGCCGGCACAACGCCGGCCTTTTTTGCTAAAGCGCGTAGCGTTCGACCGGCCTCCTGCGACGCGCGTCAGGTTTCTTGTCTTGATGCATGTCGGTATCGCAAAACCGCTGCACAGTTTTGCGCGACATGCAGTAGCCGACATTTTCAGCTTCAGGCTCCTCGACGGGTCACGGGTGCGTTAAGCTCGGAGGGGCGGATCAAACGCGGTACCGACAATGGAGCCGACCAAGCCATGACCAGCACCATTCCCGGTTTCTTCCAAGGCACCGAAATGCCAACCGGCGGCTGGTGGGAAGCGCTGTGGCCCGAGCCCGCCAGCGTCCTGGCGGCAGTCGGCATGAAGCCCGGCAGGGACGTGGTCGATCTCTGCTGCGGCGACGGCTGGTTCACGCTGCCAATCGCCAGGGTCGCCCGTCATGTGATCGCCATCGACATCGATGCCGATCTGCTCGAAGTCGCCAGGCGGCGGCTGGCCGAAGGAGGCGCGGGCAATTGCGAGTTTTTGGCGGGCGACGCCTATGAACTTGCCAGGCTGGTGCCTCAAACCGTCGACTTCGTCTTTATCGCCAACGCTTTCCACGGCGTTCCGGATCGGCCGCGGCTTGCCCGCGCCGTGCGCGCGACGCTTGGCCCTGCGGGTCGTTTTGCCATCGTCAACTGGCACCAGCAGCCGCGCGAGCAGACCACGGTCCTGGGCGAGCCGCGCGGGCCAAAGACCGAGCTGAGGCTGTCACCCGAACAGACCACCGCGTCGGTGGAAGCGAGCGGGTTCAAGCTCGCCGAGCTGGTTGATGTGCCGCCCTATCATTATGGCGCGGTATTCAAACTCGCGACGAATTGAGAATATCGCATGAGATGCGGCATCGTCGCCCGATACATGTCGCCCGCCGCCCCCTAGCGGCGGGTTCTGCCGGTCTATTTCGCCTGGCGTTCCTTCACGTTCGCATGTTCGTTCGCCGCTTCCGTGTCGGTGGCCGGCGTCTGTGTATCGTGACCTGTGAACGGGCTGCCCTGCCCGGGCGCGAGATCGCCGCTATTACCAGCCTTGTTGGTCTGGAAAGGCTGGCTATCAGGACTGAGACCATGCTGAAGGGCGTCGAACAGATGGTCGTCCGCCTTGGCAAGGCCGGTAACGGCAAGGAGCGATGCACCTGTGGCAGCAAGGATAAGCGCGTACGTTTTCATCTCTGGACTCCTTTGAGTTAAGGCCAGAACAAGCCGCAGCCATTCTGGCGGCTTCAACGAAGGGACTACGTCCCTTTTGCCTTACCCGCCATTTTATGTGGAACTAACGCGCCCTCTGCCCGGCCTATTCCCGCTGAAACACAACGTGATCGGCATGCACTGCCGCAAGCGCCAATCGGCGTGGGCCAATGCGCTAGCTCGCGGCGTTGAAGCGCAGGATGTCGTGGCCGTTTCTGTCGGCGATGACAAGCTTGCCGGCGTCGACGTGGTAGGATGCCGCCTTGGCCAGCGCCTCGAACAGCGCTTTTTCCTCGGCCATGACCTGAGGCGCGCAGGCCTTGAAGGTCGAGCCGATGTCGCTGACGGCGATCGTCGAGCCGTCTACCTTGGCAGTGGCGAAATAGACGTTGCAAGGGCCGCTGCCGCCGGCCTTGCCGGCTTCGCTGATCCGGAATGTCGCCCGCGGCTCGGCAATCACGCCGATGCCGTCGATATATTCGACCAGCCAGCTTTGGCCGAACACCGAGGCTGCCGCCGGCGCATCGCTCGGCGCCGCCATTTTCAGCATGATGGTCTGTGGCGCGTCGCTGAGCGGGTCGACCTGATGGCGCGTATCGGTGACGAATAGCAGCCGGTCATCGACAGTGATGCGCGCCTGCAGCGCGTAGGTCATATCAGGCCGGATCACCCGCGGGTCGAAGCTGATCTCGAACTTGATCGGCACCTGGCCGGCCGGCACCACCTTGCGCTCACCGATGATTGCGGCCGGCGCGTCGGCCAGCGAGACGTCGGCAAGCTGCACGGAAAGCACGGCATTGGGCGGCAGCGCGATGCGCTCGCGATACATCACCTCGCCCTTGAGGGTCTTTTCGGCAGCCGCGGAATGATCCGGAACGGCAAGTATGCCGACGGCCAGCGGCACCAGTCCGAAGATGAAGAACTCGGCGATCCTGTCCAGCATGATCCTGCTCCCCTTCCGGCCAAGGGTCTCGCAGGATTGCGGTCAATGAATGGCTGGCGGGGTATGGGCATGGCTGTCCAGGGATTTATTTGGACGGCGGCTGCTTCCAGCGCCCCGCCGCCTTGTCGTCGGCTTCCTTGGCGTCGACCCAGCCGCCCTCGGAACCGTCGCTATGGTGTTCCTTTTTCCAGAACGGCGCCCGTGATTTCAAATAGTCCATCAGGAAATTCGCGGCCTCGAACGCCGCCTGCCGGTGGGCGGAAGCGGCCACCACCAGCACGATGTTTTCGCCGGGCGCGATCTTGCCGTGGCGATGGATGACGGTGAGCCCCTGCAGCGGCCAGCGCTCGATTGCCTCGCCGGCGATGCGGGATATCTCGGCTTCGGCCATGCCGGGATAATGTTCGAGCTCGAGCGCGGAGAGCCTGCCTTGCTCGTCGCGGCAGAGGCCGGAGAAGGTCACCACAGCGCCGATGTCGTTGCGACCCCTGGTCATCCTGGCGATCTCGGCGGCGACGTCGAAATCCTCCGCCTGGATGCGCACGATAGGCACCACCGCGGACATGGTTCAGCCACCGGTCATCGGCGGGAACAGCGCGATCTCGCGCGCGCCGGCAATCTTCTCGCAGTGCTCGACATGTTCCTGATTGATGGCGACGCGGATCACGTCAGGATATTGCAGCGCGTTCTCGTACTCCTCGCCGCGCGATTTCAGCCAGCGCAACAGGTCGGCGACCGTTTCGATGCCGGCCGGCAGTTCGACCTCTTCCTCCGGTTTGCCGATCCGCTCGCGCACCCAGGCGAAATAGATGAGCTTCGTCGACATTTTATTCATCCATGATGTGCTTGAGGCCGGCGCGGAAATAGTCGTAGCCGGTGTAGAGCGTCACCAGGGCTGCGATCCACAGCAGCACCAGCCCGGTCTGGGTGGTCAGCGGGAAGATCTTGTCGCCGGCGGGACCTGCAAGCAGGAAGGCGATGGCGATCATCTGGATGGTGGTCTTCCATTTGGCGAGCTGCGTCACCGGCACCGAGACCTTCAAGGCCGCCAGATATTCGCGCAGGCCCGAGACCAGGATCTCGCGGCACAGGATGATGATCGCCGCCCATAGCGACCAGCCGGCGATGCCGGCATGGCGGTCGGTGTCGGCGGCAAGCAGCAGCAGGCAAGTGGCGACCAGCAGCTTGTCGGCGATCGGGTCGAGCATCTTGCCGATGTTGGAGGTCTGCTGCCAGGCGCGGGCCAGATAGCCGTCGAAGTAATCGGTGATCGAGGCGAGCAGGAAAATGATGAGCGCCGACCAGCGCGCGAAGTCGCTCGATTTCAGATGCCCTTCCAGGAAGAAACACAGCACCACCAGCGGCACCGCCAGGATGCGGGCGTAAGTGAGCATGTTGGGCAAGTTGAACGCGCGCTGAGCCATGTTTTGGGAACTCTTTCTGCCTGCTTAGTCAAATCAGAAGCGAATGTGGGGGGTCAACAGGCCAGAATCGATTAGCCAGCCGAAATATCGGCAATAGGTCTTAGCTCTCGTGAAAATGATTGTAGACCAATTTCGCCACCTGCTCGGAAATGCCGTCGACCTTGACCAGGTCCTCGACGGCGGCGCGGCTGACGGCCTTGGCCGTACCGAAATGCATTAGCAGCGCGCGCTTGCGGCCGGGGCCGATGCCGCTGATCTCGTCGAGCGGGCTCTTGACCATCTCCTTCTTGCGGCGGGCGCGGTGCGAACCGATGGCGAAGCGATGGACCTCGTCGCGCAGCCGCTGGACGAAATAGAGCACCGGATCGCGTACGGGCAGCGAGAATGGGACCTTGCCCTTGACGAAGAAGCGTTCTCGGCCGGCATCGCGATCCTGCCCCTTGGCGATGCCGATGGCCACGACGCGGTCCTCGATGCCGAGATCCGCGAGGATCTTGTGCACCGCCGTCATCTGGCCCTGGCCGCCGTCGATGAGGATGACGTCGGGCCAGGCGGGGAAGCCGCCCGCGTCCTCGATATCGTCGCCCGGTTCGGTAGGGCTCGCCTCGTCCGCGCCCTCGGTTTGCGGGGCGTCACCATGTTCCTTCAACAGCCGCGAAAAGCGCCGCTGCATCACCTCGCGCATCATGCCGAAATCGTCGCCCGGCGTGATCTCGGTCGAGCGGATGTTGAACTTTCGATACTGGTTCTTCACAAAACCTTCCGGCCCGGCGACGACCATGGCGCCGACGGCGTTGGTGCCCATGATGTGCGAGTTGTCATAGACCTCGATGCGCACCGGCGGTTTTTCCAGGCCGAAGGTCTCGGCAAAGCCAGTGAGCAGCCGCGCCTGGGTCGAGGTTTCGGCGAGCCGCCGGCCGAGCGCTTCGCGCGCATTCTGCAGCGCATTGTCGGTCAGGTCCTTCTTCTCGCCGCGCTGCGGCACGGAGATCGACACCTTGCGGCCGGCGCGGGTGGAGAGGGCCTCCGCCAGCAATTCCTGGTCCTCGACGCCATGCGACAACAGGATGGTGCGCGGCGTCGGCTTGTCGTCGTAGAACTGCGCCAGGAACGATCCCAGCACCTCGCCGGCTTCGAGCGCCGGATCGGCCTTGGGAAAATAGGCGCGGTTGCCCCAGTTCTGGCCGGTGCGGAAGAAGAACACCTGGATGCAGACCTGGCCGCCCTCCTGATGAATGGCGAAGACATCGGCCTCGTCGACGGTCTGCGGATTGATGCCTTGATGGCTCTGCACATGCGACAGCGCCGCCAGCCGATCGCGATAGATGGCGGCGCGTTCGAAATCGAGGTTCTCCGAAGCCTGCTGCATGGCGGCGGAGATCTCCGTCTTCACCTTCTGGCTGCGGCCGGAGAGAAAATCCTTCGCCTCGGCGACAAGCCTTGCATAGTCGCCGTGCGAGATTTCGCCGGTGCACGGGCCGGCGCAGCGCTTGATCTGGAACAAAAGGCAAGGCCGGGTGCGGTTCTCGTAGAAGGAGTCGGTGCAGCTCCTGAGCAGGAAGGCGCGCTGCAGCGAGTTGATGGTACGGCCAACTGCGCCGGCCGAGGCGAAGGGGCCGAAATAGTCGCCCTTGCGCGAGCGCGCGCCGCGGTGCTTGTAAATACCGGGCGAGACATGGTCGCCGGTCAACAGGATATAGGGGAACGACTTGTCGTCGCGCATCAGCACGTTGAAGCGTGGCCGCAAGCGCTTGATGAGGTTGGCTTCAAGCAGCAGCGCTTCGATCTCGGTACGGGTGACGACGAACTCCATGGTCGACGTCTCGCGCACCATGCGGCCGATGCGGCTGGTGTGGAACCGGCCTTGCGCGTAGCTGGTGACCCGCTTCTTCAGGCTGCGTGCCTTGCCGACATAGAGCACGTCGCCGGCGGCATTCATCATGCGGTAGACGCCGGGCGCATTGGGCAGCCGCTTTACCAGCGTCTGGATCACCTCGGCGCCGACCATGCCGTCGGCGTCGCCGGCATGCGGGGTCCAGTCGATGGCGGTGAAGGTAACGTCCGGACCGCTGGCTGCAGGCTCGACGACTTCCTCGGCCGCCTCGTCCTCGAGGTCGATTTCGGGCGGCAGGTCGTCGGCGCCACCGCGCGTTTTTTGTTTCTGGTCCATGGGGCTCATTCCGTCATGCCTGTCACATCGGGCGTCTGCCATGCAAGATGCTGGCCGCCGTCAAGCGCGATCATCTGGCCGGTGACCGAGCGTGCCGCCCAGAGATAACGGATAGTGGCACCGAATTCCGGCAATTCCGGGCCGCGTTTCAGGATGAGCCCGGCAATCTGGGCATCGAAATCGCTGTCGTGCTGGCGCGTGTTCTTCAAGGTCGGGCCAGGACCAATGGCGTTGACACGGATGCGGGGACCCAGCGCCTGCGCCATCATCTCGGTCGCCGCCCACAAGGTCGACTTCGACAGCGCATAGGAGAAATAACGCGGCGTCGGTCGCCAGACGCGCTGATCGATCATGTTGACGATCAGCCCCTCACTGTTCTGCGGCAAGGCCCGAGCGAAAGTCTGTGCCAACAGCGCCGGCGCCTTGACATGCATGGCGAAATGGCGATCCCAGGCCGGCCAGTCGAAATCCTCAACGCTGTCGTGCTCGAACAGCGAGGCGTTGTTGACCAGCAGCGACACCGGCCCGAGCGCCGCCGCCGCGCGACCGACTAGGTCGCCGACGGCGTCCATCTCGGTCAGGTCGGCAGCAACCACTGCGGCCCGGCCATGTCGACCAAAATGACCACTGTTGATTTCGGCCGCCAGTGCCTCCGCCTCGGCCAGCGAGCGATTGCAGTGAATGGCGACGGCAAAACCATGCGCGGCAAGATCTTCGACGATCGCCCTGCCGATCCGCTTCGCCCCGCCCGTCACCAGTGCCGTCGCGGCGACCTTGCTCATCTGTCAATCCTTAATCCGATGCCGATTCCGACCTGCCGGGATCGCGCCGGCAAATTATGGCCCGCCAAGCGTTAAATCCCATTTCCACCTGGGGCAAGATTGTGGCAAAGTGGCCAGTGGGCGTTTTGGCTCGACCGGAATTCGGGCCAGCCCGCCCGCAATATAGGGCGCTGGAGCCCTTACACCAAGCCGTGTGCAGTGCAGCACGGCGAACCTGCTGACATTCGCTGTTGCGAAGATGCAACGTCAAGGTTCTGCCTCATTCGTGCCAGGTAATGACCCAAGTTCAGGTTCGCTTCAGCCGCATTTCGACACGACATTTGGAACCGTTGAACGCCGGATCCGTTTCACCCCCCGGACGGGTTGAGGGCGCTCATGAAAAAACAAGCCTGTGTCCTGTGGCTTAAGGAGTAAAGAACAATGCAAGCCAATCTTAAATTTGCGCGACCGCTCGCGGTGGCGTTTGGGCTGTTCGCCCTCGGCGGAACCGCCTATGCCGCGGACGTGGTTCAGGAAGAGCCGCCGGCACCTGCCCCGATCGCAGAACTTCCGGTCGCATCCTGGGCCGGTCCCTATGCCGGTGTGAGCGTCGGCTACGGCTTCGCTGGCCATGCCAAAGCCAAAGACATTGGCGTCGACGTCGACACCAAGGGTTTTGTCGGCGGCGTCTTCGGCGGCTATAACTGGCAGCAGGAGAACTTCGTCTACGGTGCCGAAGCCGATATCGGCTACAACGGCGTCAAGGGCGACGATGCCGGCATCGAGGCCAAGGGTGGCTTCGAGGGCTCGCTGCGTGCCCGCCTCGGCTACGCTGTCACCCCGGACATCCTGCTCTACGGCACCGCCGGTGGCGCGCTGAAGAACCAGAAGATTGAAGCTGCCGGCGTAAGCGACACCAACACGCAGTTTGGCTGGACAGCCGGCGTGGGTACCGACATCAAGATCACCGACAATGTGTTCGGCCGTGTCGAGTATCGTTACACGGACTTCGGCAGGAAGGACTTCGACGGTATCGGCAAGGTCAAGTCGACCGACAATCGCGTCACCTTCGGCGTCGGTATGAAGTTCTAAGTCGTCCAAGCCACGACACGAAAAAGCCGGGCCTCGCGCCCGGCTTTTTTTGTGGCACCGGTTGAGGCCGCCCGCCCTCAAGCCGGGATGGCGGGCTTCAGCTCCGGGAATTTCTCGTCGAAGCGTGCCGCCCAGCGCGTCAGCCGGCCGCGGCCCTTTTCCCATTTTCCAGCGAAGCGCAGCGAGAGATAGCCGAGGCAGGCGCGCAATGCGATCTGGCCGAGGGTGATTTTCTTCGGCAGCTTCGGCGGGTTCGCGTTGAGCAGATCGAGCGCGTCCGAAATCTTCGTCCACTGGCGCTCGAGCCAAGGCTGGTAGACCATCTCTTCCGGCCGTGTGCGCCGCTCATAGACCATCGACAGCGCGCAGTCGCAGATGCCGTCGGCCAATGCCTCCAGCACCTCCGCCTCAAGGCGCTTGTCGGGATTGCGCGGAAACAATGCGTTCTTCGACATCCGGTTGAGATGCTGGGTGATGGCGCGGCTGTCGTGGACCGAGCGGCCGTCATCGAGCACCAGCACCGGGATCTTGCCGAGCGGATTGGCGCCGATCAGTTCGGCCGGCCTTTCCTCGGTCTTTATCGGCACGAGATCGATCGCAATGCCGGCATGAAGTGCTGCCATGCGCACCTTGGAACTGTAGGGGGAAGTAGACGCGTAGAGCAGTCTGGGCATTGTCGATTCCTGTTTGCCGGCTACAGCTCCATACGTCCTATTGGACGCGCAAAAGGACGCGGTAGCATTGTGACTTCGCGCATGACCCTTACCGAAAATCGATTCCGACAGGGGCTCGTGCGTGGCACTGTTGACCGATCATGCAGGGTTCATCAACGGCCAGAGGCGGAAAACCGCGCCGCCGGCGTGCAGCCATAGTCTCGCGTTCGGATGCGATGAGCCGGAGGTGCGGGCGGCAGACGCGAGCAGGTCGGACAATCCAGATCGGAGCAACTACCAACTCGGCCTTGCACCGAAGGTTGGTTTTGGCAGCCACGAAAATCCCACCGGACTTCGCCGCATGGCGAAGTCCTGGGAGCTGCGAAAAGACGTCTTCCTCCCGCCTCTTTCTGGTCCTGCCCGACTGTCAACCAAGAAGCGAGGCGCCTGTCCGGCATCCCGCCCTGGCTGTCTTGAGTACTGTCCCCTGCGACAGCAGGACCGCGACTACTTCTTGGCCTTAGCCTTTGCGGGCGCTGCCTTCGGCTTGGCCGCGGGCGCTGCTTTCTTCACTGCTGCAGAAGATTTCGCAGCGGCGGCCTTTGCCGGTGCTGCCTTCTTCGCAGCGGGCTTCGCCACGGCCTTTGCAGTCGGCTTCTTGGCCGGTGCCGCCTTCTTTGCCGGTGCAGCCTTGGCCTTGGCCGGCGCTGCTTTTGCCTTGGCAGGTGCTGCTTTCTTCACGGCTGGTTTTGCCGCGGCCTTAGCGGCCGGCTTTTTGGCCGGCGCTGCTTTTGCCTTAGGCGCAGCGGCCTTCGGTTTGGCCGCGGGTGCTGCTTTCTTCACAGCAGTTGCGGCCTTTGCCGCGGCTGCTTTTGCCGGTGCTTTCTTTGCCGGTGACTTTGCCGGTGCCTTGGATGCCGGCGCTTTGGATGACTGCTTAGCCATATCATGCCCCTTCCGTTGTGCCGACGGCCGTTATTGACCCGGCGCGCATTGCATATCTGACTCGCGGCTTGCTAGCCAGCGAAGCATTAGAATGATTTGTGTAGCTTAAGTTTCGGTTACGGCGAGCGCGCGACCATTTTACCGGCGCAAAAATCGGCTGCGAATCTTTGTGTCCCGCAGCGAAGTTCTGCGACAGAAATTCTGGTCGCTCTATCTCGACCGGTCTTCTCGTCAAGCTCAGGACCTTTTCGACCAGCTTTGCGCTTCAACGTCCGACGCTCGGCGCGAACATTGTCAAGAGCGAAGGCGGTCGCCCGCCTCGTCTTGTCCGAAACGATAAACTACAGGTAAGTAGGAAGCAACGCGACGAGCTCGCCGCTGCACTATCTTGCACGACGCGATGAAAGTAAGCAGACAGCTCGCATTTCTGAAGGACAGGATATCGTTCGATAGATCCGGTCGAGCCGACCGCGATCGAAAGCGCTTGGCCGTTCAGGCGCCGAGCGGCTCACGGCTCATCTGCAGCCGGCGCGAAGGCTCGGCCCTGTGGAGATGGACGGCGAAGGTATCCCATGGCGGCATGACGGAAATCTGCGCCAGGATGCGCGCCGCTTCACCGCGATGATAGCCGCCGTGCAGTACGACGTGGGTCAGCATTTCCTGTCGCGACATCAATGCCTTATCCCCGTCGGTGAACACGAATGCGACGGGCTCGGACAGCTGCCTCGACGAAACGGTTTCGAGATAATCGAGATACCAGCGATCGGTCGCTGCGACCGCGGCGCGAAGTTCGTCGAACGCCGGCGTGTCCTCGGTGGTGTCGGCGGAGTAGCCATGGCTTGCGTCAACCAGGTGCGCCGAGAATATCCGCGACACCACATGGCTGTGATCGACGAGCCGTATCACGGCCTGCCGTTCCTTGCCGAGAACATGCGGGTCGAGACTCGCGAGCTTGTCCAGCAGTTCGTCATTGGCCCAGGCCTGATAGGCAAACAGGCTGCGAAGCAGAGCGAGCGCATTCATGGTCGGTGTCCTTTTCCGGAAATGCGAGTATGTTGTTTATATTTTCAGGAGAATGGGCGAACGTGGCTACTCGCATTGCAAAACCGCATCCGCGCATGCGCAAACAGCCGCGTCAGGCGCGTTCCAGGGCAACCGTCGAGGCGATCATCGAGGCGGCGGCTCATGTTCTGAGCGGGCTGGGGTGGGCCGGCTTCACCACCAACAAGGTTGCCGAGACAGCAGGTGTAAGCATCGGCACGCTCTACCAGTATTTTCCCGACAAGCTTTCCCTGCTCGCTGCCGTCCGGCGCCGTCACTTCGATCATGTGCTGTCGGTCATTCGCGATTCGGCGGAAGACCAAAAGCCGCTCAGGAAATTCGCGCAGGAGCTGGTGCGCGGCATGATCGCGGCGCACAGCATTCACCCGACACTACACCAGGTGCTGCTCGACGAGGCGCCGGGCGATCGCGGCTCCAGGGCCGCCCATGCTTCGTTCCAGGCGCAATACCTCAATCACTATGCGACTGCTGTCGCCACTTATCGCAAGCCAAGGAAAGGCGCCGACATGCAGACCGTGGCGCGCGTGCTGTCGTCAGCGATCGAAGGTGTGATCCACAATGCGGCACGCCGGAACATGCTCGCCGCGCCGGAGCTGCAAAAGCAACTCGTCGACCTGATCTGCGCCTACCTATCGGGAGCAGGCCGCATCGGTCGATAGCGCATGGCACGGCGGAAGTCGGGATTTCTGTGTGTCGTTCAAACCCGGCTTATGAGGTGCGGCAAGGACGATGCCAACAATGCCGCACCTGATGCGGCCAAGAGTGTGAGGACGATCTTTCGAAAAGTCGCCTCGCTAACGCCGATGTAGAGTCTCGCGCCAAGGAGTGTCGGTATCAACATCGCCGGCGCGACGACGGCAAACATCGGCAGCATTTCGAGCTTGATCTTTCCGGCCGCAAGATAGGCGGCCATCGTCATGGAGAGGGTCACAAGGTTGAAATTCTGGATGACAATACGCTGCCTGTCCTTTTCCCATTGGCGCAGCACGCACCACAGCGTTGGAACCGGGCCGGTGAAGCCGCCAAGTCCACCCATGATGCCGCCGACCAGACCTATTGCACCGTCTGCAACAGGACCCCCGACCGTGATGGGAGGGAGGCGACGCGCAAAGAGCATCAAGGGACACCAAACGACCAGCAGCGCGCCGAAGACCAGCTTGAACAACTGCACATCCAGCAAGGGCAGGATGGCGACACCGACCGGAATCCCGATGATCCCCCCGATCAGGAATGACAGCAGAAGCTTGAGGTCGAAGCCCCTGCGGACGGTGACGGCGGCGATGATCTGGCCGGTGAGCGCCCCAAAGACCGCCATGGCGGCAGCAAGCTGGGGCTCCACGGTCCAAACCCAAATCGACATGGCAACCAGGCTGAAAGCGAACCCGGAAAGCCCCTGGACGAAGCCTGCAACGACCGCGCCGAGAGCAACAGTATAAACAAACGAATCCATGTAGTGCTGTTTCCCCGCAAAGTGATCGATGTGGTCGGTTGGGGTTGACATGCATGGAAGTCTACGATTTTCGCAACCTCGTCCGACCTTGGACCCTCAACACCAGAGAGGTATGAATGTCCTCCTTGCCGAGCTTGACATTTGTCACATGGTTTGCGGCTGATCCCAGATCAGCCGCGGCTTTCTACGCGAATTTCGGAATTGTCTTCAGGCAAGAGCAGCATGGCTCCGGTCCGATACATTTCGTGTTCCAAGGTGAAGGGCTTGCGATCGAACTCTATCCGGCAGAAGCAACGACGCCGGAAGGAGCGGGAACGATGATCGGCTTCGAAGTCGCCAACGCAGATGAAGCTGCTTCTGCCGCCAAGGCCAACGGCTTTGGAATCATTGCGGACGTCAAGGCGACAGCTATGGGCAGACGTGTGATCGTCCGTGATCCTGATGGCCGTCAGGTGTTCCTTTTCTCGACCACCTAAGTGACGCAACAATCCGTCGGGATCGGAAGGCGCTGGTCAGCGCAGGACGCGGCAGCGGCCGTTGTAGACCATCCAGCGGTCGAAGCCCGAGACGCAGAATTCGACATTGTCGCCGATCGAGGCAAAACCCTGGCCTTCCTCGATCAGGTACCAGATGGTGCGGGCGCCGCCGTCGGAGAGGCTGACGGTGGCGCCGCAATAACGGCGGCCGATCGGCCAGATGTCGTCGGCCGGCAGATAGCGATGCTGGTGGATACGCTGGAAGTCGACGATCTGCACGTCGGGCAGATGCGGCACGTGATGCACCTGATAGGAGAAGCGGTCGGTGATCTTGTTCAGCACCCAGGCCTCGCCGCAGACGCCGCTATCCTCGTCGGTATAGATTGCAAGGTCGGCCGCCTGGACTGCCTGGGTGCCGCCAAGAGGCGCGGCCAGCGGCGTGCAAAAGGCGAGCAGTGCGGCAAGGGCGGATTGGGCGAAGCGAGTCATGGCAGCCTCTCAAGGTCGACTGCGCGCACTGTGCGGATTCGCTGACGCGCGGTCAAGCGGTTGTAGCGACCGTGGTTGTGGTGACGATGGTTGCGCTGACGAAACGGCAGGGCCGCGCCGCAAACTACTCTCCCGCCAGCCAGTCCAGCGTCCAGTGCGACGGCTTCTCGACAGCAAGCAGCCGGTGCAGCGCCGGCAGCAGCGTCCGTAACTCGCCTTCCAGCGTGAAGGGCGGATTGACCACCACCATGCCGCAGCCGTCGAGGCTCGGCTCGACGGCGGCCGGCCTGATCTCAAAACCGATGTCGAGCAGCTTCGAAATGCCCGTCTGCTTCAGCGCCTTGCGGAAGGCGGCGACCGCCCTGCGGTCCTTGAGCGGATACCACAGCGCGTAAATCCCTCCTGGCCAGCGCCGATGGGCTCTTTGCAGCCCGTCGACCAAGCGACCGAACTCGCCCTCTTCCTCGAAAGGCGGATCGATGAGCACGAGGCCGCGCTTTTCCTTTGGCGGCAGATGCGCGCCGAGCGCCAGCCAGCCGTCGAGTTCGATCACGCGGGTCTGGAAGTCACCGTCGAACAGCGACTTCAGCCTGGCGGCATCCTTAGGATGCAGCTCGACCGCCGACAGCCGGTCCTGCTTGCGCATCAGGTGCCGGGCGATCAACGGCGAACCCGGATATTTTTTCACGCCGCCGTCCGGATTGAGCGAACGTACGGCTTCAAGATACGGCGCCAGCAGTGCCACCGCCGGCGCATCGAGTGCGGCGTCGACCAGCCGGCCGATGCCGCCTTGCCATTCGCCAGTCTTTTGCGCTTCGGTCGAGGACAGATCGTAGCGGCCGATGCCGGCATGGGTGTCGATGACCCGAAACGCCTTGTCCTTCTGCTTCAGATATTCGATCAGCCGGCTGAGCACGACATGCTTGACGATGTCGGCGAAGTTCCCGGCATGGTAGGCATGACGATAGTTCAATTGGAGCCCCTGCCCCAGCGCGGCGGTGGCGGCTGCGAGTTCGGATTTTCCGGCCGACGGCCGCCGCCGAAACGGAATGCCAGCACCATCCCGACCAGGCCGGCCGCCATCAGGGAAAAACCGACCGGGCGCGCCCGGCGGTCGACCTCGCCGGCACCCGAGCGCAGGACGAGATCGACGGCCCGCATCGGAATGCCTTCGGCGTCGCCCGGACCGACGGTGAAGATGTAGGAACCAGGGGTAACGGTCGGGATCAGGCCGGCCTCGTCGCGAAAGATCCTGTCCGGCAGTTGCGGGCTGACCTGGCGCGGATTGTCGGAGTGATTGAACTGCAGCGTCGAGGCGAGCACCGTCCTGCCGCCGGTGGCGGCAGTGAGGGTCAACACGGTGCGCTGCTGCGAGACGATGCGCTCGGCTCTTGCCGTAAGGTCGACCAGCACGCGTAGCGGCCGGTCGCGTGCGCTCAGGGGCACGGTCACCGGCTTGAACCGGCCCTGGTCGTAAACCCGCCAGGTGCCGATCTCACGGCCGGAGAAATTGGTCATCGCCCAGGGATAGACGACGCCGATGCCGGTACCG
The DNA here is from genome assembly GCF_040320095.1 of Mesorhizobium sp. M0800. NCBI lineage: Bacteria > Pseudomonadati > Pseudomonadota > Alphaproteobacteria > Hyphomicrobiales > Phyllobacteriaceae > Mesorhizobium > Mesorhizobium sp. M0800. Next base: position 229,467 of record NZ_JAMYOZ010000007.1, read on the forward strand.
ATGAGCAGTATCAGGGCGAACAGGGAGCGCATGACGTCAAGACCCGGTGTTCGGCGCGCTGGCGCAGTCGCGGGCGTTCTCCATTTCGTCCAGGAGCATGTCAAGGCCGAGATCAAACGTCCGGTCGAATTCGGCGGTGCCGAAATAACGCCCGGCCGCAGCTACTTTTGGAAAATCCTGCGCCAGTTGCTCGTCGCTGACGATGGTCACGGCCGAAGGTCCCGTTGCATAGCCGGCAGTCTCGTCGAGGATGGCACCCATCAGATAATAGCCGGTGGTGCGGAACAGCCGCGCACCCAGTTCCGGTCCGAAGCCGCCGGCCTCGAACAGGCCAAGGATGCCGTTCAGCCAAGTGAGACAGGTCGGCGAATTCATCCGGTAGGTTACAAGGAACGTGGCAAAGGCCGGGTGCTCACGCGCGACGCGGCGGAAATCCTGCACGGCAATGCGTAACCTTTGTCGCCAAGGGAGGTCCGCGTCGGGCATTTCGAGGGAGCCGATCAGCCGATCCACCAAGGCTTCGAAGAGATGCGCCACCGAAGGAAAGTGGTGATAGATGCTCATGGCTTCGCAGCCAAGTTCTGCCGCCAGCTTGCGCATCGAAAACCCGGCGAGGCCCTCGCTCTCGATCACCTTCAAAGCGGCATCCTTGATCATCTCGCGAGACAGCCGGCCGCGCGGTCGCTTTTTTTTGATCGATGTGTCCATGGTGCCGCTTGACAACTTACGCTGTAAGGTTCATTTTCGACGCTACCTTACACCGTAAGGCCAACAAACGCCAGAGGAGAATGTCATGTCTGCCTATCGTACTCTTTCATCAACGCATTCTTCCATCCGCCGCGCCTTCCTGCTCGCCGCCACCTGTGTGCTGACCCTGGCTGCAGCTCCTTCTTATGCCGATGAGTATGACGCGACCGTCAAGGACATCCAGTCGACCATGGGCGGGGTGCCCGGTTTCGTAAAGCAGTTCCCGAAAGCCGGTCTGCCCGGTGCATGGGCCGAGGTCAAGGCCATCCAGCTCAGCGACAAGACGGCGCTGCCGCCGAAGTCAAGTCGCTGATCTCGCTGGCGGTGGCGGCGCAAATCCCGTGCAACTACTGTATCTGGTCGGACACGCAGGACGCCAAGCGCGCCGGCGCCACCGACGAGGAGATCCAGGAGGCGGTCGCCGTTTCAGCGCTGACCCGCCATTGGAGCACCATCTTCAACGGCATGCAGGTCGATTTCGATACGTTCAGGAAGGAGATGGGCGGGCAGTAATGCTTTCGTTATTAGAGCGGGACGCGTTCAGACTGAATTAGCCTTCCCGCTCCGACTGTTTGTGTGATCCGCCAGCACCTCATTGATGACCCGCCACGATTTTTCCGCCTCGCGCTGGTTGCCGTCATGTCCCGAAGCGACGATCAGCGCCTTCCACAACGCCCAGCCCCGTGCGCGCGCCCAGCTGTGCTCGTCAAGGGCAATGGCGGCGCGGAACGCCTGGCGGCTCTCGCCGTAAAATTCCGTCCACGCGATCACCAGGTCACAGGCAGGATCGCCGATAGCCGAGCTGCCGAAATCGACGACCGCGCACAGTTTGCCATCTTCGACGAGCAGATTGCCCGAGGCAACGTCGCCATGGACCCAGACCGGCGGGCCGGGGCCACGGGGGGCCACGGCCCGCCCCCCCCCCGCCACCGCGGCGGGCGGGTGGGTGCGGGCCCCGCGCGCCCCGCGCGCCGCG